>JBGPLS010000140.1:0-8611 GCA_041486565.1 Gemmatimonadaceae bacterium
GACGCCCGCCTGCCTCGCGTCGGAGAGGTTCCGTTCTCTTCTGAAAGGAAGCTGATGAGCACGATGCATCGCGACCGGGAGCGCGATGAGCGGCTGGTGGTGTTCACCAAGGGGGCGCCTGACGTGCTGATCGCGCGGTGCTCGCGCGAGCTGGTTGGTGACGAGCCCCGGCCTCTGACGGCGGAGCGCCGCGCCGAGATCGGCCATGCCAACGAGGAGTTGGCGGACCAGGCGCTTCGCACAATCGGTGTTGCAATTCGCCGGTTGCCCGACGACGTGGCCGTCGCCAGCGAAGACGGCGGGATCGACGCATCCGTCGAGCAGGATCTGGTGTTCGCGGGATTGATCGGCATGATCGACCCCCCGCGCGCCGAGGCGGTAGATGCTGTCGCGCGCGCGAAGCGCGCGGGTATCCGTCCGCTGATGATCACAGGTGACCATCCAAGAACCGCCGCGGTCATCGCCCGGGAGCTCGGCATCGCCATGGACGGACGCACCGCGACGGGAACGGAGCTCGAGCAATTGACGGATGACGCGCTCGAGCGGCTCGTTGCCGATGTCTCGGTGTACGCGCGCGTCAATCCCGAGCACAAGTTGCGGATCGTCAGGGCGCTGCAGCGCGGCGGCGCGATCGTGGCCATGACCGGCGACGGCGTGAACGACGCCCCCGCGCTCAAGACGGCCGACATCGGCGTGGCGATGGGAATCATGGGGACTGACGTGTCGAAGGAAGCGGCCGACATCGTGCTCGCCGACGACAACTTCGCGTCCATCGTCGCGGCGGTCGAGGAGGGGCGCGCAATCTTTGCGAACATCCGGAAGTTTCTTCGCTACCTGCTCTCGTCGAACATCGGTGAAGTGCTGACGATGTTCTTCGGCCTGCTCCTGGCCGACCGCATCGGCCTCCGGCCAGCAGGCGGTTTCGCGCTGCCGCTGCTCGCGACGCAGATTCTGTGGATCAACCTGGTGACCGATGGCGCGCCGGCGCTCGCCCTCGGCGTGGATGCGGCTGACGAAGGCCTGATGCGTCGGCCACCGCGGCCGCACGGTGAGGGCGTGATCACGGCTCAAATGTGGCGCGGCATTTTTTTCGTGGGGGCAATCACCGCCGCGATCACGCTGCTCGTCCTCGATTCGGCGCTTCCGGGTGGGTTCATCGCCGGGACTGGCAACCTGCGGTACGCGCAGACGATGGCCTTCACGACACTCATGTTGGCGCAGCTATTCAACGTCCTCAATGCGCGCTCGGACGAACGCAGCGCGTTCGTTCACCTGTTGGCGAATCGCTGGCTCTGGGCCGCGATCGGGCTGTCGCTCGTGCTGCAACTGCTGGTTCTCTACGTGCCGATTATGCAGCGGGCGTTTGGGACCGTCGGTCTCAGTGGAGAAGACTGGCTGCGGTGTGTTGCCGCCTCGAGCGCGGTCCTCTGGCTTCGTGAGGCGGGCAAGGTTGTCACACGCTTGCGCCGCCGGCGATGATCATCGCGTCCGCAGGCAAGTGATCAGCGCTGGCGGCCAGACACTCCTTCGTGCGCCACCGCGAGCCGGACGCGCGCGTCCACCGCG
This sequence comes from Gemmatimonadaceae bacterium, assembly GCA_041486565.1. Classification (GTDB taxonomy): domain Bacteria; phylum Gemmatimonadota; class Gemmatimonadetes; order Gemmatimonadales; family Gemmatimonadaceae; genus UBA4720. The sequence goes on from JBGPLS010000140.1 coordinate 1,567, forward strand.
GTCGCCCCGCGCGTCTGCGCGAGAAGTGGGTTTACGTCGAGCTCGAGAATGTCGGGACAGTCGATCGCCAGCTGGCCGAGTCGGCGGATGACAGATGCCACGGCCGCCCGATCGACCGGCGGCGCGCCGCGGATGCCGTCGAGCACTGGCGCACCGCGAATGGCTGCCATCATCGATTGAGCCTCGGTCTCGTCCACCGGTGCGATGCGAAAGACGACATCGTGCAGCGCTTCGACGAACACGCCGCCAAGCCCGAACATGATGAGAGGGCCAAACGATGGATCGCGAGCCACGCCGACGATGGTCTCGCATTGACCGGAGACCATTTCCTGAACCAACACTCCGGCGACTCGAGCGGCCGGTGCAGCCGCCTTGATGCGCTCCAGCATCTCATCGTAGGCTGAGCGCAGCTCGGCATCGGAGGAGATTCCGGGCCGAACGCCACCCACCTCGGTCTTATGAATCACGTCGGGCGACACGATTTTGAGAACGACGGGATATCCGAGCTCGGCGGCGATGCGCGCGGCATCATCTGCGCTGCTTGCCAATCTACCCCGCGCAGTCGGTACGCCGTAGGCGTGAAGCAGATCGAGCGCCTCGAGCTGCGTGAGCTGTTCTCGTCCCTCGTTCCTGGCATGGTCGAGAATCGCCCGCGCGGCGACGCGATCGACATCCGCCAGCGGAGTGCAGGATCGCGGTGGCCGTGCCGCCCATTCGACATGCCGGTTCAGCGTCGCAAGGGCGCGCGCCGCCGATTCGGGAAAGATGTACGTCGGGATCTTCGCCTCGTGCAGCTCGGCCCGGCCGAGTGGTAATCCGTCCCGTCCCATGAGCACGGCGAGGACCGGTTTGTCGGCGGTCGTGTTGGCGGCACCGACGATCGCCTCGGCGACATCTTCCTGTTTGATCCCAAATGGCGGCACGAAGATCGGCACTACCGCGTCAATCGCCGGGTCGCTCAGAAGAGCGGCCATTGCGGACTTGTAGCCGGCCGGCGTCGCCGAGGCGATCATGTCCAGCGGATTCCGAATGGATGCTTCCGCCGGAAAGAGCGGCCGGAGCTTGTCGACCGTCGCCGGGCTCAGCTCCACGAGATCGAGCCCGCAGGCTTCCATGGCGTCGGCAGCAAGAATGCCCGGCCCACCCGCGTTGGTGAGAACCGCCGTCCGGCGAGAGCGCGGCAGCGAACGGACTTCGAAGGCCATCGCCATGTCGAATAGCTCTTCTATGGAAGAGGCGCGCAGCACTCCCGCTTGCGAGATGAGCGCCTCTACCGCCGTGTCGCTGGCCGCGAGCGCGCCGGTGTGCGACGAGGCCGCCCGCGCGCCGGCGCGTGAGCGGCCGGACTTCACGACGATGATCGGCTTGGTCTTGGTGATACGACCCGCGATCTCCAGAAAACGCGCCGGGTTACCAAAATTCTCGACGTACATCAGGATGACGGTGACCAATGGATCGCGCTCCCAATGCTCGAGCAGATCGTTCCCGCTCACGTCCGCCTTGTTGCCGACCGACACGAATTGTGAAATCCCGATTCCGTACTCGCGTGCGTAATCGAGCACGCTCAACCCGAGCGCGCCGGATTGCGACACGAAGCCGGCGTGGCCGAACGGCGGCATGGTGGTGGCGAACGTCGCGTTCATCGACACGGCCGGATCGGCGTTGATGATCCCCATGCAATTCGGGCCGACCATGCGCATGCCGTGACGCCGCACGATCTCCAGCAGCCTCTGCTCCCTCGCCAAGCCCTCCGGCCCGACCTCGCGAAAGCCCGCCGAAATCACGATGAGCCCCTTCACGCCGGACTCTCCGCATTCTTCGGCGACGTCGAGTGCCTGCTCCCTCGGTACCACGATCACCGCGACATCCAGTGGATCCGGCACCTCCGCGACAGATCGGTAGGCGCGAACGGCGCAGATCGACCTCGCCTTCGGGTTGACGGGATAGACCGCGCCAGTGAACCCGAACGCGAGGAGATTGTGAAGGACTTGATGTCCCATCGAGTCGGCGCGGCGCGCCGCACCGATCACCGCAATTGATTGCGGCGCGAGCAGCATTCCGATTGGCGATGCGCGGGGCGTCGGCACCGGCTAGCCGGCGACGGATGAACGACGCCCACCGTAGAGCGCCGATCCTGAGATCAGGGCGAGAACGACGTACATCAGCAGGCCATACACGCACGCCGGGTACCCGAACACGGTACCTGGCGCGCCCGGTGATGGGCACACCGCCGCCGTCGTCCCGAAGAGCTCACGATAGGTGAGCGTTCCTGAAAACACGACGCCAAAGAGGCTGATCGCGAAAATCCACTCGAGTGCGCGCTTCATCGACATGAGTTGCCTCCTTACGTGAATATGTAATCACCAGGCCGTGTTGCGAACGCCAAACCTGAACGCGAGCTGATTCACCATGACGTCGCCGACGAAGGTAATTGCGAGCGTGATGGTTATGTCCCACAAGGAGAAGTTGGCCAGCGGAGCGATCAAGGCGAGAGCGCCGATCACGAAATCGAACTGGTCCGCCGGTATCCAGCGCGCGCCTGGCGCGATTCCCAACCGTCGCTTCACGAAACTCTTTGCCAGATCGCCGCTGACTGCGCCACCGCCCAGCAGCAACCCGATGAGCGGCCATCGGGCATAGTCCACGACGCCGCCGCTCCAGTGGATCCGTGCTTGCAGCAATGCGGCAATCATCGCGACGCCCAGGCCCGCGACTGCGCCGACCACAGTCTTGTGCGAGCCGAGCCACCGCTCACTTATCGGACGGTTCCAGCCCGTCCAAAAACGCGCGAACGGCGGCGCCATGTTGGCGAGATACGCCGGCGCCATCAAGTAGAGCAGCTGTCCGACACGCCCCCACATTCGTCGCGCTATTGCGCGGTGTAGCCACCGTCGATCACCAGCTCGGATCCGGTGACGAACGTGGACTCGTCGGACGCGAGGTAGAGCACGCCATAGGCGACGTCGTTCGGCTCACCGAGGTGACCGACGGGATGGAGACCTTCGAGCGTTCGCCGCATCTCGTCAGCGCGCCCAGAAGCCTCGAGCGCGCGCTGTACCATCGGTGTCCAGATGTAGCCCGGATGTACCGAGTTGACGCGAATCTTCGTACCCGCACGGGCGCAGTAAAGCGCTGCAGATTTCGTGAGCAGGCGCACCGCACCCTTGCTCGCGTTGTAGGCGGCGAGCGCCGGATCACCGACAAGTCCCTCGATCGAGGAGAGGTTGATGATCGACCCGCCGCCAGCGGCGCGCATGGCGGGAATTGCGTGTTTGATCCCAAGGAACACGCCGTCGAGGTTGACGCTCATCAATTTGTGCCAATCCTCGATCGTAGTATGCTCGACGTCGCCGAACCAGCCGACCCCGGCGTTGTTGACCACGATGTCGAGCCTGCCGAATGTCTTCACCACCACGTCCACTGCGCTCTGCCACTGGTCTTCCCGGCTGACATCGTGTTCGACGAAAATGGCGCGGCGGTCGAGCGCGACGAGAGCATCGACGACCTTCGCGCCCGCGGCGGTCTCGCGATCGGTTACAGCCACGGCGGCACCTTCAGCCGCGAGAAGCTCCGCGCAGGCCTTGCCGATACCCATCGCACCGCCCGTCACCATCGCAACCTTTCCTGCAACTCTGGCCATGGCCGTCATTCCTCCTCGTTACCAGCGCCAGGCGCTGTAGTAGTCCTGCTGTTCGAATGCTAGCGCACACACTCGTTGTGGGCGAAATGCCGACAGCAGCCGGGTAATTGGTCCGACTGCGTGTCTCGACAAAGGTGCGTAGGGTTCGTCTACGGACGAGACCACTGAGAGGCGAACCACAAATGCTGACCCAGACCCAACTCGTAGCGCTCCACCGCTCGCTTCGTGGTGAGCGCGTTCTGAGCGTGTACGTCGACGGAACCGCCTCAGACCCGGCGATACAGCGTTCATGGCGAATGCAGCTCCATCATGGCCTGACGGATCTCCGCACATGGCTCGAGGGATCTCCGCACGACGAGCGCGAGCAGTTCGAGCGGTGCGTGGGCCAGCTCGATGCGGCGCTTGCAGGCTTCCGCGGCGGCATCGGCGCGCCCGGCTGGGTCGCTTTCATTGCCGCTGACGGCGTTCGTCACGCTCAACAACTCCCCGCGCCGGTACCGACCCTGGCGGTGTGGAGCACGGGGGTTTGTATCGCGCCCTACATGCGCGCCTTGAAGCAGAGCCGCCCCGTTTTCGTCGCCCTTGCCGACGCGAGCAAGGCAGATCTGTATCGATATCGCCTCGGGAAACTCGATCGCGTCGAGACGGTGCGCGCTCACCACGTGGTCGAACCCCCGTTGCATATGGGTGGTCCGCCGCGGCAGGGGTTCCACACTGGAACACGCGGATCCGCCGGGCGGGACTCGGCGCAACGCTCCTTGCTCGAGGGACGAGATCGCATGCTGGCGGACACTGTCGAGCGCATCGGTAATCTCGCCGCGTGCGACGAGTGGATTCTCCTCGGGGGCATCAAGCGGGTCGTCGCGCGTCTGGCGCAACGCCTCGCCGCGGTCGCGCCGAATCGCGTGCTGGAGCTCACATCTCTCGACATCCACGCCTCTCTTGCGGACATCTCCCAGGCCGCGCGCGCCGGAGCGTCTCAGCTGCGCAATGCGCTCGACGTCCGACGAGTCGCCCAAATCGCGGAGCTGGCTGGCGCTAATGGGCTTGGATTCGTGGGCCCGGCGGAGACGCGACGGGCGCTCGAGCAGGCGAGCGTCCGCGAGCTGTACCTCACACACCGCTTTCTGGAGGATCATGCAGCTGAGGCCGAGGGCGCGGTACGTGCCGCGCTCGATCAGGACGCCTCGGTCGAGGAAGTCTCCGGCCAGGCGGCGGAGCATCTCGATCGTTTGGGCGGGATGGCCGCCAGTCTTCGGTTTCGGCCGTCGACCGCCGAAGGCACCATCGAAGCCGCAAACACCGCCTAACCGAGAGACGATTCCTCGACGAGAGCACGCGTCGGCGCATCGCTCGTGGCTGCGCCCGCTCTCCTGAGGAAGGCGTCGATGCGACCGGTCTGGGCCTCCACGTCTTTCTCCCCCAGCTCCATCAAGGCTCGAATGTAGTCCGGCTGAAACATCACGAGGCTCAGCACGTCCGGGCTCGTTGTCCGTCGCGTGCCCCAACCCCGAGTCAGGAAGCGCAGAGACGCAGGAAGGCGCGGCTCGTATTCCCGCGCCATTCGACCAAGATCCTGTGACGGCCGAAGCACCAGAATGTCGACTTCGCGCATCCCGCGGCGGTGGCCTTCAGGGACGTTGGCCAGCAATCGGTTGATCAGCTTCAGCCGAAGGATGTCCTGATCGATGAGATCGAGGAAGACGGCATTATAGAGGACGCCGAGCACCTGCGCCGGCGGAGGGTATCCGGCAATTTGCGACACTCCAGCCTCGAGCCGTGTCCGCGCTCGGCGAGTGGAGATGGTGAGAATTCGCGCAGCCCCAAGATGGAGTGCCGGCGACAAGGGGGCCGTGAGCCTGATACCGCCGTCACCGTACCACTCACTTCCAACCTTCGCCGCTGGAAACAGAAGCGGCAGGGCCGACGATGCCAGCACATGCTGGATTCCCAGGCGGGCCAGCTCGGACCGGCGCTGCGGGCGCTGCCAAAGCCTGAATCCGCCGCCCTGCACCCAGGTCACCGCCTGTCCGGTGGAGTAGCTCGTGGCGCTGAGTGCCACGGCCTGAAGCCGTCCACTCGCAATGTTGCGCTCGATCCCGTCAATTGTGCCGTCCGCACCTTTCGACAGCGCGCCGCGAAGGAGCTGCACCAGGGGCGCAGTATCGACGAGGCCGCGCGTTTGTTCGTTTGCGTCACTGATCCCGCCGGACGCGAGGCGCCACCCCCAACGAATCACGTTCCGGATCAACGACGCCGCATCGACACGGTATATCTGGTCGGGCGTGATGGAGAGCCAAAGGCTCGCCAGCTCGTCGGCGGCTTGTGCGAACGTTTCCCCGTGAGCCGCGATGAAGGCGGTGTTGATCGCTCCGGCCGAAATCCCGGTGAGAATCGGGAATTCCAGCTCCGGATATGTCCGCGCAATGGCACGCATCACGCCCGCCTGATACGCGCCACGGGCTCCTCCACCTCCAAGAACGAGCGCCGTTGCGCCTGAAACCGGAATGGGTTTCCTAGCCATCAGACCCTCATTTCGCGGCGTCAGCCAGCCGCGCCCGCCCGAGGAGAAGCTTCTTCTCGGCGACCGCAATGTTGCGACGCGTGCGGTCGATGGCATCGGCGCTTACCGAGATCGAATCGATGCCCCACTCGACCAGCCGTTCAGCGTATTCCGGATGCACCGACGGGGCCTGACCGCAAATCGAGCAGGTGAGTCCGAGCCGGCGGCACTCAGCGATGATCGACCGGATCGCGTCGAGCACGGCGGGATCGCGCTCGTCGTATGACGCGCCAAACAGCTCGCTGTCGCGATCGACGCCGAGCACGAGCTGTGTGAGATCGTTCGATCCGATCGACACTCCCGAGATGCCGAGCGACGCATACTTCGGGAGCCAGTAGACGACCGATGGCACTTCCGCCATGATCCACCGCTCGAGCCGTGAATCGCCGCCGAGTGGACTTGCATCCACGAGTCGGAGACACGCTTCGAGCTCGTGCGCCGTGCGAACGAACGGGATCATAAGATGGAGATTCTCGTGATCACGGCGCACCTCGGCGATCGCCCGCAGATCGAGGGCGAACAGATCGGGCTCCCGTGTGTAGCGGAAACAGCCTCGGTAGCCGATCATGGGGTTCGCTTCAGTCGGCTCGTAAGCCGCTCCACCGGTCAGATTGCGAAATTCGTTCGACCGAAAATCCATCGCGCGGTAGACGACAGGACGCGGTGCGAATGCCTGCGCGAACACACGAAGGCTGTCGGCCATCCGGCGGACGAACTCGTCGCCGCTGTGCTGTGCGAGGAATGCACGCGGGTGCATGTGCTCGAGCGCCTCGAGCATCATGAACTCGGCGCGCAGCAACCCCACACCATCAACGTCTCGCGCGGCTACTTCGGCAGCGCGA
>JBGPLS010000141.1:0-8581 GCA_041486565.1 Gemmatimonadaceae bacterium
AGAACGTCGATCCCGATGTCGCGTGCTTCGCTGATGTACTTGACGACGTTGTCGGTCTCGCCGATCTGCGACGACAGGAGCGCCGCCATGAAGTCCGCGGGATAATGGATCTTGAGCCACGCGGTGTGGTAGGCGATGATCGAGTATGCGACCGAGTGCGCCTTCGGGAAGCCATAGCGGCCGAAGGTCTCCAGCTGCCCGGAGATCTCGGCGATGATTCCCCGGTCATAGCCACGACCCACCGACTTCTCGACGAACTTCCCGAGCTCCCGGCGGATGAGGACGGGATCTTTCTTGCCCACCGCCTTGCGCAGCACGTCGGCTTCGGCGAGCGAGATTCCCGCCAGCTTCTGCGCCACGCGCATTACCTGCTCCTGATAGGTGATGACTCCGTAGGTCGGCTCGAGTATCTCCTTCAGCTCCGGAAGTAGATACGTGACCGGCTCCTCGCCCTTCTTGCGTCTGCAATAGACCTTGTGCATCCCGGCGTCGAGCGGGCCGGGCCGCATCAGCGCGTTCGAGGCGACGAGGTCGTCGAAGCGGTCGCAGCGCATGTTGCGCACCATGTCGGTCGCCAGCGGCGACTCGAACTGAAACACTCCAGCCGTCTTTCCCGCGCGCAGCATCCGGTAGACTTGCGCGTCGTCGAGCGGGAGCGTGTCGAGATCGGGGGCTGATCCGGTACGGTCACGGATGGATGCAAGCGCGTCGTTGATGACGGTGAGCGTCGTCAGGCCGAGGAAGTCCATCTTGAGCATCCCGACCTTCTCCAGCGCATTCATGTCGTACTGCGTGACGACGATGCCCTCTTCGCCGTTCGCGCCCGCGCCCCGCGAGCTCTGCGTGCAGATCGGGACGTAGTCGTCGAGCGGGCCGGGAGCGATTACCACTCCCGCGGCGTGCACACCCGCGTGGCGGGAGAGTCCTTCGAGCGCGATCGCGAAGTCGAGCAGCTCGTGATAGCGCTCCTCGTCGTGGTAGAGCTTCTTCACTTCCGGCACGCGGTCGATCGCTTCGCGGACGGTGAGCGAATAGTTCGGCGAGTTCGGGATCAGCTTCGCCAGCGCGTCGGTCTCGGCGGGCGTGAAGCCAAGAGTACGGCCGACGTCCTTCACCGCCGCGCGTGACTTGAGCGTCCCGAAGGTGATGATCTGACCCACGGAGTCGCGGCCGTATTTCTCGCGGACGTAGTCAATCACTTCGCCCCGCCGCTCCATGCAGAAGTCGACGTCGATGTCGGGCATCGACACGCGCTCCGGATTCAGGAACCGCTCGAAGAGAAGATCGAAACGGAGCGGACAGAGATTGGTGATTTTCAGCGAGTAGGCGACGATCGACCCAGCCGACGATCCGCGGCCCGGTCCGACGGGAATTCCTTTTTCCCGCGCCGCGCGAATGAAGTCGGCGACGATCAGGAAGTAGCCGGCATAGCCGGTAGTGGTTATGACATCGAGCTCGTAGTCGAGCCGCTGGCGGACGTCATCGGGCAGCGGATCGCCGTACCGCTCACGTGCCCCGGCCTCGGCGAGCTCGATGAGCAGTGAGTTCTCGCTTTCCGCGCCGGGCGGGAGAGGAAACGCGGGGACCTGGTACTGCTTCGACAGCTCGATGCTCGCCTCTTCGCCGACGCGAAGGGTGTTCTCGAGAACGTCGGGACGATTGGGAAAGGCGGCTCTTATCTCGTCCGCATGCTTGAAGTACAGGCCTTCGTTGTACCGCATCCGGTCGTTCGACGTGTAGTCCTTGCCGAGGCCGATGCAGAGCAGAATGTCGTGGGCCTCGTGGTCCTCGGCGCGCAGGAAATGCGAGTCGTTGGTGGCGACGACGGGTATGCCGAGCTCTTCCGCCAGGCGGAAGACGCGCGTGTTGAGCTCCGCCTGGTTCTCGGTGTCGTGCGCCTGCACTTCGAGGTAGTAGTCCTTGAAAGTATTGGCGTACCAGGACGCTGCCTCGCGTGCTCCATCCCAGTTGTCGGCGAGAAGGTGCTGCGCGACTTCGCCGGCCATGCACGCCGAGGAGACGACGATCCCCTCGCGGTAGCGGGCGAGAAGCTCACGGTCGACGCGCGGCCGGGAATAGAATCCCTCGGTGTAGGCGAGCGATGAGAGCTTGACGAGGTTCTTGTAGCCGGTGTTGTTTTTGGCGAGGAGAATCAGGTGGTAGTATGGCTTCCGGTTTCCTTCGCGCTCCTTGTTCCGGCGATCACCCGGGGCGACGTACGCCTCCATGCCGATGATCGGTTTGATGCCGGCTTGCCGCGCTTTTTCCTGGAATTCCCAGGCGCCGTGCAGGTTTCCGTGATCGGTGATGGCGAGTGCGGGCTGCTCGAATTCGAGCGCCCGGGCGATCAGGTCATCGATGCGGTTCGCGCCGTCGAGGAGGGAGTACTCGGAGTGGCAATGGAGGTGGACGAAGGACACCTGAGAAGAATATCCGAACCGCCAGGCGGGCGATAGCGGTTGGCGGGACTGGCCCGGCAAGTCCCCGCGAGACTCATCCAAAGGCGGTCAGCCGATGTCAAGGACCCGTGACTGAACCGGTCCCGAGGTGTAGAATCCGTGATGACCGACACTGACGGACGCCGCCCGCCAATCCGGCGCTCACTCGCGCTGGCTGCCGGAGTGTTGATCGTCGCCCTGGCTCTCACGCCCACCGGCTGCTATTTGAGCCGCGGAGCGTGGGAAGAGGGAATGATCCTCGCCCGACGGAAACCGATTGCCGAGCTCATCTCGGCGCGGGCGGTCGACCCGCTCACGCGCCGCAAGCTTCAGATCGTTCTCGACGCGCGGGCATACGCCAGCGACTCGATCCGTCTGCGCGCGAAGGAGAGCTTCACGACATTTTCTCCGCTCGACAGAGACACGCTGGTTCTCGTGCTGTCGGCGGCCTACCGCGACCGGCTCGAGCCGTACACCTGGTGGTTTCCGATCGTCGGCCGCGTTCCATACAAGGGGTACTTCGATTTCGGCGCGGCGAGGAAGGCAGCCAAAGAGTTTTACGATGACGGATACGACGTGGCTCTGCGTCCTTCGGACGCCTTCAGCACGCTGGGCTGGTTCAACGATCCGCTGCTGAGCACGAGCCTACGGCGGGACTCGCTCGAGCTGGTCAACACTGTGATCCACGAGCTGACGCACAACACGTTCTATGCGCCGAGCAACACCGCGTTCAACGAGTCGTTCGCGAGCTTCGTTGGAGCGCGCGGCGCGGCAGCATTCTTTCGCTCGAGGGGGCAGCCTGGGGCAGCCGACCGGGTCGATGCCGGATGGGACGATGAAAAGCTCCTCGGCGATTTCTGGACGGCGCTGACACATACGCTGGATTCGGCGTACAAGGCGCATCCCGACAGCCGGGAGGCGCGCATCGCCGTGCGCGACACGGTGTACCTGCGCGCCAGGCAGATACTGGTGAGGGACATCGGACCGAGATTGCGGACGGTGAGTCCTCTCTATGCGCAGCGGGTTCCGCTCGACAACGCGTCGCTTCTCGCGCGGCGGGTATACGCGAGGGATCTGGGACTGTTCGATGCGGTGTACGCGCGGGAAGGGGCGAACCTGAAACGCACCATCGGCCGGATCATTGCTCTGGCCAAGAAGTCCCCGAAAGATCCATACGGCGTCTTGCGGAGATGGCTGGGAGGGGCGTTGGCGGGACGACAGGACACCCTCACCGCTGCGTCGTGGCGGTCGCCTCCGTCAGTCGCCACCACATCAGTCGCCACCACCTCTTGACGCTGTGTGCGCTCGCAGTATACTTTGCGCCAACTAAGCGGGTCTGCTACCTCTCCGGCGGATTTTTTTCTGACGGAGGTTGGGACCAGCCGCATGCTGTTCGCCGGGCATTGATCGTTCGCCGCGCGACAGCGGAGTAGCTGGAGCTTCGACGCGAGCTCGCCTCCCGCCTAGCATTTGTTTTTCCACCGCACTAGGCAGTTCCATCAATGAAAGTGTAGGCCAACCGTTATTGCCGGACGCAGCCACTGCACCTGGTTGCGACAACAAGAACTGTTGAGGCTCGCCTTCGATCGGCGGTGTTTTTTCGCCGTCGTTTGCAGGGCGCCGGGCAAATCGCCCGGCGCCGATATCAACCCCTTCGGGGAAAGCAGTGGAGGAGGCATGATGATTCGTTATGTCCGGATGACCCTGTCGCTGATCGCGTCTATTGCCATGGTAATGGCGATCGCGCCGGCGCAGGCAGGAGGTCAACAGGCTGCCGCGATCAACGGCCGGGTGATGGACGCGGTGTCCGGGGCACCGATCCCGTTGGCTCAGGTACAGATCGTCGGCACCACGCGTGGCGGGGCGACAGCCGAAGATGGACAATTCCGAATTGCGAATGTGCAGCCTGGCGTTTATCAGGTGCGGGTCCTGCGCATTGGCTACAGGGCTGTCACCCAGACTGTCACCCTCCGCGGCGTGGACGTAACTGCACTCGAGTTCGCTCTCACACCAGTTGCCGTAAGGCTCGACGAAGTCGTGACCACGGCGACAGGCGAGACAACGCGAAAACGTGAGCAGGGAAACACCGTCGGCACACTGACGCCGGAGCCCGCCAAGCTCGCGACGGCCGGCAACATGAGCCAGCTTATCACCGGCCGTGTTCCGGGGGTGGACGTCGCAACTCCCGGCGGCACCGTCGGGTCGAGTGCGCGCATCCGCATTCGCGGGGCCAGCTCGTTGTCGCTGTCCAACGACCCGCTTCTGATCGTCGACGGAATCCGTGTCGATAACAATGCTGCGTCGTCGACGATTGGTGTCGGGGGTCAGCTTCCATCGCGCTTCAACGACATCAATCCGGAAGACATCGAGAAGATTGACGTTCTGAAGGGGCCGGCGGCAGGCGCCCTTTACGGCACCGCCGCGGCGAACGGCGTAATCCAGATCACCACCAAGCGCGGCCGTGCCGGCAAGACCCGGTTTACCGTCTTTGGGGAGTCGGGCACTATCCGCAACGTTACCGAGTTTCCGAGAAACTACGCACAAGTCGGGAGGACCACGGCGGGGAACCGCACCAGTAACTGCAACCTCGACAGCCAGACTCGCAATCTGTGCACGCCGAATGCGGACTCGCTCGTCAGCTTCAGTCCGCTCGATCAGTACAGCCCGTTCATCAATGGCCAGCGGGGAGCGTACGGAATAAGCGCTGTTGGCGGTAACGATCGGGTGACCTACTACATGGGTGGCAACTACGATCGGCAGCAGGGGGTGTTCACTGCGAACGTCGACCAGCGCGTGGGCGGACGCGCTAATCTCACCGCACAGCTGACTGATAATTGGAATATCCAGATCGGGACCAACTACCTGGCAGACCACCTGCGCCTGCCGCAGAACGACAACAACATTCTGGGCATAGTTTCGTCTGGTCTGCTGGGGAGCGCATTTGACGACTCAATTCCAGGAAAGGCGTGTCCTTCGCCAGGCTGCGCGCATGGCTACCTGAACGGACAGATCCCGCAGGTCTTGGAGGCCGTCTGGCAGACGCGGCAGGACATTCAGCGTTTCCAGAACAGCATCACCAGCAAGTATCAACCGCTGGCCTGGCTGCGAGCGACGGGAACCTTTGGCCTCGACTACCTCAGCCGGTACGACAACGAGCTGATTCCACCCGCGTCGGTATTCTTCGGGGCGCTGCCGGACGGACAACGGTCGTCCAATCCATACTCGATCTACGACTACACCGCGCAGGGTAATCTCGCCGCCACATGGGCGCCGACTACGACCCTCACTACTACCACGACGGCAGGCACGGGATTCAGCAAAGAGCTTGTCCGGGGCACGCGGGCATTTGGCGCCAAGCTCCTCGGCGGAACGTCCTCGCTCAGCGGCACCACAGCGCGATTCGCGGTCGCCGAGGTGAACACCGACAACAAGACACTCGGGTATTTCGTGTCGGAGGAGCTCGGCTGGAGAGACCGTGTGTACTTCAATGCAGCCTTTCGCAACGACAAGAACAGCGCCTTCGGTCAGAAATTCGGGTCGATCACCTATCCGTCGTTCGGCGCTTCGTGGGTGGTGAGCGAGGAGTCGTTTTTCCCGAAGACCGATCTGCTGACCTCTTTGCGCTTGCGGGCATCCAACGGCCGGTCGGGTCGCCAGCCGAACTTCCGTGACGCAATCACGTTCTTCAACGCCTCGACGGTGACAGTTAGCGGTGCCGATGTCCCGGGTATCGCTATCGGCGGCACCGGTAACGTGGCACTTCGTCCAGAGCGCTCGAAGGAAACGGAGCTCGGCTTCGACGCTGGATTCTTTCGACAGCGCGTCAACTTCGAGTACACCCACTACAACAAGAAAACCGACGACCTGCTGGTTGCCGTCCCATTGGCGCCGTCGCTCGGCCTCAGCAACAGCCAGTTCCAGAACCTTGGCACTGTCAGCAACATCGGTGACGAATTCTCGCTCGATGCAAATATCCTCGACAGCGAACCGCTGGCGTTCAATTTCGTAGCGACCGCGTCCAATAACGAGAACACGCTGCTCACTCTGGGCTTCCTTCCCGACGGCAAGACGAAGGTTGCACCGATCATCATCAACACGCAGCAGAAGAACGTTGTTGGCAAGCCGCTGGGCGGTTACTGGCAGCGGCCGTACACCTTTACCGATGCCAACGGTGACGGCATCATCGCGCGGAGTGAGATCAAGCTCGGGGACACGACAGTGTATCTCGGCAACATTCTGCCCAAACGGGAGTACTCGATCTCGCCCACGATGACCTTCTTCAAGTTGTTGAGGGTCTCGGCGCTGGTCGACCACAAGGGCGGCTTCAAGCTATTCAACAACACGCGCCGGTTTCATTGCAGCTTCGGCACATGTCAGGAGTCTTTCGACAAGACGATGCCGCTGGCAGATCAGGCGGCAGGTGTTGCGATCGCGCTTGGTACCGACGCCGGCTACATCGAGAACGCGGACTTCACCAAGCTCCGCGAGCTCTCGTTCACGCTCATAGCTCCAGACCGTATTGCTAACGGTTTAGGCCTCCAGAACCTCGACTTCACCGTCGCGGGACGAAACCTGAAGACCTGGACTGACTACACGGGGTTTGATCCGGAAGTGAATTCTGTCGCCGGAGCGAACTTCGCCACTCAGGAGTTTCTCACGCTCCCGCCTTCGCGGACGTGGACGGCGCGCATAAATGTCACTTTCTAACCCTCACCGACCGAGCGACCAATCAATGAAGAATAGACTTCTCGCCCGTCGGCACACGAGCCGGTTGGGCATTTTCACCACGCTTGCGGCATTTGCAGCCGTGTCGCTGAGTGGATGCGATAGCAAAAAAATTCTAACGGTGACGGATCCGGACGTCGCCAGGCCGGAGGCGCTGGATGCTCCGTCTGCGCTTCCGGCGCTTCGGGCGGGCGCGATCGGTGCCTTCGGCATTGCCTACAATGGCCAGAGCTCAGACGAGGAGCAGGTGCACCTGTCCGCATCGTTGTCGGATGAATTCATCAACACCGAGACGTTCCCAACCCGCATCGAGTTCGACCAGCGGGCGCAGACAATCGGGAACACGAGCCTGGTCGGCACATTTGTTGACATCAATCGCGCCAGAGGGCTCGCTCAGCGTGCGATCGCCGGAATGCAGAAGTTCGCAAAGACTACTGGAGACAGCGCGGGATTCCCGGAGGTGATTGCGCTTGGCGGCCTGACGTATGTGCTCCTTGCGGAGAACTACTGTGGCGCGGTTCCCGTGAGCGTGGTGAACGACGATGGGTCGTTTACATTTGGGCCGCCGCTCACCGTGAACCAGCAGCTCGACAGCGCCATTGCCAAGTTCAACCAGGCGCTGGCGGTGAGCGGAGCCCCCCTCACCACGACGTTCAAGCAGCTGGCGCAGGTGGGGAAAGGCCGCGCCTTGCTCGATAAGGGCGATTACGCGAACGCCGCACTGGCAGTCGCAGGAGTACTTACAACGTTCCAGTACAATTATCAGCACTCCGAGACTACGGGCGGTCAGAACAACGGCACGTGGGCGCTCTCGACCAACGTAGGTCGCTTCGGTGTTGCGGCTCTCAAGGGCGGGAATGGTCTGCCGTATCAAACCGACGGCGACACCAAGAACGCCGGGTTTGACCCGCGAGTTGCCAACGCCATCCGGCCAAACAATGGTGGACGTGGTTTTGATAATGGCGTTCCCGGGGGAGAGTTTCAGTTCGTGCAGCAGAAGTATCCGCTGAGGTCCTCGCCCAGCACGATTGCGGACGGGGTGGAAGCCCGGTTGATCGAGGCTGAGGCAGCACTGCAGACCGATCCTGCGGCTGCGCTCGCAATATTGAATGCGCTCCGCAGCAACTCCGCGCTCCTCACGCTTCGGGGATATGCGGCGGGCTCGCTGCCGCCGCTCGCTCTGCAGGCGACGAAGGCCGCCCAGGTGGATCAGCTCTTCAAGGAGCGCGCGTACTGGCTGTTTCTAACGTCTCACCGGTTGGGTGACATGCGTCGCCTGATGCGGCAGTACGGTCGCGGCGCGGAGACGGTCTTCCCGACGGGGCCGTACTTCAAGGGTGGCACATTCGGCACGGACGTCAATTCGCCTGTCCCGCAGCGTGAGCAGAACAACCCGAATTACGTAGCCGGTGCCTGCA
>JBGPLS010000142.1:0-8482 GCA_041486565.1 Gemmatimonadaceae bacterium
CTGATCGCGCAGCTCGAGACTCACATCTTACCCGGTTGGCTCATTCAGAAAAACCTCCGGGGCGATTGCCACTCGCGGGAACGCCCGCAACACTGCTTTATCCGACGTAACGAGCACAACATCGAGCGAGACTGCTAGCGCAACATACTCGCAGTCATAGCTGGAACACCCCGAGCGTTTCGCAAGCTCCAGAACTTCATGCGAATCGACCGGTGCTTCCCGCCCGTCTACCAGCGCAGCCGCGCGGTCCATCGCCCGAGACCCTTGCGCTAAGCTCAGATCGCCGCTGCCTACGTAATGGCTCACCACACTCCGCAGCTCGCTGGCCCACAACACCGGCACCACCCACACGGGATCCTTCAGCAGAACCGCCTCTGCCTGCTCCGACCGCTCGCCCGGAAGTACCAGGTAGGCGATGAGGTTCGCATCAGCGACGATCATGCACGACCGTCACTCCGCCCCACCCGAAGCGCCGAATCCGTGACGAACACCCGGTTGAGCCGGGCACGGGCGTGGCGAAGAGACGCGAGGATCTCCTCGGGTTCCACAGTCCCGGAATCGACTACCGCCCGCTCGACCGCGAGGATCGCTTCGCTGTTCATGCTCCGCCGATGTTCTCTCGCTCTCGCCTTGAGCCGCTCGTAGAGAGAATCAGGAAGATTCTTGATTGTCAGTGTCGCCACCCCGGACCTCCGTCACATGCGTTTTGGATGCAATATGGATGTATCACCCGAAAGACTCAATAGCGACAACGATCTCATTTTGCCAATGCCTTACGAGCACTTCGACGCCCCTCGGGCGCTCTGCTATCGACGTAGTCCTGGAGCGCCTAGGCTCAACCCACCACTCGCGGTGATGTTTTGTTGCGCGGAGCCGCTTTCTTCTTGTCTGCTGCCTGAGCGTCGCCCGACACGTCGCGACGACTAGGCACTCGCG
Organism: Gemmatimonadaceae bacterium; assembly: GCA_041486565.1. Classification (GTDB taxonomy): domain Bacteria; phylum Gemmatimonadota; class Gemmatimonadetes; order Gemmatimonadales; family Gemmatimonadaceae; genus UBA4720. Next base: position 937 of record JBGPLS010000142.1, read on the forward strand.
CGCTGGCGACGCCGCGGTTTCCCGCGCCGCTCTTCAGCAACACGCTCCGCGAGGTAGACCTTGAGGAGGGACTGGTAGGGAACGTCACGTTGATTCGCCAATACGCGAAGATCATCGAGCAGTCCTTGCGGCAGCCTGAGCGATATTGTCGCCGTCGATGGTCGCAGCTTCGGAAAGATGACCTCACGCGCGGTGCTGTAATCGAAATAGTCGGTCGAGTCGTGCGTCGCCCAGAACTCCCGCTCCTCATCTTCCGAGCGAAAGCGCGGCAGAGGCTTTCGGGTCTTTCTAGGTTGCTTTTTCATATTCTCGACGCTCCTTTCGGCTCATATTCCGGGCCGAGATAACGCGGAACTGTCGAGATTTTTCGGCTGGAAGGATTGAAGTAGACTGAGTGACCCCCACCTTCGCGGACTAGGCGGCATCCCTGAGCCTCGAGATGCCGAATCAGGTCAACCCGCTTCACGTGGTGACTTTCAGCGGCTCCCGTATTACCTCAGCATCCTCAACGGCTTCCCCTGCGAGAGAGCGATTCGTCTCAATCACCAGCTCGACGGCTTCCCGCAGATTCACGCGCGCTTCCTCCAGGGTGGCTCCCTGCGTGTTGGCTCCCGCAAGCTCCTCAACAAAGCCAACGTAGCCTTCCCGAACGCGGAGATAAACCGCAGTAAGATTGTAGTCCATCGTTTGCCCCGGAAAGCGTCCTCCGAAATATAGGGAGAGGTGCGCTATTCATAGTCGCAAAGTTTCGACGAAATGAGCCTTTTGCCGCACTTTCGGTGAATCCCCGCTAGACCGCTGGCGGGATGGTGACACCTCCGCCATCTCACTGGCGGCTCGCCGAGGTCATGGAGGCAAGGTCGTTCCTGCCATTCATAATGAAGCCGGTATATTCCGCGCATGTCGCTCACCATCCGCTTCCTCGGCACATCCGCCTCGCGGCCCACCGTCGAGCGCAACGTCACGTCGGTCGCGGTGATTCGCGAGGGCGAGACGCTGCTCTTCGACTGCGGCGAGGGTACCCAGCGACAGATGATGCGCTACGGGACCAGCTTCGCCCTCCGCGACATCTTCTTCACGCACATGCACGCCGATCACATGCTCGGCGTCATCGGATTGTTTCGGACCTTGGCACTCCAGGGCCGCGAGGACCCGATGACGCTGTGGGGGCCACCGGGATCCGAGATGCTCCTCAGAAACGCGATCGCCATCGGCAGCGACAAGGAGAAGTTTCCGATCGAGTACCGCGAGATCACGCCTGAAACGCCGATCAAGCGAAAAGATTACAGCATCCTTCCGTATCCGGTGGACCACGGCGGGAAAATGGCCATCGGTTATGCGATCGTCGAAGACACGAGACTCGGCCGATTCAATCCCGACCTTGCTCGCGAAATGGGAATTCCCGAGGGCCCGATGTGGGGCACACTCCACCGCGGCCAGACGGTGACGCTGCCGGACGGGAAGGTCATCGAGGCTTCGTCGCTTGTGGGACCGTCGCGGCCCGGGCGCCGAGTGGTGTTCAGTGGCGATGCCCGCCCCTGCGCGGGAACCGTCGAGGCGGCACGCGGCGCCGACGCGTTGATCCACGAGTCGACATTCGCCGACGAGGAAGCTCAGCGCGCGATCGACACTTTCCACTCCACTGCGAGAGAGGCGGCCGAGGTCGCGAAGGCAGCGGAAGTGAAGCTGCTGGTGCTCACCCATCTTTCGGCGCGCTATTCGCTCAGCGCCGCCGATCTTCTGCGCGAGGCGAAGGAGGTGTTTCCCAACACCGTCGTCGCGCGCGACGGAATGGAGATCGACATCCCCTTCGCAGACGCCGAGTAATTCCCGCGAGGGTCCGTAGCTGCAATGACAACAAAAGTCGTGATTCTCGCCCGCGGACTCGGCACCCGCATGCGGAAGGCGGACGAAAGCGCCCATCTGCCTTCGGAACAGTCCGCGGCGGCGGACACGGGCCTCAAGGCGATGATCCCGATCGGCCGTCCCTTTCTCGACTACGTCCTGAGCGCCCTCGCCAACTCGGGATTCACCGACGTGTGTCTCGTGATCGGACCGGAGCATCAGAAGGTCCGCGATCATTACGAGCGTGAGGTCACGCCCACACGCATCAACGTTCAGTTCGCGATTCAGGAACTTCCGCTCGGCACCGCCAACGCAGTAATCGCCGCCGAGGAGTTCGCGGGCGACGACACTTTCGCCGTTCTCAACTCGGACAACTACTATCCATCCCTTGCGCTGGACGCGCTCCACGAGCTGGACGAACCGGCGATAGTTGGATTCGACCGCGATGCGCTGGTGCGCCTCGGAAACGTTCCGCCGGAGCGAACGGTCCGCTTCGGCTCGCTCGATATAGATGACGATGGGTACCTCCGCCGCATCCTCGTGGCGCCGGCAAGAGCCATGCTGCCGGCGGGCACCTGGATCTACTCGAGCATGAACTGCTTTCTCTTCACCCGGAGGATCTTCGACGCCTGCCGGGCAGTCCCGTTATCGGCGCGCGGCGAATACGAGCTGCCGCAGGCGGTTCATCTTGCGATACAGCAACGGTGGATGCGCTTCAAAGTGGTGAAGGTGTCGGCAGCGGTGCTCGACCTCTCCACCCGCGCCGATATCTCGAGGGTGGCGGAGCACCTCGAGGGGAAAGAGGTGCGCCTCTAATCCCTCATCGAGCGTGTGATTCGGGGAGAAGACCCGGGTCAGTGGCGCGTTGCGCGTTTACCGTTGTACCGTTGCCCGTTCCCCGTTCATCCGTTATCGGCGGACTGCATCGGGTTCGGGGGTTGAGCGTTTTCGCTTTGATCCGAAATCGTTGGGTTCGCCTGCTATGCCGCAGCGACAGCAACTTGCCTCATGCAGGATCATCGCCGGCTCCGCGTTTGGACAAAGGCGCACGCGCACATACTGAACGTCCGCCGCGCAACCCATCGATTCCCGCGAACCGGCTACGCGTCGCTCAAGTCCCAAATGACTCGGGCGGCCGAATCCATCGCCTTCAACATCGTCGAGGGATGCGGCTCGAGCAGCCAGAAGGAACTAGCGCGCTTTCTCGACATCAGCATCAAGTCCGCATCGGAACTGGATTATCAGCTCGTGCTTGCGAGGGATTATGGCGTCCTGGTCGACGATGAGTGGAAGGCGTTATCCGAAGCGACGATAGACCTTCGTCGCATGCTTTGCGGCCTGCGCGCGAAGGTTCTGGAGTCCGGCCAGCAGGAGTCGCTAACGGATAAACGGACAACGGAAAAACGGTAAACGCATAACGCGTTACTGGTCGGGGTTTGCTCGCAGAGCCACCCACTCATCAGGGGAAGGCCCCGTGAGCGTCGCGATCCCGAATACCCTAAAGACTCGTTGGACCGACGGACCCTCGCGGGACTGGCTCCGTCAGCGGCGTCCGCCCCGCCGAGATTGGCATCGACCGCCTGAACAACAGCGACAGCGCGCTCGGCGTCAGCACCTTCATCACCGCGTCCTTGCTGAGCGACCCGGTAACGCTCCGCGCCTCCGGGCCGTGCCACTGGTGCCAGGCGTAGCGATCCAGCCGAGCCGTCTTTCCGCCGGGGTGATGGAACACGATCATCGCGTTGCTCGCGCCCGGCACCTTAACCTGCACGCCCCACCTCGTTCCGTCGGGGCCCGTGAACTCCCTCATGTCATTCGCCATTCAGCTTACCAGTAGCTCCGGCAATGGTTGTCTGCCAACGAATCCCGCATCCTCTTCGTGCCAATACTTCACGCTTTCTTCTCCCAGCTGCCAACAGAGGAAGACGGGACGTCCGTCGACCTCGCCGGGAAAGTCCACGAGACCGGCATCGAATCCCTTGAACATAACCCCGAGCTCCTTGAGCTCGCCCATGTATCCGTCGATCTCCTGCGCGAGCCGGGTGGCCTCTCGCTGAAGCTGCTCCGCGGACTCGTCGGGTTCCTCAGGGCTGCTCCGGAGTGCGGCGACCTCGAACTCGTGCACGGCGTCCTGCCAGCGCCAGTAGTCGCGCACGGCGTCGCTGACGATCCGCCTGACCAGCGGGAGCATCCTGTTGGCTTCATCGACGGTGAACGACCTTCGCATGCGCGGAACGGTGCGCAGGCCGCATCCCGCGGTCAAGACGCAGTTAGGGTCACGTCATGTGGGAGCCTGCATCGCCTCGATGTCCTCTTCGGTCGTCTCGAACATCGGACTTCTCGGCAGGAAGAATCGCTGCGCGATCAGCGTCGGGACAATCGCGCTGCCGATCACGGCAGTGACGAGGACGGTGTATTGCTCCTGTGTAATGATGTGATTCGTCAGCCCGAAAAGGGCCGAGATCGTTCCGAATGTGAGTCCGGTTGACATAAGGAGCGTGGTGTACGCACCTCCCTTCCTGTCGAATTCGAAGTAACGGGTGAGCGGCCACACTCCGATGAACTTCGCTGCCATTTTCACTGCGAGAAAGACCGCGATGAGCAGCGCGCCGCTCACGACCGCAGGCAGAGAGACGAACAGTCCCGCCTTGATGAAGTAGAACGGAGTAAGGATCGAGAAGGCGATCGAACGCATCCGGTCCATCAGCACGCGATCGCGAACGAACACTCCGGCAATTACGAGTCCGACGAGGTAGGCGGGCAATACAGCTTCGCTTTGCGCCAGCTTCGCCAGTCCACCGAGCAGAAACAGAACGAGGAACATGAATTTTACCTCAGGCTCGCTCACCCGATGGCCCATCACGCGGATGACGTAGCGCGTCATTCGCGGGAGATACCAGAGTACGATTGCGGTCACCGCGACAAAGAGCGCGAGCCATCCGTTGAAGTTCGCGAAGACGATGCCGAGCGCGAGGACGGTTCCGAAGTCGGTGACGAAGCACGCTGCGAGGAGCAGCTTGCCGAGCTCCGTCTGGTTGAGCCCCGTCTCGATCATCACCGCGTACACCACGGCAACCGACGTCGTGGAAAGGGCGATTCCGGCGATGTAGGAAGCGTGACGATCCCAATGCGCTCCCCAGTACGCAAAGGCGCCGGCGGCAACAAATGGCAGGAGGAAGCTCGCGGACCCGATGGCCAGCGCGGGCTTGAGGTGCCGCCGTAGCGACCCTGGGTCTATCTCGGCGCCGGCGAGAAAGGTGAGAAGTACCGAGCCGAACGTCGCGAGAAAATCAATCCACGGCGCCGTATGAACGCCGAGCGCGTTTCCCGCAATCACTCCAACTATTATCTCGATCAGGGCAACCGAAACACCGACCTTGATCGAGATGATGCTCGCGAGCAGGGCGAGCGCCATCCACACGCTCGCCACCAGCCAGACGTTGCTGTCCACCGCAGACCTCCAAGAGACAAAAATGACCCCCGCCCGGTTCCCGACTGGGAAGGGTAGGAGTCATCAGCGTTTCTCTATCGAGAGCGCGGTTTGCGGCGAACTCCATCGCCGTCTGATTAGGATAGCCTAATCCGGTGGCAACTCCGGGTCAAGCGTCGGGTGAAGCCGCTTCAGCGTTCCTTTCCTCGAGCCGCCGGCGACGGCGTTCCTTCGCCGCCTCGTTGCGCCGGATCTCGATCGGAGTTTCGGGGATGAGCCGGGGGACCTCCACCGGATGTCCGAGCCGGTCTATCGCGACATATGTGAGATAACAGGAGTTCGTGTGCCGCCGGACCCCGGTGAGCAGATGCTCGGCCTCGACGCGAACGCCGACTTCCATCGAGGTGCGTCCCACGAAATTGACGCTGCACTTCATTATCACCAGCTCGCCGACGTGGATCGGCTCCTTGAAATCCACCCGGTCGACCGAGACGGTGACGCAGCTCGCGCGGGCATGGCGGATGGCGGAGACGGCGGCGGCCATATCCATCATCGCCAGAATGACCCCGCCAGAAACGTTGTTCAGGTTGTTGGAGTGCTGAGGCATCATCAGCTGCGACGTCTCGTGCTGAGTCTCCCGAACGGTCCGCGCCGCGTCGGTCGCGGTCACTGCAATAGCGCGCGGAAAGAAACCGGGTGGCCGAGGGATTCGTCGCGCGAGGCGAGCTGAGACAGGTCTTCGTCCGACAACGCCCCCTCGAAGGCATGAGAGATCGCCGTCCGCACGCGAGCGTCAATGCGAGGCTCGTCCAGCCAGAAAATCCTCGGCACCGGCGAGTCCACGTAACCCAACGTCCATTCGCGATGCCGGAGGTCTCTCAGCACCACCTCGGTCTGGCGCCTCGTCGTATCGAATCGTGCGATGACGTCGTACCCGGAATGCCGCCAGCGCACGCCGCCCTTTTCACGGATTCCGCCATTCGAGATCACCGCAGTATCCTGGGCGAGGGCCGCCATCGCGACGGCCTTCCCGACGCGGACGTCCAGTATTCCCCGCGTCGTATCGGCCTGCTGCACCGCGGAGTTCTCGAGCGTCGAGCGATGCATGTACAGTACGTACGGCCCGACTATTCCCACGATGTCGGCTTCTCCCGTCGCTGACAGAGCGACGTCAGGCCCGTCCTCGTCCGGATCGAGCAATCGCGCCGAGGGATGGTGCGCGAGATAGACTCTCTCCCAGGCATCGATTCGCGAATCCTCCCACAGGACGGTGGAATCTCCGGTCATCAGGTCGCGGCGGTAGATCGCCTCGCCGGAGAAGTACGCGTCCTCATACGAGCGACTGCTTTCCCCGACGAAGACCTCATAGTATCGTCCGTCGGCGCGAGCGAGGATGAGAGGCGACACGCGCGCGTGAATGCCCGCGGGACCGCTCTTCACCCAATAGGTTGAGCTGCCGTCGGCCACCAGGAATTCGGCGGACGGCGGCTGTGGCGCGGGCAAGGAACAGCCGAGGAGTGGTAAAACGACAAGCCAGCGGAGATTTCGCATTGCTGGCAAATATAGTGCATCATGTGCGATCCATGGCTTCGACATTTCGCGATCTCCAACGACGGTTCTGATGCGTTCGATTCTCCTCGCCTTACTTGTACTTCCCGCCTGCGCCGGCAGCCGTGACACCGCTGCGGCCAAGGCCGGAACAGACTCGATAGCCGCGTCGGTGGTCGGCGCCGGTGCGGCGCTGGCGCCGGCCCCTGGCTCCGCCACTCCTTCAACGCCTGTGCAGGGGACGGGCATGCTATCTGCCGAGATCAAGAGACTTCGCACCGACGTCTCTGCACCGATACGCGGGCTGTACATCAATAGATTCGCGGCTCAAAGCGGGAAGAAGATGAAAAGGCTCATCGGGATCGCGGACTCGACCGAGATCAACGCCTTCGTCATCGACATCAAGGACGAGTTCGGCCTCAACTTCCATTCGTCCGACCCGCTTCTTCAGAAGAACGAAGGGACGGCGCCCAAAGTCGCAAACCTCAAGGAGCTCGTAGATACCCTCAACGCTCACGGCATCCTGCCGATTGCGCGCATCGTCGTGTTCAAGGACTCGGTCGCGGCGCGGATGAATCCGGAGCATACCATCCGAAGGACGGACGGCTCCGCGTGGCGCGACAAGAAGGGCCTCGCGTGGGTGAATCCCTATGCGAACGCAATCTGGGAGTACAACTTCCGCGTCGCCGAACACGCAATAAAGATGGGCTTCGGCGAGATCCA
>JBGPLS010000143.1:0-8310 GCA_041486565.1 Gemmatimonadaceae bacterium
CGGCGGCGCTGGAAGCGTGACTACGGTATCCGCACTCTCGCTCGCAGCGGCGATTCCATTGTCGCTGCTGGCGTCATCCACGAGGATGAGCTCCCAGCGGGACCGCGGAAGGTCGCTTTTCAGCAGCGCCGAGATAGACCGAGGAAGAAATTCACTCGCATTGTGCGCGGGGACGATGACGGATATTGCCGGCACGTCAGCCATTGTCGCGGCCAAACAGTCTCTCCACCGATTTCCGCAACCGCCTGCCGTGTCCGCGCATTCGCAGATATCGTTCGAACGCGGGAGAGCCAAATCGCTCGAGCCGCCTCGCCTCGCGCAGATAATAGGCGTCGAGTCGCGGCAGCATGTGAACGTCGTCGTTGTCGCCCAGTGCCTTCAGCTCGGCCGTCACTGCAACCTCATAGAGGCGCGCTGCCTCTTCCCTCTCTCTGGTCGAAGCGTCTCCATATGGATAACAGAAGGCGGACGGAGTGATGCCGAGCTCGCGCCTCAGGTCGATGGATGAGCCGTTGACCTCGTCACGGAGATCACCCGCGTCGAGCGACGACAGAGCCCGGTGCGTTCTGCCGTGCGATCCGATCGCGATCCCCCGCTGGGCTACGGCGGCGATGCCGCTCCAGTCAAGGAGCGGTAGAACCGGAATTGCCGTGGGTGCCAATGGTATCCGCCACGCGTTGGTCCCTCCCACGCGCTGGGTCACAACGAACAGCGTCGCGGGAAGCGAGTGCTCTTCCAGAAGCGGTGCGGCGATCGTACCGAAATTCTGAAAAGCGTCGTCGAACGTCAGCGCGACGGCGTCGTCGTCGCCGCCCGGAATGGCGATCTCTTCGAGTGGAACGACGCGGACCCTGCCGCTGGCGAGCCAGCTCACATGACGGCGAAAATCCCGCTCGGAGATCGATATCGCCGACCCCGACGAATCGATCGAATGGTAAGTGAGGACAGCGCGCACCTGGAGCCTTCAGGTCGCCGTGAGGCGCATCCGGCGGTCGGCAATCACGTCGGCGATGATTTCCTCGAGCGACATCTTCGGACGGAAGCCGGTCCAGCGCTCGAGTTTCCCCGCATCGGGGACGCGGCGCTCCATGTCCTCGAATCCCTCGGCGTACGCTTCGGCGTACGGTATCAGCTCGATCGGTGATTCGCTGTTCGCCGCGCGTCGCACCATTTCGGCGAGGTCGCGCATGGTGATCTCGCGGTCCGATCCTACGTTGAAGACCTCACCCTCCGCGCCCGACGCATCGACGAGGCGGACAACTGCTTCGACCGTGTCGCTCACGTGGCAGAAGCAGCGCGACTGGCGGCCGTTCCCGAAAACGGTGATCGGTTCGCCGGCGAGAGCCTGGTCGGTGAAGTTGGGAAGGACCATTCCGTACCGCCCCGTCTGTCGCGGCCCTACCGTGTTGAAGAAGCGGGCGATGATCACCGGGAGCCCATGCTCCCTCCAGTATGCGAGGCCAAGCCATTCGTCCATCGCCTTGGAGCAGGCGTACGCCCATCGCGAGTTGACAGTCGGTCCGAGTGTGATGTCGTCATCCTCACGGAACGGCGGGCGGCTGCTCTTTCCATAGACTTCCGACGTAGACGCGAGAAGAACCAGCTTTCGATTCCCCGCCCGATGCGCCTCGGCGGCCGCGGCGAGCACGACCGCCGTGCCGAAGAGATTGTTTTCTATGGTGTGTACCGGCCTGTCGAGTATCAGCCGCACGCCCACCGCCGCCGCGAGATGAACTATCACGTCGCAGAGTTCGACGAGAGTGCCAACCACCACCGGATCGCCGGCCGAGCCCGTGACGGACTCGAATCCTCGCTTCCCATGGAGGTGCGCGATGTTGTCCGGCGATCCACTGGAGAAGTCGTCGAGGACGATCACCTCGTCCCCGCGCGAGAGCATCCGGTCAGCCAGATGCGACCCGATGAATCCGGCGCCGCCTGTTATGAGGACTTTCACGGGCGGAAGCGCTCGATCGCTTCGAGATACCGGGGAACTACCGCGCTCTCCGACCAGATGTCCACGGATGCGCGGTAGCCGCTCGCGGCAAGGCGGGCGCGATGCTCAGTGTTCGTCCCGAGCCGCTCCATCGCGCCGAGCAGCTCCGACTCAGTGCTGAAAAGCTCCCCGCCGCCCGCCTGTTCGACGATCTCGGGGAAAGGTCCGAGTCTTCGCGCAATCACCGGCGTTCCCTGTCTGAATGATTCAATGAGTATGATTCCGAAGGTTTCGTAGCAAACCGATGGCACCACCGTCGCCACCGCGTGCTGATAGTAAGCCCGCAGCCGCTCGAACGGAACGCGACCGAGAAATACGACGCGCGGATTGCCGGCTGCCAGCTCGCGCAGGTGCTCCTCGTAGTTGCCGTCACCGGCGATCAGCAGGTCGGCGCCGGCATAGTGGCGGAAGAGCGGAATGACATCGTCGAGTCCCTTGATCTTCTCCAGACGCCCCACGAAAAGAAAATAAGGCCGCGAATGCGGGCGCTCGAAAGTCGCGGCGGTGTCGCCCGGTGCGGGGTCGGGGAGAAAATACGGCACTACCTCCATTTCGCGTGTAAAGCCGAACTCATGATGCTTGGCGCGGCTGAACTCGCTCATCGCGATGAAGCCGTGGATGTGCCTGAGCTCGCGCTCCATGAGTCCGGTGAGTCGCCATGGCTGCGGCGGGCGACGGTACACGAGCTGGCACCTCACGCACTGGCGACCCGTGCAAAGTTCGCGATTGTGCCGCCAGAGAACATGCGTCGGACATACCAGCCAGTGCTCGTGCGCCATGTACACTTTGGTCGCCCCGGAGCCATATGAAAAGATGCCGGGGCCACCGATGAGCGACGCGTTGTGAAAATTGATGACGTCGAAGCGCCCGTCATCGAGTATTGCGCGGAGGCGATGGGCATTTGCGACAGGACGTCCGGTCTGCTGAGTGAGAAGTGGCGAGAGCCAGTGCAGCTCGCTCTCGAGACCGATCACGTTGACTCCGTCATCGGCGGCGGCCACAGGTTCGTGTCCATGATTGAGGAGCCGGTAGGCATCGCGATCGTGGACCACCGTGACCTCGTGCCCGCGCTTGACCAGCGCGCGTGCCAGTCGCTGCACCCCGACGGCGTCGCCGCCGAAACTGTAGGGCGGATAGAAGGTGGTGGGAAAACAGAAGCGCAATGCCGTCAAGCTACGGCCTGCCGAATCGCCGCGAGCGCAGCCGACGCGCCCCGCTCCCAGCTGAGCGCGCGGGCGGCGGCCAGTGCCCTGGCACCGAACGTCCGGCGGGCTGCCTCGTCGGTCGCCATCGTCCGCATCGCGCCGAGCAGCGCCACGTCATCGCCCGGACGGATGAAGATCCCGCCTCCGGCGAGCAGATCGGGAAGCGGGCTTTCAGTCGTCGCGATCACCGGCGTACCGCACGCCGCCGCTTCGACCGCCGGGAGTCCGAACCCCTCGCTCTCCGATACCAGCACCAGTGCCAGCGCCCCCGAGTGCAGGTGACGCAGCTCTGCGTCATCGACGAAGCCGGTCCATTTGACGAGAGATTCCGAGCCCGCCACAGCGATCGCCTGCTGCGCGGCGGACGCATCGCCGTGAAACACGTCGCGGTCGAGCGTACCGACGAGAAGGAGTTGAGGAGCAGCGTCCCCGAGCTCGCGGGCGAGCGCCGCGTGAGCACGGACGATGTTCGGGACGTTCTTGTGTGGATTGAATCCACCGACGTAAATGAACCACCGCGCGCCGGCAGGAAGTCCCGCACGCTCAGCGGCCCTGCTGATGTCAGCGCTCGCGGAGGGGTGGTACGCCGCGGACGGCGCCTCGAGGGCGACGCGGAGGCGGTCTGGTGAAATGCCGTGAATGCGACCAATGTCGCGCGCCGCGCGGTCCGAAACAGTGAGCACGAGCCGGGCCTGAAACAGCGCCAGCCGCATCTTCATCCACCAGTACAGCCGCGCCCGCGTCGAAGGAAAGGTCAGCTTCGGGAAGCGTTCCGGGATCACATCGTGAACCGTTACGACTGCCGCCAACGATCGAGGCAGTGGATAATACGTGTAGACCGAAGGCGAGAAGAACACGTCGAGTGGCTCGGCTCCGACAGCTCGGGTCATTCTCAGCATGTCGCGAATTCGCCGATTGCCTGATGCCGACGCGGCGACCGTTGGTGACTCTCGCAGCGGGACGATCACAGAGCGGAGGTTTGGAGCCCGGAGCGCAAAGGCTTCGGCCGAACGGTTGTCGAGGAAGCAGACGAACTGATCGTCTGGTGCAAGGGCAACCATTGCCGTTACGAGCTCGCGGGTGAACCGGCCGTATCCGCGCTCATTGACCCAGCAGGTCGCATCAACCCCGATTCGCACGTGACGCTCCGGCCTCCATCGCGCCGGCGGCTTCTCCGACCGCCCAACACCCCGCCAGCCAGAGGACCACCACCGACGACACGAGAAAGTCCAGGCGATGATGACCGTAACGCATGACTCTCGCGCCTACTCGCGCCAGGAGAACGAAAGGAACCAGCGGCGCCGCAAGAACGACGCGCAACGGCGACGCTGCTTTCTCCCGGACGCGCCACGCACCGAAGCGACGTCCGTGTGCGAAACGATGGCGTGAGATGACCGCCAGCGGAAAGGAAGCGCCGAACATCGCCGTCGCCTGCTGGACCATGAGAAGCTTCTGGCCTTCCTCGCGCAGTAATTCGTGCAGCTCTACCTCCCAGAAGCCGTTGCCCAGGGAAGAGCGATGTCCATCCAATGCGGCGCGCGTGTACATGGCGTTGTCACCGGCAATCTCCTGAACCCGGGAGATGCCAGTCATGGTACCCGGCAGAAACGCCGAGTACCGCAGAAAATAAATCGCGCGGTCGATGATCGATGACCCTTCGCGCAGCTCGATCGGCCCGCCGGCGCCCGCGGCGCCAGTGTCCAGCGCATCGAGAAGATTGCGGGCCCAATCCGGCTTCACGACGCAATGTCCGGTCGTGAGCGCAATCGTGGATCCTCGCGCCCGGGAGATTCCCGTCGACCAGAGGACTGGAATGAGCGTCTCCGGCGGAAACTGTATGAGCTGCACGTGCGGAAAGTACATGCGGACGAGCGCCGCCGTAGGATCGCGCGACGCATCCACGACGATGATTTCGGCATCAAGACCCGAGCAGCTCTCGACCACCGAGGAAACACAGTCGCGGATAGACCGCTCCGATTCGACGGAACCGATCACCACCGTGAGTGTCGTCGGCGACCCGCCCGTCAATTCAACGGCCCGCGGAGATGCGGCCTCTCCCGGTTTGATGTCGCTGACAGAGCGACGCGCGGGAGCGGACCGCCTGAAAAAAAGCCGCTCCGGTCCGGGCGGCCTCTTGTTTCGGCTCAGTGCGCCGTGTAGGAATCGAACCTACAACCTAATGATTAAGAGTCATTTGCTCTGCCAATTGAGCTAACGGCGCGATCGATATGCAGTTTGGCGCGCCAGGAGGGAATCGAACCCCCGACCCACAGCTTAGAAGGCTGTTGCTCTATCCAACTGAGCTACTGGCGCTGGTAATCATGGAAGATAAGTGTTCCCAACAATCGATTCAATCGGGACGCCGGTATTCGAACCGCAAGCCGCCCTACTTCGCGGACGCCCGCTGGTCCCAGCTACGTTAATCCCACGCTGCCCGGGGGGCAATGAAAAACCGGCGTCAACCCCGCGGCAGCTTCAGCCTGAACAGCGATCCTTCGCCGACCTTGCTCTCGACGCTGAGGTCGCCACCCATCCCGCGAGCGAGGTCACGGCTGATCGCGAGCCCGAGACCCGTCCCCTCCTGCGAGCTCGTAAGCTTTCTATCGAGCTGGACGAAAGGCTCGAAGATCGCGCCGATCTTATCCTCTGGAATCCCGACGCCGGTATCGAGCACGCGGATATTGACGGTTCCGTCATCCGACTCGCACTCGATCGAGATTCTTCCGCCACTCGGCGTGAACTTGATCGCGTTCGAAAGAAGGTTGACCAGTATCTGGCGCATCTTCTCGGCGTCCGCCCGGACCTTTAGCTCCGAGTCGCACTGCGCGTACTCGAACGTCAGTCCCTTCCCCTGAAGCTGAGGCGTGACGAGCGACTCGACATCATCGAGAAAATCGTGTACCGGAATGACCCGCGTGTCGAACTCGATGTGGCCGGCCTCGAGCTTGGCGTAGTTGAGAACGTCATTGATGAGGGAGAGGAGATCCCGCTGGCTGCGCTTGATCCGGTCGAGATCAGCCTGCTGCTCGGGCGTGATCGGTCCACGGATTCCCATCCGCATCAACTCGGCGTAACCGGCGATGGCATTGAGCGGCGTGCGCAGCTCGTGACTCATCACAGCCAGGAACTGGGTCTTGGCGAGATTCGCCGCCTCCGCCGCGCGTCTCGCCTCGAGCTCGGCTTTGTGCAAGCGGGCATTGTCAACCGCCAGCGCTGCACGGCGCGCGAGCTCCATCGCCAGATCGAGGTCTGCCTGCCTGTAGCGACGGCCCGACTCCGCCGACACGAGCGTCAGTGCGCCGAGCGTACGTTCTCGCGCGATCAGCGGTACGACGATTGCCGATTTGAGGCCGAGCTCGCGGCTGATTCGCAGATGCTCCTCGTCAACCGTTCCCGCGACGAGCATTTCGTCCGGTATCTCCGAATAGAGCTCGGGCTTGCCGGTACGCAAGACGTTGTAGACGCCAGTGCGTGCATTCGGATCGGGCGGATATCGCCTGTTGAGCTCGTGCGCCCACCTGACCTTGTCAGGGTCCACATGTGCGACCGCGAGCTGCCTGACCTTGCCGTCGTCGCCGACGATGTCTACGGCGGCCCAGTCAGCAAACTCTGGAACGACGAGTTGCGCCAGCTCCTTGAGCGTCGTTTCGTAATCGAGCGACGAGGAGAGCGTCTCGCTGGCGCGCGCGAGATAGTGTGCCGATTCCTGGGCCCGCTTGGCATCAGTGATGTTCTTCCACTGCGTCGCCAGTCCACGGTCGGGCAACGGATAGCAGAACATCAGTGACCATTCGCCCCGTTCAGCGTAGAAGGCCTCCGCAGTGACGGGAATGCGCTGCTCGGCGGAGCGTCGCATCGCTTGCTCGAACCCTGTACCAACGATGCTGGGGAAAACCTCCCAGACGACTTTCCCAATCAGGTCCTTCACGTCGCCATGGCCGCTGTCCGAAAACACGCGCGCCGCCGCTTCATTCACGTAACGAAAGCGCCAATCAGCGTCCTGAACGACAAATGGGTCGGCGATGCCCTCGAGAATTCCGCGGGAAAACCGGTCGGCCGTTTCCGCCTGCGCAGTCTGCTCGATGAGCTCTTCACTGGACTGCTCGAGCTGTTCCTGAAGTGACTGGGACTCCTCCAGCTGCTGCTCGAGCTCGATCGCCTGCTGTTCGATGTCCACGGCGAGGCGGGCGTTTTCTCGAGCTGCATCCGTGGCCCGGCGGCGTGTTGTCCGCAGCTGCTCGGTGACCGAGCTGACGAGAAACGCGGTCACGAGGAACGCGAGCGAAGGTGCGATCTCGGTGGGATTCCCCGGAGAGAAACTGTGGAGAGGAGCGATGAGGTAATAGTCCGCCAGAGCAACCGACAGGAGAGACGCCAACAGAGCCGGCCAGAGTCCGCCGATCACCGCCGCACCAACTACGGCCGGCCAGAAAAAAATGAATACTACCCGCTGCAGGTACGGCTCGAGAGCGAGGGTCATCACGAGCGCGACAACCGGCAGAACGATTGCCGCCCCGTATCGTAGAGCCGCTGGCCTTCGCTCGAATTGCGGGACTTCCCGGATGGCGCCGCGCAACGTCGAAGTCGCCCGGAAGGCCTCTCGCCCTTCGCCGGGATGCGCACCTTTCCCGGCCAATACAGCTTTCGCTTCCGTCACGCGACTTACCCCATTCAGAATATTTCCGGCCTGCCAGCGCATGGCAATCGGACTTCGATGTAAAATCATGGATTGAGGCCCAACATGACGCACGATTCGCACCGCCTGCAATCGAGGGACATCTCATCGGCGTCGGAATCGAAGGCGGCGAGCTGGTGCAGTGGCGAGCGCTGGACTCAATCTCAGAAATAACTTGATGTCACGGGCGCAAGCTATTATTACTTAGCGCGATACAATGCTGTCGCGCAAAGTGGCATGGCAAGTGCTCCCTTCTATCAGCAGTTAGCCTACCTATTTCAGGACAAGACCGATGAGACTTGCGCATATCCTGGCAACTGCCGTGATCATGAGCGCCTTTGCGTGCTCGAAAGCGGACAAGACGTCAGCCGACAGTCTATCCCTGGCGGCTCAGAACGCAGCCACGCTGGATTCGATTTCCGCAGCCGAGCGAGCAG
>JBGPLS010000144.1:0-8279 GCA_041486565.1 Gemmatimonadaceae bacterium
CGCGGGCTCGAAGGCACCGTGGGGGGCGCCGGCTGAGGCGTAAGAGTGGCAGTCATTGTTTTCGTGTCGATATCGCCTTCGCGTCAATACTCGCCTGCCCGGTTACCCAATTCTGTCAGGGGGACTGCGCGGCGACCGTCGGGGTTCCGCTGACCCACCGACTGGGACATCCTGACTGACTTCTCGCGTCATCGCTGGCAGCTTGTGGCAGAATCGCGCGATTCAGGCGATCACATCGGGGGAAACTCCATGGGCGGTGGTAAGCGAGCACAGTTCAGGGTGGAGCTCGATGAGGCGCTACGCTTGCTGCTTTGACAACCCCGGCCGCTGAGGCATCTGCACCACCTGCGAGGGCGGCCGATCGGCTGCAGTACGTCGACGCCATTCGCATCGCGGCGATCGGCCTGGTGTTCCTCGTCCACGTCTCGGAGGTCTTCAATCCGTGGGACGAGTGGCACATCACGAACACTGAGCGAAGCCGCATCGCGGGCGAGATCGCCCTGTTCGCCGCACCATGGGTGATGCCCATCATCATGCTGCTCGCCGGCATCAGCGCCGGGTATTCGCTCCGCATCCGTGGCAACGCGGCGTACATCCGCGACCGTGCCGTTCGGTTGTTACTTCCGCTGGTCATCGGCACGCTCGTCCTCGTTCCGCCGCAGGTCTATCTCGAGCGGCGGCTGCGCGGCCAATTCAGCGGATCGATGCTCGCCTTCTATCCGCACTTCTTTCAAGGCATCTATCCAAACGGCAATCTGTCGTGGCACCATCTGTGGTTTCTCGCGGACCTGTTCGTGTACTCCGTGGTCGCGCTGCCGCTGTTTCGGTATTGGCAGCGGACTGGCGGTCGTCAGACCATGCACTGGGTGACCCGTGTGTGCGGTGCGCCTGGTGGCATTCTGTGGCTCGCGGTGCCGTTGATTCTGGAGCGCAACGCGCTATGGGGGCTCTTCCCCGAACGGCACATGCTGACGAGCGACTGGTCGAACCACGCGCTGCTCTTCGTCGCGTACATCTATGGCTTCGTCCTCGCGAGATCGGCGTGGCTCGGGAGCGTGATCGACGCCCAGTGGCGCCGGTCGCTCGTCGTTGGCGCCATCGGCACCGGTGTTCTCGCCATTGGCACCTGGCACAGCGTGCTCCCCGCGCGCCTGCCGCCGCCGTATTCGTTTCGGTACCTGGCGTTCTGGACGCTCTACGCCGTCTGCGCGTGGGGTTGGATGGTCGGTGTGCTTGGCGTCGGACGGCGCTGGTTTAACAAAGACTCACCGGTGCTTCGATACGGGCGGAGATTCGGCTACGGAATCTACCTCGTGCATCAACCCGTCATCGTCGCCGTCGCATACGTCGTGGTCCGATGGGATCTGTCAGTTCCGGCGAAATTTCTTGCCGTGCTCGCCATCTCGGCCCTTGGCACGCTCCTGGGTGGCGAAGCGCTGGGTCGCGTCCTTATTGCGCGCCGCAGCTCCTGAGATAACGAAACGACCAGGCGGCCACCTCTTGCCGACTCGGGGTGGCCGCTTCGGAGCCTCGGCGAGTGAGTACGAAGCGCGAGGCCCACTGCTGGCGCCTTGCCTACCGGGACTTGATCTCGACCTTGCGGCCTTTGGGTTTCACTTCCGCGCTTTTCGGCATGTGCACCTTGAGCACCCCTTTTTCGAACTCGGCGGTGATCATGGAGCCGTCAACGGTTGACGGAAGTGTGAAGGAACGCTGGAACGAGCCGTAGGTCCGCTCGTAGAGATAGACCTTCTTCCCCTCTTCGCCTTCCTTCCGCTCTTCTGACTTCTCGCCCCGGATCATCAACACGCCATCTTGGATCGAGATGTCGATGTCCTTCTGGTCCATGCCTGGGAGCTCCGCGGTCAGCGTCAGCTCGCCGGCGGTCTCGACGATGTCGGTCGCCGGGATCCAATCGATCATCTCCAGGGAACCGCTGCCGAACGGCTCGTTCAGCATCCGCTCGAAGTAGCGGTTCATGCGGTTCTCGACATCTTCGAACATCGGGAATGCCATCGGCCCCGCCATTGCCGGGAAGCTGATCCGCGGCTGACGGCGGGTGGATTTCACGAGTGCCATAAACCCTCCTGGTTGCTGTGTCTGCAGTCACGCGGCCCGCGCGACCCTTTAGAAAGAAGGTATGCTGACTATCACCACAAATCAGTCGGCGTAATGCCACAATCCTTGTGAGGTTCGACCGGACAAGCGCCGCGATGTTCCTGACGCCGAACCTCGTTCGTGTAAGGCACAGCGGACGGCGACTCGCTCTGACCGGCGGTATACTTGGAGCTGTGACCACGAACCCAAACGTGCTCGAAGTGGAGCACTTGTCCGTCCGGCTCGGCGACGTCGAGGTCCTTCGCGACCTCTCGTTCTCTGTACCGGCTGGGTCATCGCTGGCCGTGATCGGCCCCAACGGCTCGGGAAAGACTGTTCTCTTCCGCGCGCTGATCGGCGCGCTTCCACACAGCGGTTCCGTGCGTTGGGCACCCGGCGTGCGTATCGGCTACGTGCCTCAGAAGCTCGATCTCGAGCGTGACCTGCCGGTTACGGGACGCGATCTTCTTTTCGCTCGCGCCCGTCTGGCGGCGAGGCCGCCAAGCGAGATCGAAAGCGCGCTTGCTCGCGTCGGACTGGCGCCCGACGTGCTGAAGAAGCTCGTCGGAACGCTGTCGAGCGGACAGTTTCAGCGCTTGCTCATGGCGTTCGCGCTGCTCACGAGCCCGACTGTCCTTCTGCTCGACGAGCCAACCGCCGGTGTCGACGAACCAGGGCAGGAGCGAATGAACGACACTGTCCGGCGGCTCCAGGCGGAAGGCGTCGCGGTGCTCCTCATCTCGCACGATCTGAGCGTGGTGTTTCGGTTCGCCACCAACGTCCTGTGTCTCACGCGCGATCACACGTGCTTCGGCATCCCGCGCCAGGTCCTCACACCCGACATTCTTGCGCAAGTCTACGGCGAGCCGGTGGGTCTGTTCGTGCACGATGAGCCTGCCCGCTAGCTCCATCGTCCTCTCGGCGTCCATGGCAGTGGCCGCCGGACTCATCGGGTCATTCGGGCTGATGCGGCGAATGACGCTCGCGGCCGACGCCTTCTCGCACGTTGCGCTCCCCGGAATCGGCGTCGCGATCCTGTTCCGGGTGAACCCCCTCGCCGGTGCGCTCGTCGCGCTGTTGCTGGGGGCGTTACTCATCTGGACCCTTGAGAGTCGCACGCGTCTCGCCACGGAAACGATCATCGGCGTCGTCTTTTCAGCGGCATTGGCGGTGGGCGCGCTGCTCACGACAGGCGAGGAGCTCATGGAGGCAATGTTTGGAACGCCTGGGGCGCTCTCGCACGTTGAGCTGATCGCCGGCCTCGCTGCCGCTGGCGCCGTGGTCGCGTTCGTGCTGCTCGCGCGCGACCGGCTCATCGTCACCTTCCTCTCATCCGACATCGCGCGAACAGCAGGTATCGACGTCAGGCGCTTGAGTCTCCTCTATCTCCTGGCGTTTGCCGTCACGGTCGCGCTCGGACTACGCTACCTCGGTGCGCTTCTCATGGGGTCGCTGATGATCATTCCTGCCGCAACGGCGCGCCGACTTGCCCCCAATCTCACCGGCATGCTCACAATCGCAGTGGCACTGGCGGTGTTTGCGACGCTGTTTGGCTCGTGGTTGGCCGCGCAGACGGACCGTGAGACCGGCCCGGTGATCGTATCGGTCGCAGCAGTGTGCTTCTTCCTCAGCCTGGCGAGTCGGCGCGAAAGGCTGAGGTGAACAGTCAGTCACCGAGTGAGCGTTTGTCGTGCGCTGCTCGTGTTCGTCAGCCCTTGATCACGCCGAGTGGCCGCAGTCGGACGGCACGACGCGCCAATCCCGCGCCTTCGACGACCAGAGCCACGCGATCGACGTCTTTATATGCGAGCGGCGCTTCCTCGGCGAGGCCCGCGCTCGTAGGACAGCGTATTACGATTCCCTGACCTTCGAGCTCGCGGCGCAACTGGCTTCCGCTCACCTGGCGTTTGGCTGCGTGGCGGCTCAGGGTGCGTCCGGCCCCGTGGCAGGCGCTCGACCAGGATTGTTTCGCCGAGCGCGCGTCACCGACCAGAACCCATGACGCCGTTCCCATGCTTCCTGGAATGAACACCGGCTGGCCCACGGCACGGTACGGCTCGGGGACTTCGCTGTTCCCCGGACCGAACGCGCGTGTGGCGCCTTTGCGATGGACGCACAGCTGTTGGCCGTCGTACGTCTCGATCTTCGCGATGTTATGGGCGACATCATAAATGGTATGCACGTCCGCGGCGGGAATCCCCAGCTCACGGACCGCCACCGTGCGTACCACGTGGCCAATGCGTTGCCGATTGGACCAGGCGAAGTTGGCCGCGCACGCCATGGCGGCCATGTAGTCGCGTCCTTCGGGGGAGCTCACCGGAGCACACGACAGCTGCCGGTCGGGGAGCTTTATGCCGTACGCCTCGATGCGACCATCCATCAGCTTCACATAGTCGGTGCACACCTGGTGGCCCAGTCCGCGTGAGCCGGTGTGAATGAGCACGGTCACTTGATCCTGCCGGAGGCCGAAAGCTTGCGCGGCGCCGGCGTCCTCGATGCGCTCGACCGCCTGGACCTCCACGAAATGGTTACCCGCACCGATGCTTCCGAGCTGTCCGCGGCCGCGATCCTTGGCGCGCTGCGAGACCTTCGACGGATCCGCGCCATCGAGGCGACCATTCGATTCGGTTTGGACAACGTCCTCTTCCACGCCGAGTCCGAACGCGCGCACCAGATGTGCGCTGCCCCCCGTGAGCACTGCGTCGAGCTCGGCGTCGGTGAGACGCCACTCGCTGCCGCGCCCCATCCCGGATGGAATGGAACGTGAGAGCTGGTGCACGAAAGACTCGAGACGGCCACCCAATTCCGCGCGCGTGAGAGGAAGCGCCACCAGTCGCACGCCGCAGTTGATGTCGAAGCCGACGCCACCGGGAGAGACGACGCCGTCAGGCATGTGCGTGGCGGCCACGCCGCCCACCGGAAAGCCGTAGCCTTCGTGCATGTCCGGCATTCCGTACACGCATTCGACAACTCCCGGCAGTGTAGCAACGTTGACGAGCTGCGTCATGGCATCGCCCTCGAGCATCGGCGCGAGCAGCGCGTCGTCCGCGTATACTCGCACCGGCACGCGCATGTCGGGGCGCCACGCCGCGGGCAGCTCGAAGCCGAACTGCCCCACCGCTTTCATGTCCTCGCGCCTCGGTCTGGCCGCGGGCTCGACGCTCGCCGTCATGAATTTTCCCTCACACGTCGAACAAGATGCTCGCGCGCCAGCCATGACCGTCGCGCGACAACTCCGCTCCATGATAGGTGGCCGCCTTCAACGGCGAGCGCCAGGCTGTCACCGGTCGGCCGCGCACACGCGCGCGCAGTCTCGGCCGCGGCGCTTCGGTGACGGCGAGATCGCGCAGCTCGTCGTACGCACGACGTTCGATCTCGCTTCGGCCCACCAGCTCGTTGGCGTAGTCCACCAGCAACGCCTCGCTGTCGCGTGCCTCGATGTCGACATCCTCCCACGGACCGTGCGACCCCGATGCGGTGCCCGCCGCCCGCGCTATCACACGCGCCACCTCATGGAAGATGTCCTCCAGCGTATCGGCGCGAAGCTCCACGCGCCACTCGCCGACGTGATCGATCGTCCGCGACGACGCACTCATGACTTGCGCTGCGGGAAGTGAGTGAAACTCCGCGTCGTCATCAGGATTTGCCGTATCGCGATCAGCCACCGGCCACCGCCGAGCGCAGTGCGGCCTCGATCATCACATACTCACCCACGTTGTCCAGCGTCAGAACACCGCGCAGGCGACCGTCGCTCAATACCGGTAGTGTGCGACACCGGCAGTCCCCCAGCCTCGCGATGGCCCGCTCCACCGGCTCTCCCGAGTCCGCGGTGCGGAACGACGTCTCCATCGAATGGGCGACGGGCGCCTCACGGCCTTCTCGAGCAAGACCGCCGAGCAGCCCCGCACGCGTAAGCACGCCAACGACTTTGCCGTTCTCGACAACTGGAAAGTCGGTCTGAAAGCCTTCAAGGACGTGATGAAGGGCCATGTCAAGCGTGTCGCTCGGCGCCAGCGTGCGAATGTCGCGAATCATCACGCCTTCGACATTCACGCCGCTCAGCATCGTGTGCATCTGAGTCGCGCTCGATTCGCTCGCCGCTCCCAGCCAGACGAACAGAGCGATCAGCACCAGCAGGGGGTTGTACAGCAGACCGACGACACCAAACAGCAGCGCGAATACCCGGCCAACGCGTGCTGCCACCATTGTGGCCCGAAGGTACTTCATGCGAAGCGCCAGCGCCGCGCGCAGCACCCTGCCGCCGTCCATCGGGAATGCCGGCAGCAGGTTGAACAGGAGGAGCGAGACGTTGACCCACATGAGCTGGGCGAGAAAAGCGCCTCGCCCCTGGTGCACGACAACATCGTCGGCGAGTGTCACAGGTAATCCGAGCACCCGCAACACGACGTAGAGCACCGCCACGATGAAAAGGGTAACTGCCGGTCCGGCGAGCGCAATTTGCAACTCCTGCTTCGGCTGGTCGGGGATGTACTCGAGCCGCGCAACCCCGCCGATCGGCAGGAGGGTGATGTCGCGTGTCGGCACTCCGAACCGCCTCGCCGTCAGTGCGTGTCCCAACTCATGGAGCACGACCGAGGCAAACAGGGCGAGCGTGAAAAACACGCCGCGTGCGGCACCTGTGAGAGTACCGATGTCGCGATAGTAAACGAGCGCCAGCCACGCGAGCAGGATCACGAACGTCGCGTGCACGCGCAGATCTATCCCGCCAACGCGAGCGATCTTCCAGGACCACTTCATTCTGCCTCCGCCGACGTCATTCGACGCGCACGTCTGCCGGTCCGTCAAGTGGACGCTCCGCCGCACCGGTGCTCTGAAGCGCCGCCGCCGGCTCCGCCGCGCTTCGCGCCAGGATCTTCCGGACTTCGTCGTCGGTCAGCTGCGGGAAACTGTCGTACCACACGCCAATGGCGTAGAGATCGCCGGGCGCAACAACGCATACCAGCTCATCGACTTCCAGCTTGAGCTCGTCGGCCTGTAACGCCTGCACGACGGGCACGGCAAGCACCACTCGCGCGGGTTGCTGCGCGCGCACGACGCTGATCGCCGCACGCGCCGTGGCGCCAGTGGCGATGCCGTCGTCGACCAGCACGACGATGCGTCCGCGGAGATCCGGCGCAGGACGACCACTCCGATACAGGCGCTCACGACGATCGAGCTCGAGCCGCTGCAGCGCGGTGACCTCGTCCAGGTTCTCCCGCGTGACGCCTGTTGCCATGATGACATCGTTGTTCAGCACGCGGACGCCGCCCGTCGCGATTGCGCCCATGGCAAGCTCCTCGTGCCAGGGTACGCCCAGCTTGCGAACGTTGAGCACGTCGAGCGGCGCATGCAGCGCGTGGGCGATTTCGTAAGCCACCGGTAGTCCGCCGCGGGGCAGCCCAAGCACGATGACGTTCTGATCGCGGAGATGCGCCAGCTTCGCGGCGAGGTCACGTCCTGCGCTCGTCCTGTCCTTGAACTGTGTAGGCATGTTCTTTCTCCCGAGGTCGTCGATCTCACGCAAGATCGGATACGTAACGGCGCCAGTCTGTCGGCGAAACCCGGAAGAACGTCATGGAAATGGGTAGGCGGCCAACTTGCACCATTCCCCTACGCTGACGCGGTAAAAGCCTGATTTACGCAGCGCCACGCGACAGGCACTATTCACCCCTGCGACTCGCGCAGCCTTTGTGCCGTCAGTGGAGGAAGGTCATGGCTATCGCGACCACGCCCGTGAACGCATCACGGCAAACCGCCGAAACCAGCAAGGGGCCAGCGCCATCGTCTCTTTCGGCGGTGGTCCTCGCCGGCTCAGCGAATCCGCCGCTTGCGCGCGGCGTCGAGCGCGCGCTCGCAATCAGGCTGGCGGCCTGCACGATCGAGCGTTTTCCAGATGGCGAAGTGATGGTGCGCATCGACGAGTCCGTGCGAGGACTCGAGATTGTGCTGCTGCAGCCGACGTCGCCACCCGTGAACGATCATCTGATCGAGCTTCTTGCCCTGGCGGACGCGTGCCGCCGGGCTGCGGCCGCACGCATGGTCGCGGTGATTCCCTACTTCGGCTATGCCCGTTCCGATCGACGCGATGGTCGGCGCATGCCCATCATGGGGAGTCTGCTGGCCGACTTGATGGAACGCGCCGGGATCAATCACGTAATCACGCTCGACGTGCACACGCCGGC
>JBGPLS010000145.1:0-8118 GCA_041486565.1 Gemmatimonadaceae bacterium
CGCAGTTAGTCCGCAGTCCGCAGTTCGAAATGGTAGTTAAAGGATGCGCCACCCTCCCCGGTGGCGCATCTTTCGTTTCATGCACGTTGCGCTCACAATCGCCGGCTCCGACTCGGGCGGAGGCGCCGGAATACAGGCCGACCTCAAGACTTTTCATCAATTCGGCGTCTTTGGCACATCGGCGATCGCGGCGATAACCGCTCAGAATACACTCGGCATCACGAGCTGGGAGCCGGTTTCGCCCGAGCTGCTACAGGCGCAGATCGATGCCGTCGCCGGCGATCTTTGCCCGTCAGCGGTGAAGAGTGGAATGCTCGGAAACGCCGACCTGATCCGCATTGTCGCCGAGTCCCTGACTCGGTTCGAGTTTGGCCCCTACGTCCTCGATCCGGTGCTGATCGCGACGAGCGGCGATGCGCTCATCGCCGACGACGGAGTAACCGCCATGCGCGACGAGCTGCTGCCACTGGCGACGCTCGTCACGCCGAATACCGAAGAAGCGTTTGCCCTCACCGGCGAGTACGTGACGGACGATGCTTCGATGCGACTTGCCGCTGAGCGCCTCGTCGCGCTGGGCGCGAAGGCTGCTCTCGTCAAGGGCGGCCATTTCACCGGCGGCGACGGCAACGTCGTCACTGATCTTCTGTACGACGGGGAGTTCACCGTCTTCTCGCATCCGAGGCTGGTGACGTCCAGCACGCATGGCAGCGGATGTACACTGTCGGCGGCGATCGCTGCCCAGCTCGCAGCGGAGACTCCGCTCAGAGAGTCTGTCCTGCGCGCGATCGACTACGTGCACGCGGCGATCGAGACCGCGCCGTCACTCGGTAGCGGGCATCGCCCGCTCAATCACTTCGCTCGTGGAAGCTCGGTGACGAAGGCCCGCACCAGCGACTGAAAGCTCTGCGCCGCGCGAGCGGTGACTGCGAGGACGTCCGCGTGCAGCACCGGCGCCGCGCTCGTGCCCGACGCCGCGTTGGTGATGCAGCTCATGCCCGCGGCGCGCATTCCCATGGCTCGCGCGACGATCACTTCCGGAACGGTGGACATTCCCACCGCGTCGGCGCCCAATGTCTCCAGCATCCTCACCTCCGCCGGCGTCTCGAACGACGGACCGGTGAGACAGGCATACACGCCCTCCTTGACGCCAATGCCGAGCTTGTTCGCGGCGGCGCGCAGCAAATCGCGCAGTCCGGCGTCGTACGGCTCGCTCATGTCGGGGAACCGCTCGTCCCCCTCCTGCACTGGGCCGATGAGCGGATTGGTGAAGGTGAGGTTCAGATGATCCTCGATGATCATCAGGTCGCCGGGAACGAGGTCACTCCTGATTCCCCCTGCCGCGTTGGAAACGAAAAGAATCCGCGCTCCGAGTGCGTGCATCACTCTCACCGGGAATGCAGCGAGCGCGACCGGGTGACCTTCGTACATGTGGAATCTTCCGGCGAGCGCGAGGACGGCTCGACCGCCGAGCGTCCCCGAGACGAGCGCGCCGGCATGTCCGAGGACGGTTGGCTCGGGGAAGTCCGGCACGTCCGCGAATGGCACGCGTACGGCGTCCTCGATGTCGTCGGCAAGACCGCCGAGCCCGGAGCCAAGGATGATCGCAATCCCGGGCTCGACGTCTCCGATCCGCTTGCGCACCGCGTCGGCCGACCGCTTCGCCGCGTCCATCGAGTAAAGCGAGATCATTCTTCCTCCTCGCTCATCGTGTCGAGCTCTGCGGATACCTGCGCCAGCAGTTGCATCCGCTGCTCCCAGGGCAGAAAGGCGCTCTCGAAACCGTTCAGCGACAGTGTACAGAGCTCGTCAAACGTGAAGTCGAGATACTTGGCGGCGTAGAGATACTCGTCAGTCAGGGTCGTGTCGCTCATCAGCCGGTTGTCGGTATTGAGCGCGACATTCATCCCCCGGTCGAAGTACGCCCTCAACGGATGCGTCTCGTATGACCTCGCGGCGCCGGTGTGGACGTTGCTCGTGAGACAGATCTCGAGGCCGATTCTGCGATCGTTGACGTACTGCGTGAGCGCGGGATTCTCTATCAGCCGCGTGGCGTGTCCAATTCTGTCGGCGCAGCACGAGTGCACTGCCTGGCTCACCGACTGCCACCCGTCGCCCTCGCCGGCGTGTACCGTCACCGCGAGGTTGTTTTCCCTCGCGTATGCAAAAGCCATCGCGTGCGCCGAGGCGGGAAAGCCGAGCTCGCCGCCGGCCAGATCGAACGCTACGACGCCGCGGTCGCAGTACGCCACGGCGAGCCTTGCGAGCTCCAGCGACACCATCGGCGAGAGCTGCCTGAGCGAGCAGACTATAGAGCGGGCGATTATCCCGAAATCGGCTTCCGCCCTTGCCACTCCACGGAGCTGCGCCTCGAGCGCCTCGGCGGCCGACAGCTTCAGCCTCGAGTTGAGGATCGGTGAGTTGCGCACCTCGATGTATCGCACGCCATCCTTCGCGGCGTCTTCAACCAGCTCGTAGGCGACCCGCTCGACGGCGTCCGCCGTCTGAAGAACGGAGACCGTGACCTCGAAGCGGGCGAGGTATTCCTCGAGCGTCTCGGCGTCGTCCACGAGCATGTAGTCGCGAAGCTCTTCCGGCGTCTTCGCCGGCAGCGGCACCCCGTACTCGCGACCGAGCTCGATCAGCGTCGCCGGTCTCACCGACCCGTCGAGATGACAATGCAGCTCCGCCTTCGGCAGGCGCCGGAGTTTATCGGACGTCAGCATCCACGATTCTATCGAATCGAGGGATAAAGTTGAAGCTCGCCGCTCTACTCGGGCTTGTCGTGGCGAGCCGCGACAACGCGGAGTATGGCGCCCCCGTAGAGCGGCGCGTCCGAAGCTACCGGCAGTCCGCGGCTGTCGGTGACGGCACGGGAGCCGGCACGCACGCCTGCGGCGAGGGCAGAGTCGGCGATCTCGATCGCATCCAGTACCGTTGCCCATTTTGGAACATCGACGGGGTGCGCGTCGACGTACACGCGGTAGCTTGCGTCGCCGCTCATTGCGTGATGAAGATTCGCGCTTCGGTGGGAGCGCGCACCGGCGACGGCAGCTTCTTCATGTACGAGACGAGAGCGTCGAGGTCGACGATGTTGAGCGGCCTCACCCGCGCACCTTCCGGCGGTCGCAGGTTGTCGCCGCCGGTGACCATGAAGTCGTTGACGATGACGTTGTAAATCGCGCCCTCGGTGAGCGTGCGGCCCGCCGGCAGCGTCAGCGAGACGATGCGCTTCCCCCTGGGCAGCTCGGGATTGTATCCAATCGTCACGCCGCTCACGTGAGCCCGCATCTCGTCGCCCGCAACCAGTCGCTCCAGATAATCTCTGAGTTGTGACCCGGTCATCTTGACGCTGTAGAGAGTGTTGCCGAATGGCTGGATCTCGAACAGCGATCCGTATGTCGCCGTGCCGGCGCGGAGGCTCGTGCGAATTCCGCCGTTGTTCATGATCGCAATGTCACCCTTCCCCGCCCACCGCTGGGCGTCGGCGATGAGATTGCCGAGCGGATACTGCGCGCCCTCGCGGTCGAGCAACGTCGCGACATCCGCCACTTTTCCGTTGACCAGCGCGGCGACGCGGGACGTTGCCAGCTTCACGACTGAATCGACCTGGGCATCGGGAACGATCGCCGAATCGGCAACGTCACGAACTTCCTCGTACGCCGCGCCGTCGGGCTTCCCCTCCGCCAGCGGAATGTCGATCACCGCCAGCGCGCGCCCGCTCGAGCGCGCCTGGACGATAGGAATTCCGTTCACCGCGTAATCCACGAGGGTGTGCGTATGGCCACTGACTATCGCGTCCACATTCTCGGTGAGGTTTCGCGCGAAGTCCACGATCTCGCCGCTGCATCCCGCGGTCCCGGTGGCGTTGCAGAATGCGCCCGCGTGCGCGATGACCACGATCACGTCCGCCCCGGCGGCCCGCAGCGCCTTCGCGCGGGCGCTGACGATCGGCGCCGGATCGTCGAAGCGGAGACCGACGACGTTCGAGGCGCGCGTCGTGGTGGGCGTGAGGACCGTCGAGAAGCCGATCACGCCGATCTTCGTTCTGCCGCGGATGATGAGCGTGTCATCGCGGATCCACGGCACGTCTCGACCGTCGGAGTATCTGACATTGGCGCCGAGGATTGCGTAGCGTGCATCGCGCATCCGCGCGCGGAGGGTGTCCGTGCCCCAGTCGAAGTCGTGGTTGCCAAGTGCCGCGGCGGCGTACCCCATCGAGTTGTAGTAATTCACCACCGGCCGGCCGAATGCGAGGTTCGACACCGGCGTGCCCTGAAACATGTCGCCGCCGTCGAGAAGGAGCGTCTCGCAGCTCGGTGAGCACTCCTTCTGCGCAGAGTGGATCATCGCCGCCATGTACGCTGCTCCTCCGCGCATCACGCCGCCGGCATCGGCGCGCGGCTCGAGTGCGCCATGGAAATCGTTCGTCGCAATGATGCGCAGCCGCGGCGTTCCCGGAGCTAGTGCGCCCACTCGCGGAGCTCCGCCGCCCGCCGCGCCCGCGCTCGGAGCGGCGGAATACACGAGCCGCCAGTTGGACGTGAAGTAGTCGCCGGGTCTGACGATCTTTCGCGCCTGGACCTCGTCGATCAGAAGCTGGCGAATCTCCTGCTGCCGGTCGTACACAACAGGAGCACCACGCAACATCGAGTAGCCGCCTCCGCCCGTCTGCCGGTGGTTGTTCAGCGCCATCGTGACGCTGTCGCTGTCGGTCACCGGGCGACCCTTCACCACCAGCGACGTGATGCGCGATCCGATTGGCCGCGTGATGTCCATCGTGTAGTCGGCACCGGCAACGATGTCGAAGTTGTAGCCCGGGATCTGCGGATCGGCTACCGGCCGCAGGCCCGATAATGACATTTCCACGCCCTTGTAGTAGCGGCTGCTGAACTCGAGATAAGCACGCAGCTGCCTGCCGGTCATTCTCACTGCGCGCAGCGTGTTGTCGTACGGGTAGAGTCGCGACAGCTCGGCGACAGTGATCGGGCCGGCGTCGAGGCTGGCGTCGAGGGTGAATGCGGCAGTGGAGGCGAGATCGGATCCGGCGGCCTTGCGCTCCGTCTCCAAAATGAAATCGATGAGTGGCGTGTCCTTTAGGCGCACCGAGTCGCCTCTCCAGACAACCGTGGTGGAGCCGATCGGGTTGTTCGTGTAGGCGACGGTGCGACGATGGTTCGCCTCCGAGGCGGCGAGAACGGCGGCCTGTTCGGCGTGACCGACGGCCTGGATGATCTCTCCGTGCAATTCGGCGACGCGCCATCCACCTGCACTGCGAACGAGGTTCAAGTGGGCGACGCCGACGCTCGTCGCCCAGTTCTTCGGCTGCATCAGGAGCGTGCCGCCGATCTTCGCCTCACGCGTTTCCTCCCGCGAGTGCCCGTATACGACGAAATCGATTCCGGGTATCTCGCGCCCGACTCGGGCGGCGACGTTCTCGCTCGGAAGTCCGGTTGACAACGTGTCGTAGCTCGCCACCTCATCGAACCCGGAATGAACCGTCACCAGGACAATCTCGGCGCCCGCGGCTTTCACTTCCTGCACCGCCTTGCGAACGGCGGGAATGATGTCACCAAGGGTCAGCCGACCGCGGACGTTTTCCGCATCCCAGACCATGACCCCTGGCGTCGTCGCTCCGACGATGCCGAGCTTTACCCCCTGCCGGTCGACTATCGTCCACGGACGAAACGCATGCGACCCGTCTGGCCGATACGTATTCGCTGACAGGAACGGGAAGCGCGCCTGGCTCGCCGCCCCCTCGAGATACGGAACTCCGTAATTGTATTCGTGATTCCCGATGGCAGCCGCGTCGTACTTCATGACATTCATCGCCGCGACGATCGGATTCAGCGGGTCAGCAGCAACCCGTGCTGCGACGTACGCGAATGGATTCCCCTGGAGGAAGTCGCCGGCATCAAGGAGAATCACTCGCCCCGGATTCGCCGTCCGCACCGAGTCCACGATCGTAGCCGCCCGGGCCAGTCCGCGCGATGATTCCGCTGAGTCGGCGTAGTAGTCCCAGCCGCGGATCCGGCCATGGACGTCGGTCGTCGTGACGACCAGAATCTCTCGGCTGTCGCCAGGGACGGCCACGCCGGAGCCGACCGGCGTTGGGGCGGCGCATGCTGCAGTGGCGATTGCCGCCCCGAGCAGCAGCAGGATGCGACGCGCTTTGGTCTGACTATTGATCATTGAGAGGGGACTCTCCTAAGTTCAAACGTTTCCGGCAGGCAAATCGGGCAGGTCACAAATATGTTACCGTGTCCTTCGCTCGCTCGTTATTGTACGAAGTGGCACGCTTTTGCGCACTTGAATGACCTTGTCCTGCGCCTGGACGCGCTGTAAACTGTGTGCCCCTGAGTGGATGTCGCAAGTTTTCCACATTCGTCGCCACGTATGAGAATCAGGAATCTGCTCTGGGGCAGTCTCGCTTCCGGAGCGCTGATGGTCTCCGGAAGTTGCAAGGACGTGACCGCGCCGCCTCCAGTCGAGAGCATAAGTGTCTCGGAGTCTTCGCTCGATCTCGTTCCCGGGGAGAGCGCGCACCTGACTGTCGTCACCAAGGATATTGGCGGCGTTGTTCTGGTCCGTCCGGTCACCTGGAGCTCCTCCGCGCCTGAGGTGGCAACCGTTGACAATGGCACAGTTAGCGCCGTCAATCCCGGTAACGCGACGATTACGGCGACAGCGGAGGGCAAGAGCAGCACCGTAAGCGTCAGCGTCGAGGACGGAGGCCTGCTGGTCCCCGCGGGCGGGACGATATCTGCCGTCGGCGGAGTCGTTCAACTCGCATTCCCCGCGGCCACGGTGGGCTCCACCGCACGACTCATTGTGCGAGCCGCGGAGAGCTACCCGCCGAACAGTCGCCTCGTACGTCACTCCGCATTCGAGCTCAGCAGCGACGCTCCCTCCGGGAACTTTGCGCAGCCCGCAGTGCTCATGATCCGGTACGACCTGGCCGACATCGGCCCGAGCCCTGAGGACGGACTGGGTCTCTATCAGGCAGTTGGCAACGGCTGGCAGCCGTTGGCTGGGATCACCGTCGACAAGACTGGCCACGTCGTTTCCGGACGAGTGATGGGCGCGGGCGTTTACGCCATTCTCGTTCAGGCGAACATTGCCGCAATCGAGATATCGCCCGCCGCCGCCCCGCTCCGCGTTCGCGAGAAGAAGATTTTCGCGGCGCTGCTGCACGATGCCGATGGCGCGACCTTGACCGGAAGAAAAGTCGACTGGAGCAGCACTGACGCGGCGATCGCCACGGTAGACGTGTCGACCGGCGAGGTGACGGCAGTCGCGCCAGGCAACGCGGAGATCATCGCCACATCCGACGGAATTTCTGCTCGTGCCGCCGTGACGGTCACGCCGGGTGTGGCTGCGCGAATCACGCTCGACCAGGGAGACGGCCAGTCGGCTCTGCCAGGAGTGACGTTGCCAATCGCGCCGTCAGTACTCGTCACAGACCTGGATGGCTTCCACGTCGAGGGCGCGACAGTCACATTTTCGGTCAGCAGCGGTGGCGGAAGCATCACCGGTGCCGACGCGACGACCGACGCCAGCGGCATCGCCAGAGTCGGAAGCTGGACGCTTGGCAGTAGCTCCGGACCGAACGTGCTCGCCGCAACGTCGGGTGGTCTCGCAGGCAGTCCCGTACTATTCTCTGCGACGGCGCTCGAGCCGCCTCCGCCGCCTCCGCCGCCTCCGCCGCCTCCGCCGCCGGCGGCGATCGAGATTTTCGCCGGTGACGGACAGACGGCTCCCGCGGGTTCCGCAGTACCCATTGCTCCGGCAGTAAAAGTCACCGATGCCCACGGGCTCCCGGTTGCGGACGCGACGGTCACGTTCTCACTCAGGAGCGGCGGCGGTACTCTTACCGATTCGGTCAAGACCACTGACGCCAACGGCATCGCTGCGGTAGGGCAATGGGTCCTCGGACCCAGCGTCGGAAACTCCATTTTCGCAGCGGTCGCCGGAGTCGCCAGCCCTATCGTCTTCGTTGCCTCCTCTACTGCGGCGAACGTGGCGATATTTGCCGGTGACGGGCAGTCCGCCGTGGCAGGCACCACTGTGCCGATACCGCCCGCCATCAAAGCCACCGGCGCCAACGGTGGTCCAGTCTCC
>JBGPLS010000146.1:0-8034 GCA_041486565.1 Gemmatimonadaceae bacterium
AAGGCGGAGCGGCGTGGGCGAGCGAAGAAGCCGCCGAAGACTGGCCGCGCCGACGGATCGCCGATAGCTCCCGGCGGAGTTCCAAAGAGCGATCACGTCACGAATCC
The DNA here is from genome assembly GCA_041486565.1 of Gemmatimonadaceae bacterium. Lineage (GTDB taxonomy): Bacteria > Gemmatimonadota > Gemmatimonadetes > Gemmatimonadales > Gemmatimonadaceae > UBA4720. The sequence goes on from JBGPLS010000146.1 coordinate 108, forward strand.
GCTCGGCACATCTGCGCCGAGCGGACCCGCCGACTAGCGTCTACGGGCCGGGCGTCAGTCGGTTGAACAGCTGGCCGACGTTGAACCGCAATGGATCTATTTCGTAATAGCGGTTGTCCACGAAACGGCCTGTTGTCGGGAAGTACGGCGGCGGGCGGGTTCTTGCGCAGCGATCATAGCTGTATCGCTTTACGTATCCGAACCCATTCGTGGTTCCAACCGCGCCGCGACTGTCCTGAATCACCCCGCCGGAGAGATAGATGCAGCCACGACCGCTGATGGCGCTTTCGCAGCCGTTGGCATTCGTCGGACCGGACGAATAATTCTCCACGCCGAAAGACGAGCCCAGGGCCATCATTACGCCGTGGATGAAAAGATCCTTCGTATCGTCGAAGTTCTTCCAGCTTCCGATATTCTGCGGTCCGAGAATGGCATTGTCCGCCACCGTGATGTCTCTGCCCGCGAGAAGACCCAGGATGTCGGCGCACCTTCCCGTTGACGGGTCGGTGGCATACCTGATGTCGTCCAGGATAATCATGCTGGCCGACGTGTAGACCGTGACCCGGCCTCGGAGAACGCCGCTCACGCCTGCCGTGCCGATGACGTATATGACACCCTTGGTGCCGCCGTTGAGCCCGCGGTAGAGTGGGAAGAGGTAGTCCGCATCCCACGGGCGCTTGGCACGGACGCGTGCGTCAACCGCACCCGGATACTTGACCCACGCCCCTTTTGCGCCGGTGGCGGTGAACGTGGTGTCCTCGCCTCCCTTCTGCTTCTGGGCGGTCGTGAACGATCCGCTGTTTCTTTCCACAGCAACGAGCCGAGGGTCACCGCCGAGCAGGCATCGGGCCGTGCTCTTCGCCATTATCGTGTTGAGCGAGGCAATGCTCGTGTCGTTCGCTTGTCCTGAAGTCATGCCTCCGCTCTGAAGCTGTGTTTTGAACCACGATTGCGAATGAACCGAGGCCGGGAAGAATTTCTTCGGCCCGCCCGGAGTCGTGCGGTAGAACGCGCCGCAATTGGTAGCGGCGTCCTTGGACGTGTTCCAGTCTCCGCGAAGCCATGGGGCTTCGCTGGGATTGGCGGCGTAGACCTTGAGGAATCCTTCGTCGACGCCGGTCGAGTCCGGGCCCGCCGTTCCCAGATCCACGGCAACAAACTCGATTCTCAGCCCCACCGCGTTCGCCGACCCGTTGGTCGGAGCGTTGAAACTCAGATTTCCGGCGGCCGCGTAACCGGGCAGTTTCGACAGCTTCGTATTGGTGGGAAGGACGATGACGCGCTGATTCTGCGAGAATCCCTTGGCGAACGTGCCGAAGTTTGCGCCCGCGATCGTTTTCGCTGTGCCAACCTCATCGTGGAATGACGCTCCGGTGCTGTTGATGTTGATCACATCGTTTGACCACACTGGTCCCCAGATATTGTCGCCGTTTCCGAAGTAGATCACCTGCCCGTTGTTGCTCTCGGAGTTCGACCAGTATGCGTACTTCGCGAAGCTCTCCTGGGTGAGCTCGAGCCTCCGTACGAACCGGGCGCCGGACTGGTCGCGCGCTTCGGCGACAACGCTCGCGAACCGACCGAACTGGCCTGTAGTGGAACCGCTCGGACCGACGAAGAGGTTGACCGTTACCCCTGGGAGGGCGACGCCATCCGCTCCGGTGATGATGGCGGACGAGAGAAGGGTTGCGTAATCGCTGTCGGGAAGTGCGAGCGCGTCGTAGTTGAGTCTGCTCTTTCCCATCGCCAGGGCCGCCTCGGAAGCGTACTTGAACTCGCGCTCGCGATCAAACGAGCTCGTAAGAATCGTGGCGTTGCCGGTGAGGTAGATCGATGCGCCGGCGACGGCAGCGATTGCAAGAGTCATCAGCAGGACTGCAAGCAGTGCCGACCCTCTCCGCGGGGAAGGCGTCGCCGGTACGCGCGACATGCTGAATTTCCGTCTTCGTGTCGATTTCATGGAACGGTTACCGCGTTCGTTGTCTGAACGGTGGAAGACTGCCCGTCGCAATCCTGGGCGGCGACCCCATACACCCATTGGTCGCCGGTCGCAACGTTGGTGTCGGTGAACGTGTAGGTCGCTAACCCGGCGGCGACGCTGGCGAACGGCTCGCCGAAGTTCGGGTCACTCGGAAGTCGCTTGAACAAGGCGTAAACTTCCACGTCTTTTTCTCCGGCGGACTCATCGAGGGCCTTGTTCCACGTCAGAACCACATTTGGAGCGGGGTTACTGGACGCGGTGGCCCCGACAGTCGATGTGAATATCGGCGGCTCGCCGCACGTCTGATATTTGAGCAACCCCGAATTCATGATCCGCACGCTCGTGTCGATGACGCGGGTTGTCGTCGCACCATTCCTGTCTATGTACACGCCGTTCAGATGGACGCGCACGCTGCGGATGCTGTCCGTCAGCGCCGAGTTGAGCGTGTCCGTCCGCGATCCGTGAATCTTCGAAAAATGAAACAGCGGCAGTTTGTTCTGGGCGATCTCTACCGGGGCGCCGAGTGTGTCCGTCTTGAAGTACCGAAAAACGGGCTGCCCCGAGTTCACCTTCAGAGCTTTTGCAATGACAGTGACGGGACCGTTGTTGACACGGCGGAACAAGGCCGAGAGTCCGTTTGCCGTGGGGTCGGGGTCAGCGGCGACCCAGTAGGAAATCGTCTCAGCTTCCGAGGGAGCTCCTGCCTGCTGGGTGTACGTCGTATCGGGATACACGAACGAGGAAAGCGGAAGCGTGATCTGATTGTTGCGCGTTAGCGAAGACGCTTCTGAGGCGCTGACATCCGGGTCGTAGTATACCGCCGACACGTCCGTTTCTTCCCGGCTGACGAGATCTCCGTTGAACGTGATCGCGTTCGGCGCAGCCAGTATGATCAGCGGCTGCGGGTCCGGGAGTCCGACCCCGGCGGCTCGCAGCTCGCGATCGATCATCGAGATCCCATAGCGCGCATTGGCCTGAGCATCGAGCCGTCCGGCGTTCTTTTCGTATGTCTTCAACTGGGCCCGGAAGATGGGCACGGTGAGACCGACCACCACGCCCATCAGGGTCATGGCCACCACTAGCTCCATAAGGGAGAAACCGTTACGTTGACTTCCTGAGGACCGCATGAGTTTCCCGTTCAGAACGCGCTGATAATTGTCGTCTTCTTCGAAGGATTCACGAGCTGCGGAGAGGTGACGACGACTGTGACGATCTTATAGTCGTCCAGATCGGGCGCCCCGCCTCCAACGCGCTGGACGATGGTGCGCCGGCTAAACCCGGGGTTGCCCGAGACGGTGGTTTCGAGGCCAGCATAGACGCTGTCCACCGCGCCATACCGGGTTGCACCCTTTACTTCCTCGATGCGATCGGCGACGAGCTCACTCGCGGTGTTCCGTGTGTTCATGACCCGGGTGGCTTTCGCAAACTTGCCGACGAAAACTCCCATCGAAAGAAGGCAGGCGGTAAGGATGCTGATCGACATGACCACCTCTACCATCGTGATGCCGGCCTTCGCGGGCCGCTCGTCAGGACGGATCTTCCCGCAAGTCAGCCTCATATCGAGCCTCTCTTCCAGGTGCTGCCGTTGTACTTGTACCAGTCTACACGGCCGGTTGCGCGGGTAATCGACAACAGGCGGAAGTCGGTCGAAACGCTTCTCGTCGACGTAATGAAGGACTGCAGATCCGAGCTCGCGGCGCCATCCCGGCGAAAGATCAGGCTCGGCATTCCATTCACAGTCTTGACGTCCGTGCCGGCGATCGCCTGCGCGACGCCGCCACCGAAGCCAATCGGCGGAGTCGCGAACTTCACGCCGTCATCGAGCGTCTTCCAGATGACTCGCTCTCCGGCGTCGGCATCGCTGTTGTTGTTCAGGTCGTCGAGGATTCGCAACCGGCTGCCCGCCACGTCAAAGCTTACGACGAAGTTGTGCTGCCGCTTCACCGCCTCACGCTCGGCCTGCTGAAGAGTCGTCTGAATAACGCGCACCGCCGCCTCGATGCGAAACTGGTGGAGGTTGACTCGGGGCAATGCGATCCCGGCAACGACTGCGACGATTGCTACCGACACAGCCAGCTCGGGAATGGTGAAGCCACACCGGATGCGCGGGTAAATCTGCGCCTCGTTCATCAGTCCCTCGGAGGTGTTTCGTGCGAAGTTGCCGGTTTGTCGAATGCCTCCCCGCCCTCACTGTCTGACGATGAACCTCACGACAGGCAACAAGTAACAGGTCTTACACCGGCATTTCATGCCCGTTAAGTTGCCCTGTCACATTGGATCTTTACGGTACAGATGGCATCGATGACGGAAATAGGAACGCAGTACGACCCCGCGGCGACGGAGAGCGCCACGTATCGCGAGTGGGAGGAGGCAGGCGTCTTTACTGCCGACCTCCGCCGATCACGACGCTCGGGAGGTGACCGCGAGCCATTCGTGATCGTGATGCCGCCGCCCAATGTGACGGCGGTTCTGCACATGGGGCACGGTCTCAACAACACTGTGCAGGACGTTATCGTCCGCTGGCGGCGGATGCGCGGAGACGAAGCGCTCTGGGTGCCCGGCACCGACCACGCCGGAATCGCGACGCAGAACGTCATCGAGAAGCAGCTCGCTTCCGAGGGCAAGACGAGATTCGACATCGGACGCGAAGCTTTCGTCGCGCGGACAACCGAGTTCGTGGGCGAGACCGGCGGTACGATACTCGAGCAGCTGCGGGCGCTCGGCGCTTCCTGCGACTGGAACCGGACCGCTTACACGCTTTCTCCCGAGCTGTCGCGCGCCGTCCGCGAGGCGTTCGTCCAGCTCTACGAGCGGGGACTCGTATACCGCGGTCATCGCGTCATTCACTGGTGCTCTCGCTGCCTGACTTCGCTGAGTGACGAGGAAGCGGAGCACGCAGAGGAGCCTGGAAATCTCTATCACGTCCGGTATCGCGTGATCGCGCCTGCGGGAACGACCGGGCCGGATTGGATTACGGTGGCCACCACACGCCCCGAAACGATGCTCGGCGACGTCGCGATTGCCGTTCATCCCGATGACGAGCGGTATCGCACCGTAATCGGCGGAAAAGCGCTTCTCCCGATCGCCAACGTCGAGATCCCGATCATCGCCGACGCCGAGGGAGTGGACCCCGCGTTCGGAACCGGCGCGCTCAAGATCACGCCGGCCCACGATGCGAACGATTTCGAGATCGGCAGACGCCACAATCTTCCGATGCCGGTGATTCTGTCGCCCGAGGGGCGAATGGACAACGGCGCGGAGGCGGACCATCGTGTGCCCAGTTCACTACTTGGCCTGGACCGCTTCGAGGCGCGCGAGAAAGTCGTGGAGATGCTGCGCGAGCTCGGCCAGCTCGAGAAGGTCGAGCCACATAGTCACGCCGTCCGTCATTGCTACCGGTGCGACACAGTCGTTGAGCCGCGCCTTTCAGATCAATGGTTCGTCAGAATCAAGCCGCTGGCGGAGCCCGCCCTCGCCGCAGTTCGCGAGCGGCGCATCCGGTTGCTGCCCGAGCGGTGGGAAGCGGCGTACATCAACTGGATGGAGGGCATTCGCGACTGGAACATTTCGCGCCAGCTCTGGTGGGGACACCGCATACCAGTCTGGTACTGCGACGCATGTGGCGAGGTCATCGCCAGTCGAGAGGACATGGAGAGCTGCACCAAGTGCGGAGGTCCCGTCCGCCAGGACGACGACGTGCTCGACACATGGTTCTCGTCGTGGCTCTGGCCGTTCTCGACACTTGGGTGGCCGGATCGTACGTCTGATCTGGCCTCGTTCTATCCGACTGACGACCTCGTCACCGCCCCCGAGATTCTGTTCCTCTGGGTGTCGCGGATGATCATGGGCGGCTTCGCGTTCATGGGCGAAGCGCCATTTCATACGGTCTACCTTCACGGCACGGTGCGTGACCTCGAGCACGTCAAGATGTCGAAGTCGCTCGGAAACGGCATCGATCCACTCGACGTGATCGCGCTCTATGGCGCGGACGCGCTGCGCTACACCGTGATCAGCGGGCTTGGCATGGGCGCCGACCTGATGCTCGATCCGAATGACCTCGAGAAATCCTTCGCTCCCGGGCGCAACTTCGCCACGAAGCTGTGGAACATCGGCCGCTTCCTTCTCTCGAACGTCGGGACCGGCACGGTGAAATCTGTTGCCGCTCTCGACCCCGGCACGCTTGCCCGGACGGACCGCTGGATCCTGCACTGCCTGAACGAGGCAATCTCGGAATGCGATGCCGCCCTTGGGCCGGCGCGCCCGCAGGGTGGTGTCTGGAAAGCGAACGAGCTTCGCGCCGGACTGCGCCTCGGCGAGTACGTGGAATCGGCGCGGCGCTTCGTCTGGAACGAGCTCGCCGACTGGTACGTCGAAGCGGTGAAGCTGCGCCTTGCCGGAAGTGGTGAAGATCGCGAGGTCGCGCGCGCGGTCCTGGTGCACGTCTTCGGTGCCGCGCTTCGGCTGTTGCATCCTGTCGTACCCTTCATCACCGAGACATTGTGGCGGCGGCTGCCACTCGAGGCGGATGATGCGACGCCTGGGTTCATCGCGACGGCGGCGTGGCCGGCGATCGATCCAGCGCACGGAGAAGAGCGGGAGTTTGAGCTTGTCCGCGAGGCGATCAATGCGATTCGGCAGCTCCGCGCCGAGTACGCGATCTCGCCCGGTGACCAGATCACGGCTCAGTTGCTTCCGGATGCTGGTGGCGCGACCGCGGACGGATCGGCAATCCTCATCGAGGAGACACAGCTCATCCAGCGGCTCGCGCGATGTGAGATGGTGAAGATGAGTGGAGAATCAGCGGCGGCAGAGGGCGACGGCAAGGGCGCACTCATTCTCCTCGGCAACGGGTCGAGGCTGTTCGTTCCGCTTTCCGGCGTCATCGACATCGACAGGGAATGCGCCAAGGCGACAACCGAGCTTGCCAAGCTCGACAAACAGCTTGCCTCGCTCACGGCGCGACTCGCGAATCCCGGGTTTACCGGGCGCGCGCCCGCTGAGGTAATCGAATCGGAAAGGCAGAAGGAGCAGGAGTGGACACGCAGGCGCGGCCAGCTCGCTGAAAAGGTGAGGGCGCTTTGCGGGAGCTGAAACGGCAGAGTCCCTTCCCCGCCCTCCTCCTCACGAGCGGAATCATCCTCGCATCGGAGGCGTGCGCGTCACCCGGAATTCCCCCTGGAGGGCCGGTCGATACGACGGCGCCGAAAATCGTCAGCGTCGCTCCCGACAGTGGGCGCGTCGCCGTCAAGCCGCCTGAAATTCTCTTTCGCTTCGACGAAGTGGTGAGCGAGCGTCCGGCGGGCGCCCCGTCGCTCGAAGGGCTCTTTCTGATCTCGCCGAGGGACGGGACGCCGAACGTGTCCTGGCATCGCTCGTCGGTCTCGGTGCGCCCGCATCGCGGGTGGCGCCCCAATACGGCGTACACGATCACGATGCTGCCGGGGATGACCGATCTTCGCGGCAACGTCCGGAAGACGGGTGCAGTCGTGATCTTCTCGACCGGGCCGACGATCCCGAATTCCATTCTGTCAGGCATCGTCTTCAATTGGCTGACCGGAGCTCTGGCGCCCCGCGCATTCGTCGAGGCGCGGCCAACGGCAGATACCTCGACTGTCTTCGTGACGGTGGCGGATTCTACCGGCGCTTTCCTGCTTCCGACGATGGCGCCGGGTCAGTATCGCGTTCGCGCGATACTCGATGGAAACAACAACAAGGGGCTGGATCCCCGCGAAGCATGGGACACGGCCACAGTCGAACTGACGAACGCCGCGCGTGTGGAGCTCTACCCATTTCCCCACGATTCGGTGGGTGCTCGTCTGGCAAGCATGGCGCTCAGGGATTCCGTGACGCTCGAGCTGGTGTTCGATCATCCGATCGACGTGAATCAGCACTTTGCCCCGGCGTCGGTCAGCATCAAGACCTCTGATTCAGCCAGCATTCCAATCGTCA
>JBGPLS010000147.1:0-7930 GCA_041486565.1 Gemmatimonadaceae bacterium
AAGCCTACCGCTCACTCGCGTCTCGCGTGGTCGAACAGTTTCCCAACATTGAGAAGCAGGCGATCACGCTGCGTGAGAGCAGGAACGCCGACCAGAACGGTTGGTCGGCGTGCATGTGGAACGGCAAGGACTTTCTGGTGAGCCGTCATTATGAGATCACCGACATCGTGGACCGCGTAGGCGCCGGCGATGCATTCGCGGCGGGGCTGATCTTCGGGCTGCTCACGCGTGGCGGCGACGCGAGCGCTCTCGAGTTTGCCGCGGCCGCCGGCTGTCTGAAGCATTCCGTGAGCGGTGACTTCAACCGTGTCAGCGCCGCGGAGGTGCAAAAGCTGCTGGAAGGAGATGGCAGTGGCCGCGTTCAGCGATAGCGGCGCAGCCGTGCGGTCGGCACGCACCCGTTACCGGTGGACCATCGTGGCGCTGCTCTTCGCCGCAACCAGCATCAACTACATAGACCGTCAGGTGCTCGGCATCCTGGCGCCGACTCTCCAGCGTGAGCTTCACTGGACCGAGACCGACTACGGCGCAATCGTGTCGTGGTTCAGTCTCGCTTACGGATTTGGCATGCTCGGTGTGGGGCGCATGCTCGACTGGATTGGCGTCCGGCGCGGATTCACTGCCGCAATAGTCGTCTGGAGCCTCGCGGCGATGTCACACGCTCTGGCGCGGACGGCTGGCGGATTCGCAATCGCTCGCGCCATGCTCGGCCTCGGCGAATCGGGAAATTTCCCCGGCTCGGTGAAAGCCGTCGCCGAGTGGTTCCCAAAGCGTGAGCGCGCGCTGGCAGTCGGGATCTTCAATGCAGGGAGTAACGTCGGCGCGGTCGTGGCGCCGCTTCTCGTCCCCTGGATAGCCATCACCTGGGGATGGCGGGAAGCGTTCATTGCCACCGGCGCACTCGGATTCGTCTGGCTGGCTTTCTGGCTGCTCGCTTATCGCGAGCCCGAGCGCCACCCGCGCGTGTCGGCCGCGGAGCTCGCATTCATCAGGAGCGATCCGCCGGATGAGATTGGGTTCATACCGTGGCGCGCATTACTGACTCACCGACAGACATGGGCGTTCGTCGTCGGCAAAGCGATGACCGACCCTGTCTGGTACTTCTATCTCTTCTGGCTGCCGAAATTTCTCGATGCCAAGTGGGGCGTTCACCTGGCTGGCCTTGCGGCTCCGCTGGTGGTCATCTACGTGGTGGCGGATATCGGCTCTGTCGGCGGCGGATACTTTTCCGGCCTCTTCATCAAACGCGGATGGACCGTCAATCGCAGCCGCAAAACGGCGATGCTCATCGCTGCCATGCTCGTTGTCCCGACGATCTTCGCGCCGGGTGCTCCCAACATGTGGGTGGCGGTTGCGCTGGTGAGTCTCGCGGCGGCGGCGCACCAGGCCTGGTCGTGCAATCTGTTCACCAGCGTCAGCGACATGTTCCCGAAGAAAGCAGTTGCCTCGGTGATGGGAATCGGCGGGTTCGCGGGTGCGATGGCCGGCATGCTCGTCCAGCGCGGGACGGGTTATCTGCTCGACGTGAGCCGGTCGAACTACGGATTGATCTTCGGCATCGCCGGCACCGCATATCTGGTGGCCCTGCTCCTCTTCCATCTGCTGGTTCCCCGGATGCAGACGGCTGCGGTCAACGCCTCGCCGGCAACGTGATGGGCGTCCCTCCGGTTCGCTGGGGCGTTCTTGGCGTTGCCAACATCGCAGTGAAGACAGTCATTCCGGCGATGCAGAAGAGTAAGCTGGCCAGAGTCACCGCCATTGCATCGCGCGACAAGTCGAAAGCACGCGCCGCGGCCGACCGCCTCGGGATCCCGCGAGCGTACGGCTCGTACGAAGAGCTGCTCGACGATCCCGAAGTAGAGGCGATCTACAATCCGCTGCCCAATCATCTGCACGTGCCGTGGTCGATCCGCGCCGCGGAGCACGGCAAGCATGTGCTGTGTGAGAAGCCAATCGCACTTTCGGCGAGTGAAGCGCGTGATCTTCTCGCCGCTCGCGACAAGACCGGTGTCCTGATCGGGGAGGCGTTCATGGTCCGGACGCACCCGCAGTGGCACAAGGTCAAGGAGTTGATAACGGAGGGACGAATCGGCGAGCTGCGTTTGGTGACGGGGCACTTCAGCTACTATCGCCGCGATCCGAACGACATCAGAAGCCGACCGGAGTGGGGAGGCGGAGCGCTGATGGACATCGGGTGTTATCCCATCACCATCTCGCGGTGGCTGTTCGAGGCCGAGCCGGTTGAGGTGATGTCGCTCATCGAGCGCGATCCGGATATGCAAGTGGACCGGATGACGTCAGCGATGCTCCGCTTCGAGACTGGCCAGGCGACTTTCAGCTGCGGCGGTCAGCTCGTGCCCTATCAGACGATGCAGATATTCGGAACCGCCGGGCGCATCGCCGTGGAGATTCCGTTCAACGCGCCATCAGATGGCGATTGTCGAATCTTCGTCGACGACGGGCGCGACCTTGTCGGAGGTGGGATCGAGACGATCACCTTCCCGCCGATTGATCAGTACTCGCTCCAGGCGGACCGCTTTTCGGAGGCAGTCAGAGGCGTGGGAAAAGTCCCGGTCCCTCTCGAGAGCGCCATCGGAAACATGGCCGTCATCGACGCGCTCTTTCGCTCCGCCGAAACGAGGGAGTGGCAGCCGGTCGGTTGAGCTTGGGGACAATCCAACTCATCTTATCATCTTCGCAATCAGGTTTTCGCCAAATGGTGAAGATGAGTCCGGTCGTCCTCCTGGTCCTCCTGGTCCTCCTGATCCACGGCGCCGCCGCTGCCCAGTCGCCCAATTTCCAGCGGATGACTCCGGAAGAGCGAACCGCATATATGGCTCGGCTTCGCACCGCTGCCGAGGCCGCTGACCTCACTTTCGAGGAGCGCGCGCGCGATCTCGTCAAGCGGATGACGCTCGACGAGAAAGTCTCGCAGATGAAGGACGTCGCCCCGGCCATCGAGCGACTCGGGATTCCCGCGTACAACTGGTGGAACGAGGCGCTTCACGGCGTCGCACGGTCCGGGCTCGCGACGGTTTTCCCGCAGGCGATCGGACTCGCTGCGACATGGGATGACCCGCTGATGTTTCGCGCGGCGAGTGTCATCTCCGACGAAGCGCGCGCCAAGTATCACGAGTACATCCGCCATGACAGCCACGGCCGCTACCAGGGGCTCACCTTCTGGTCGCCCAACATCAACCTCTTCCGCGATCCCCGCTGGGGGAGAGGACAAGAGACGTACGGAGAGGATCCGTTTCTCACCGGGATGCTGGCCGTGCAGTTCATCCGCGGCCTCCAGGGCGACGACCCGAAATACTTCAAGACGATCGCCACGGTGAAGCATTTCGCCGTGCACAGCGGCCCCGAGCCGGCGCGGCACGAGTTCGATGCGGTGGTGAGCGAGCGAGACTTGCGCGAGAGCTATCTGCCGCATTTCGAGATGGGAATACGCGAAGGCGGTGCGTACTCGCTGATGTGCGCATACAACCGGATCTATGGCAAGGCAGCGTGCGGCAGCAACCTGCTGTTGAAGGACATTCTTCGTGGCGAGTGGAATTTCCGCGGGTACGTTGTGTCCGACTGCGGCGCCATTGACGACATCTATCTCCGTCACAAGATCGTTCAGACGGGCCCGGAAGCATCGGCGCTCGCGGTGAAGACGGGCACTGACCTCGACTGCGGTCGCGTGTACTACCCGAACCTCATCGAAGCGGTGAAGCAGGGGCTGATAACGGAAGCGCAGATAGACACGTCCGTCACCCGTCTCTTTCTCGCCCGCTTCAGACTCGGACTCTTCGATCCGCCGGAGCGCGTGCGCTGGGCGAAGACTCCGTTCTCGATTCTCGACAACGCCGCCCACCGGGCGCTCGCGCGGCAGGTGGCCAGAGAGTCCATGGTGCTTCTGAAGAACGATCGCGGCGCGCTGCCACTCCGGAAAACCCTGAGGACGATAGCGGTGATCGGGCCAAATGCAGACCAGCCGAGGATGCTGCTGGGGAATTACAATGGAGAGCCCGCCGATCCCGTCACGCCGCTCAGGGGAATCCGCGAGGCCGTGTCGAAGAATACGCGCGTCATCTACGCCCGCGGATCCGATCTCGCCGAAGGGTTTCCCGTGCTGGAGAGGGTTGGCAACGGCGTGTTTCAAACGCCCGATGGACGGCCCGGACTCCGGGTCGAATACTTCAGCACCCGCGCAATGGACGGAGCCCCGTTGTTCAGCGGAACTGATTCAACGATCGGCGTGGCCTGGCGCGATGGTGCGCCACGCGCGGGAATGGATCCGGACAACTTCGGAGTGCGCTGGATGGGAACGCTGCGAGCCTCGCATACCGGCACGTATCACCTGGGGCTCATCGGGACGATGAAGTTCGCGCTTCTGCTCGACGACAGCGTCGTGTTCCGATCGATTTATCCAACACACGACGGGGAATTTCCCGATCCACGGATGGCACAGAGCCCGCCACTGCAACTGGAGGCAGGCCGGAGTTATCGCCTGAGAGTCGATGCGCAGGAGAGTTACGGCGACGCCCAGCTTCAGCTCGTCTGGTCGCCTCCAAATGAGCCGCTGGAAGCAGAAGCGCTGAAGGCGGCGCGGGAGGCAGACGCCGTAGTGCTCTTCCTTGGCCTGACTTCGCGCCTGGAGGGGGAGGAGATGCCGGTTCAGATCGAAGGGTTCCGCGGCGGCGACCGGACGCGCATCGACCTCCCCGCGCCGCAGCAGCGTCTGATGGAGCGTGTAGTCGCGGTGGGAAAGCCGACGATTCTTGTACTCCTCAATGGCAGCGCCCTGGCGGTGAACTGGGCGCAGGACCACGTGCCCGCGATTCTCGAAGCGTGGTATCCCGGGCAGGCTGCAGGAACAGCGATCGCTGACGTACTATTCGGAGACTACGATCCTGCTGGCCGGCTGCCGGTGACTTTCTACAAGGACGTGACCGACCTTCCGGCGTTCGAGGACTACCGCATGGCCGGCCGAACCTATCGCTACTTCGAGGGCACGCCCCTCTATTCATTCGGCCACGGCCTGAGCTACACGACGTTCCGATACACGAAGGTGCGCACCAGCGCGCCGTCGCTCAGCCCGGATGGGACGATCACGGTGCGTGCAGACATCACCAACACGGGAAAGCGCGCGGGGGACGAAGTCGTCCAGCTCTACGTTCGGCACCTCGGCTCCAAAGTCGCCCGGCCGAAGCGCGATCTGAGGGGCTACGCGCGCGTCGCGCTGTCGCCTGGGCAGACCAGAACGGTGACGTTCCCGCTCGCCGCATCCTCGCTCGCCTATTGGGATGCCGCCACGCATCGCTGGGTGGTGGAGAGCGAGCCGGTGGAGGTCGAGATCGGCGCGTCATCGTCGGACATCCGGCTCAGAAAGAGAATCGACGTGGTGACGAGTCGATGAAGACTGCAGCCTATGCGGCCATGTCCGCCGGTTCCCGGCTCGCACCGTATTCGATCGAAAGGCGAGAGCCCCGCGCAAGCGATGTCCTGATAGACATTCTTTACTGCGGCGTTTGCCATTCCGACATCCACCAGGTTCGCGACGAGTGGGGCGGCTCGATTTACCCGATGGTACCGGGACACGAAATCGTCGGCACAGTCGCGGCAGTCGGCGAGAAAGTGACGCGCTGGCGGGAGGGTGACACGGTCGGCGTGGGTGTGATGGTGGATTCGTGCCGGGAGTGCGAGGCGTGCGCGGCCGGAGAAGAGCAGTACTGCGTAGAGGGAATGACGGGCACGTACAACGCGTATGAGCGGGGCGGCACGACGCCGACGCACGGCGGTTATTCGAAGCGGATCACGGTGGACGAGCGGTTCGTCGTTCGCATTCCCGAAGGCATTCCACTGGATCGCGCAGCGCCACTTCTCTGTGCGGGAATCACGACTTACTCACCACTCAGACATTTCGGTGTGAAGCAGCGTGACCGCGTCGCCGTTGTCGGGCTCGGTGGCCTGGGTCATATGGGGGTGAAGCTCGCCAGCGCCATGGGCGCGCACGTGACTGTCGTCAGCCACTCGCCGAAGAAGAGGGAAGACGCGGCTCGGTTGGGCGCCGATGACTTCGTCGCCACATCGGAGGCTCGAGCCCTCGAGAAAAATGCGCGGCAGTTCGACTTCATACTCGACACCGTCTCCGCCAAGCACGACTACAACGCCTACCTCGGGATGCTCCGCCGTGACGGGACAATGTGCGTGGTGGGACTTCCCGATCCCGGGCCCGTGTCGGCCTTTACGCTGGTGGATCAGCGCCGAAGGCTCGCCGGCTCGATGATCGGCGGGATGAAGGAGCTTCAGGCAATGCTCGACTTCTGCGACGAGCATGGAATCGCGTCAGATATCGAGCTGGTGGGGATCGAGCAGGTCAACGACACCTACGAACGGGTGCTGAGAAGCGATGTCCGCTATCGCTTTGTGATAGACCTGGCGACGCTTCAACCTTGACAATCGCGGGCCTCCATCCAGGAGCGTGAGGCAAGGTGGTGGCGTGATGCAGCGCTCCGGTATTTCGCTACCTTCTCACGCAAGCCGATTCCCAATGGGTACGAGAAGCCCGCCCATTCGCTTGACTACTATATGAGGGTGCGTTGCCCGGCTGACCCCCGTCGTCCGCGGTGCGACAGCATCTAGTGCCGGTACCGGGTACCCGGTACCCGGTAACCGTTTTGAGGGAGAAGAATTCGTCATGACCCATCCAGCCGCGGGGGACGCGTACAGACCCCGTCCGGAGCACCATTTCACTTTCGGGCTGTGGACGGTTGGCAATCCAGGTCGGGATCCTTTTGGCGATCCGGTGCGGCCGCCGATGTCGCCTGTGCGGATAGTGCAGAAGCTCGCGGAGCTGGGGGCTTACGGTGTGAATCTGCACGACAACGACCTCATACCGCGCGACACCCCGGCGGCCGAAGCGGACAGGATCGTTCGCGAGTTCAAGTCGGCGCTGGCCGACAGCGGAATGAAGGTGCCGATGGCGACGACAAACCTTTTCAGCGACCCGGTCTTTCGCGACGGCGCCTTTACGAGCAACGACGCCAAGGTTCGCGCTTATGCGCTGCAGAAGACAATGCGCGCGATCGACCTGGGTGTGGATCTTGGCGCCAACACCTACGTCTTCTGGGGCGGGCGCGAGGGAAGCGAGACGAACGCCGGCAAGAATGTGCAGGAGGCGATCAAGTGGTTCCGCGACGCCCTGAACTTTCTCTGCGAATATGTGAAGTCGCAGGGATACTTGCTCAGGTTCGCGCTCGAGCCCAAACCCAACGAGCCGCGCGGAGACATCTTCCTGCCGACCATCGGTCATATGCTGGCTTTCATCTATACGCTCGACGATCCCGCCATGGTGGGAGTGAATCCCGAGGTTGCGCACGACACGATCGCGGGCCTCGACTTCTCTCACGGCGTGGCGCAGGCGCTGGAGGCGGGAAAGCTCTTCCATATCGACCTGAACGGTCAGAAACCCGGCCGCTTCGACCAGGATCTCCGTTTCGGCAGCGAGGACATCAAGGGCGCGTTCTTTCTCGTCAAGCTGCTCGAGGACGCGAAGTGGGACGGGATGAAGCACTTCGACAGCCACGCGTACCGCACCGAGGATGACGCGGGAGTGTGGGATTTTGCTGCGGGAAGCATGCGCACATACCTCATCCTCAAGGAGAAGGTCGCCGGCTTCAATGCCGATTCCGAGATTCAGGGTCTCTTGCGCGAGCTTGGCGAGCGCGGAGCCGCTCCAGGCTCGCGACTGAGATTCACCCCTGAACGGGCGCTGTCGCTCCGAGACGAATTGTTCGATCTCGACGCCCTCCGTGCCAGTGGTTATGCCTACGAACGACTGGACCAGCTCACCATGGAACTTCTTCTTGGAGTGAGGTAGCGTGGCAGGCTCGTTGTTCCTTGGTCTGGATATTGGAACCAGCGGGGTCAAGGCACTCCTCAT
>JBGPLS010000148.1:0-7844 GCA_041486565.1 Gemmatimonadaceae bacterium
CGCTTATCCGTCGTACATCATCTCGGCGGGAACCGCGAACTACGACCCGCATACCGGCTGGAAAATCGCCAAGGGTACGATGCACGTCCTGACCGATTCGACGCACAACATCACCTACAACTTCGATTCGATGCGCGACAATCGCTTCATCGAGCGGCCGCAGGAGCTGACAGTAGCGTCACGCGCGCCGACGGACATGGAGTACCGCGAGCTCGGCCGATTCATCAACGCGATGGAGAGATCGGGGGGCGATGTCAACGAGCTCAAGGTCGAGCGGATGCTGAAGATCGTGATTCCAGTGACGAGCATCGTGATCCTGCTGTTTGGCGCGCCGCTGGCGACGAGCACGCAGCGCGGCGGCGCGGCGTATGGAGTCGGCATCTCGCTCGGAACGACAGTGATCTTCGTGATGCTGGTGCAGATGACGAAGGCGATCGGGGGTCACGGGATGATTCCCGCCGAGCTCGCGGCGTGGCTGCCCAGTATCTTCTTCGGAACTCTGGGGCTGATTCTCTTCGCGCGCGTGAGAACTTGATCGACACGCTGTCGTCTCTCTTCGGGCGGATCGGTGAGCGCGGGTACTTCATGCGCGACATCGGCCGCGGGTTCCTCGACCCCGCAACCTACGGGCGCGAGACGATCCGGCAGATGCGCAACATCGGGGTGGATTCAGTCCCGCTTGCCGCGATAGTCGCCGCCTTCATCGGCGCGGTGACGGCGTTTCAGACGCGCTACCAGCTGTTCGGCGGAGTCCAGCTCTCGGTCGTTGGCCTCATCTCGAGGCAGTCCATAGTCCTCGAGCTGGGACCGTTGCTCACCGGATTGGTGCTGACCGGGCGAGTCGGCGCGAGAATCACGGCCGAGATCGGAACGATGCGCGTCACCGAGCAGATCGACGCGCTGGAGACGCTGGCGTACGACCCGGTCGCCTACCTGGTGGTGCCGCGCTTTATCGCGGCGGTGCTGATGCTGCCGATCCTGACGATTCTCGCCGACGCGATTGGAGTCGGCACCGCCTACTTCACCGCTGTCGTCGCGACCGACGTCACGGGCGCGGCGTTCACCGAGGGACTTCGCCTCGCGTTCGCGCCGTTCCAGATAGTCTATAGTATCATTAAGGCGACGATCTTCGGCGCGGCGATCGCCTTCTTCTGCTCGTACGAGGGATACACCGCCAACGTCGGCGCCGAGGGCGTCGGCCGAAGCACCGCTCAGGCGGTCGTCATCACCTCGGTAGCCATTCTCGTTCTCGACGCGCTCACCGCTCTCCTGCTCGCACCCTACCTCCAGGCATGAAGAAACGCGACGACGTACTCGTTGGGCTGGTCATGGCCGTAGCAATCATCGTAGCCATCATCGGATCACTCTGGCTCGCCCGCGGCGGATTGTCGAAAGGCTACGCGCTGTACGCGAAGTTCCCGTGGTCGTCGGGACTGAAACAGGGGCAGCCTGTTCTCCTCGCCGGCGTCAACGTGGGATACGTTGACGGAGCCCAGCTCAGAAACGACGGAACCGTGCTGACGACGTTTCGCATCGGGAAGGAGTACAAGGTCCCGCGCGGCACGGTCGCGACCGTCATTCCGAACGGAATCTTCGGCGACATGGCGATCGCGCTGACTCCCAAGGGGCCGAATCCCCAGTCGATACCGCCGGAAGACACAGTGCCCGTGGGGCCTTCGCCTCCGGGTCTTGCCGAGGTCACGGCGAAGGCCGATTCCGTCGCAACGTCGGTGAACGCGATAACGACCGCGTTCCAGAAGGAGCTGGTCGCGGCCGGCGGAGTGAGGGACCTTCGACAAAGTCTGAAGGGCTCCACTGAGCTGGTGGCGAGCATGAACCGTCTCGTCGCGCAGTTCGCGGTCATCGCGGCTGAACAGAACCGGCAGCTGATAGCAACACAGGCGTCGTTCAGGCGCGCCACTTCGGGAATCGATTCGGCGAAGATCGACTCGACGCTCAAGAATGTCCGTGAGACGTCAGCGAACATGGCGGCGTTGGCTGCCGATTTCAGGAAGACCAGCGCCAAGCTCGATTCAGTTGTGGCCAAGGTGAACAGCGGGCCGGGCAGCGTTGGCCTGGCATTGAACGATCCCGGCGCTTACAACGATGTACGGGCGCTGATACAGCACATGGATTCGTTGCTTGCGGACGTCAAGAAGAATCCCCGGCGGTACATAAACCTCTCGATCTTCTAGTTGTTCGGCTTAGTGCGTCGCGCCTCAACAACCCATCCAGTTTGCGCGTCCTGAGTTTCCAGCTCTTCCGTTGACCCGTTTCCCTGTTCACAACGGAACAACGGGCGACGGGATGATGGGGAACTCATTACGCGCAAACTGGATGGGTCCGATCTTAGCGGGTACGGGGCCCGATCGAAATCGAGAACACGAACGACCTCCCGGATCCGGGCTCAAATGCCACGGGCAATCCATTCACGACGTCCGGATTCACGAACGCGGAGCCGATGTAACGTCGGTTACCGAGATTTTCGACAGTCACGAATGCCTTGAAGATCACGCCTCCGACAGGAACTCCGCTTCCGGTGGACACCGTCGCTCCGAAGGTGTGGTACGCGGGAACCTCCACGAGATTGGCGTCGTCCACGAAGTAATCTCCGACCCCGCGGACACTGAGCTGCACGCGAAGCGGTATTGCATCGGAAATCCCGCGTCCGGCGCTCACGCTGTAGAAGATGCCTGGCACTCCGGCAGCGTCATTTCCGGAATAATCGGCGAGATGCCCCGGCCTGCCATAGTGCACTGAATCGACCGTGTACTCGATGTAACGGTTGCGCGACATCGTAAGACTGGCTGCGAGCTCGAGGTCGCTCGGTCCAACCAGTGAAGCGCCCAGCTCAGCGCCCTGGCGCCGGACCTTCCCCGCAGTGAAGTAGAAGCGGCCGCCTCGGTAAGGCACGATCTCGTTGGTGACATTCGTATTGTAGAGGGCGAGGTCGTAGGAGAACGCCGAAAACATTCCTCCGGCGACCGGCAGCAGCTGCCTCGTCCCCAGCTCGTAGGTCGTCGAGTGAATCGGCTCGAGCAGCGGATTGATCGCGGTCACCGTATCCTGACCGAATGTGGATGCGGGATCTGTCTCGTTGCCTGCCGGCGCTTCGACTCCGCCACCGATGTTGGCGTAGAAGCTTTGCGTCTGGAACGGGCGATAGTTGACGCCGATTTTCGGAGAAACACGCGAGAAGGTCTTCGCAGCGTCGAGTCGGGGATCGATGAAGCTCCGATAGTCGTACCGGATGCGGTCCCAGCGCGCGCCCAGGTCGAGTCCGAGCCGCTCCCCGAACCGCAGCTCCTGCTGGACGAACACACCGGCGTTCGACGCGCCCTCGGCCTTGTTGTCACGGAGGTCGGTGCCCCGCGTGCCCTCGCTCGTGAGCGAGTAGAAGAGGATCGTACCATCCTGGTACGCGCCGTCGGCGCCGACAATGGTGCCGCCGGCCAGGCCGTGCTTCAGATCGTATTCCGCCCGATACACCAGATTGCCGCCGAGGTGATAGCGGTTGAAGTCGCGGAAGGTACCGCGCTCGGAGCGCTGCAGCACCTTGGGATTCACGAACAGCATCCCCGAGACCGAGCTCGACTCGTCGAGTGCGTGGCTGAGCGAAACGCCGATTCGTCCGACGCGATTGTACCGGCGCTCATCACGCGCGGCGTACGTTTCGTTGGTACTCCGTGGAGCGGCAAGGGCCTCGGCCATCGTCAGCGGTCCGGGAATGTGAAACAGATCGTTGGCGGCGGTCAGGAAGAGCCCGAGGTTGGTGGATTCGCCGAGCGGTGAGGTGATTGAGGCGTTGAGGAGGGCCCGCCGACTGTCGGAGTGCGCCCGATAGCCCCCCTGAGTGGTGTTTGTGAAAGTCGCGGCGAGCGCCGCGGGCCCGAGGCGCATTCCACCCTGAAGCGCGCTGCGCAGAAATCCGTAGCTGCCCCCCATTTGTTGCGCGGTTGCGAACGGGCGCTCGAATTCGGGCACCGTCGAGACATCGATTACTCCGCCGCCCGCGTTTCCCCACAGCGCGGAAGCGTTCGATCGCACTACTTCGATGCGACTCGCCGCGGCAAGATCGACCATGTCGAACGACGTGCGGCCGTCGGGCTCGGTCTCGGGGATGCCGTCGATGAGGACGCGAATGCCGCGCGATGTTCCGGCGTTCGAGCGGTCGCCTGCTCCCCGCGCGCCGAATCCGCGAATGACGAGTCGTACGTCGCTCGTTCCGTATCTGGACTGAGCGAATACTCCGGGAACAGCAGAGAGAGCGTCGTCGAGCGAATAGCCGCGCTTGTTCTCGAGCTGGCTTTTGCCGATAAGAGTAACGGCGAGCGGTGTGGCGAATATCGAGGTCGCTTCCCGTTTCGCCGTGACCGTGACCGGTGGCAGGCGCACCTTTGCGGAATCGGCGGAATCCGGCGCCACGTGTTGAGCAAGGAGACGGGCGGGCATTGCGAGAGCTGCCGACGCAACGACCGCGGATAGGAGCTTGTTGATCATCGGTAGGGTTTTAATGCAAAGCGGGCACGGACGAAAGTCCGTGCCCGCTTTGGGACCGCAACGCTCTCTAGGAGCGGGTCACCGCTGGCTATTGGAAAGTATATGTCATCCCAAGCCGCACTTCGTAGACGTCGGACCTGCCGACAGTCGGCTCCCACGTGGTGTTGATGAATTCCTTATTGACGATCTTGAGCCGGTAGGTGGCTTTTCCCTGAGCATCAACGCCCTGGTTGGTTAGAATCTGACCGTTTGAACCGAGGATGCGCTGACCGTGACCCCAGTTCTTGCTCAATAGATTGCCGAAGTTGACGATGTCAGCTCGGAGCTGAAGACTGTTTCTCCTGCCGACGACATCGGTGAATATCTCCTGCGCGAAGCTGAGATCCATTCGCTTGACTACCGGGAAGAATATCGCGTTGCGCTCTGCGTACTTGCCCCGGTGACTTCTGAGATAATCGTCCTGCTGAATGAAAGCTTCCCACGCCGTTGCCTGCTCGGCGGCGGTGACCGTGCGAGCCGTTCCGCAGACAGAGGCCGTACAAGCAAACGAAGCGAAATTCATCTCCGACACGTTCTTGGGGATGTAGATCAGGTCGTTGGTGGCGCCATCGCCGTTCAGGTCACCCGCGTACGTGTAGCTGGTGTTGCCATTCGTGTGGGCGTCCCAGAACATTGAGATCGTGGAAGCACCGAACTTGAAGTACTCCTTCCGGTATGACGTCGCCAGGAAGAACCGGTGGCCCGGAGAATTGGCCGAGTAGGAAAGACCCGGGTCGTTCGGATCGCCGGATTGCGGGTTTCCATTCCACGAACCTGACGCGATGCTGCCCGGATCGATGGTGTTCTTCGCAACGCCGTGGTTGTATGCAGCCTTGACGAAGAGCCCATTGCTGAAAGGCCGCTCGACGGAACCGCTGATGTTGTAGGAGCGGCCCACGTTCTGGTTCTTCATCACGATGTTACGCGCCACTACGTTGCCTGCGGCGTTGTTGAGGCGGTTCTGGCACGGGCCCGGAGTCGGGTTATTGCACGAAGTTCCCAGCCATCGCGGACGCTTATCCGCGCCGATGAATGTACCCTGTGCAGCGGGCAGGTTGGCGTTGATGTAGTAGATGCCGTCAATATCACGGTTGTAGATATACTCGAGGGTTCCAATCAGGCCCAGCGGCAACCTCTGGTCGATGCCGAGGTCAGTGCGCCAGAGCTTCGGGAACTTGAAGCTCGGATCCGTCAGGGCGAGCTCATAGCTTTTAGCGGGCGCTCCCGTAATGGTGCTTGGTTTGTACCGGTCGGGGTCGGGGTCGAATGGACGCGCCGTGGTACCACTGAAATCATCGAAGCCGGTCAGCATGCCTGTGTTACCGATCTGGTTCGAGATCCAGACGTACGCCGGACGCCCGCTGAAAATTCCGGTGCCGCCCCGGAGCTGAGTGGTGCGATCCCCATGAACATCCCAGTTCGCTCCCACTCGTGGCGAGACGGCCCACTTTGCGTCGGGGAGCTTCCCTGAGTTGTACTTCACCGAATTGCCGTTCTCGTCACGCCAGACAAGCGCATCTGCGTTGGGGTTGTCGAGCGCCGTGTTCCCGAAGAACGGAGCATCGAATCGAATACCGAGATTCACCTTCAGATCTTTGCTGGCACGCCAATCGTCCGCCAGGTAGACGCCAGCGTACTTGACGTCCATGGGCTGCACCGGCTTTTCCGAGCCCGGGATGTTGCTGTAGCGAACCTGGAACCGGTTGAGAGATATGGGAGCAGTGGTGCGGTTCGCATCGGCAAGAAAGCCGTTGGCGTCGGTGTAAAAATCGGCCAGTGAGTTATAGACGTAGACGCTCTGGGAACCGGGGAAGAACGTGTTGTCGGAATGGTATTTCTCAAAGCTGAAGCCAACGCTCAGATCGTGATTGGCGGTGTACTTCGTGATGTTTTCCTGCACCTGGGACGTGTTGTAGTACAGGAGATTGTTAGGCGTGAAGGGCTCGAACCCAAAACTGGTATAGGTCAGGCCTGCCTCCTGGATGTCGACCAGCGGGAAGAAGGCGCCCTTCGGCAGACGGCTTTCGTTCTGCCTGGTATAACCGACGATCAGGTTGTTGGACATGTTGCCCGGAAGGATCGCATTCCACTCGCCTACGGTAGACTCGATGTTCTCCAGCATGCCGTAGTTTGAATTCGAAAAGTTCAGCGCGTTGGAGTTGGTCCTCCTGTTGCCGAGGTTGCCCAGGGAATTGGAGTTCGATTCCAGAATGTCCGCCCTCGAATCGAGGTGGTTGTACCTCAACGAAAACTTGTTCGCATCGTTGAGGTTGAAATCCAGTTTTCCAAGGAATCGCGTGGCTGGATTCTCGTTGTTGTAGCCCTGGTAGGGGCCAGGGTCGTAGCCGAACTTGTCGTTCAGGAATGTGCTGAGTGCGTCGAGGTCGGAAGCCTGGACTCTCGTGACGTTTCCCTCAACGGTCTCACTTCCGGTATTGGCTCTGAATGTCGTCCCCGGCTGCGCCAGCGGTTCACTCTCGTAGCTGCCAAAGAAGAACAGCTTGTTCTGTATTATGGGACCGCTCACCCAACCGCCAACGGTGTGTTGCTCGAAGTTGCCCGGATCGAAGACGAGATTGCCTGCCTTTTTTCCTACAAGGCCTGGCTGGCGGCGATTGTAGCCGAACGAGCCGCGGAACTGATTGGTGCCGCTTCTCGTGACGGTGTTGATGTTTGCCCCCACGAAACTCCCCTGACGCACGTCAAACGGGGCGATATTGACCTGCAGCTGCTCGATGGCGGCAAGAGAGATCGGGGCAACGTTCGTTCTGTCGCCGGGCTGACCCCCAAGGCCGAAGGAGTTGAAGGAGGATCCGTCAACCGTGATGTTGTTGAGCCGGCCATCCTGCCCGGCCAGCGTGCACCCGGTCGAAACCGAACAGCCGCCAGACTGCGGCGTCAGGCGAACGACAGACTCGAGCTTTCCGGAAACTGTGGGGAGAGTCGCAAGAGCGTCCCGACCGATCGAAGTGGACGCTCCCGTCCGCGAGGAATTCATGATTCTGTCACCGCTGGCCGTGATCGTCACTTCGCCGATCTGGACGGCTGCTTCCCGCATGACGAACCGGAGATCCGTTGTCTGACTGAGGGTAACAAAGACATCTCGCTGCGTCTGACTCTGCATCCCGATTGAGGATGCGACTACTCTGTACGGACCGCCGACTCTCAAGCCAGGGATCGTGGCCCTGCCGTCGGCGCGGGTCCGCGTCTGATATGTGGTCCCCGAAGGCTCGTGCACCGCCACCACGCGCACATCCGGCCGCGGATTGCCGTTGGGGTCCGTGATGACGATTCCGATCCCGCCG
>JBGPLS010000149.1:0-7841 GCA_041486565.1 Gemmatimonadaceae bacterium
CGCGGAGAACTTCAAGCTTGTCGAAGATCTCGCCGATGCATTCGGCAATGCTGCCGTGGGCGCGACCCGCGCTGTCACCGACGACGGCTGGCGGCCGCACAGCGACCAGATCGGGCAGACGGGACGTCTTGTGAGTCCGGATCTCTACATCGCCGTCGGCATTTCCGGCGCGGTGCAGCACCTTGCCGGAATGCGTACTTCCCGCACGATTGTCGCGATCAACAAGGACAAGGACGCACCGATCTTCAAGGTCGCGGACTATGGAATCGTCGGCGACGCGTTCGAGGTCGTACCCGCGCTCACCGCCGCGGTACGCGAAGCGCGCAAGGGTCATTAGGTGAGTGGCGGCCGCGAGCGGAGAGTGGTTCCGGCCGACTATCAGCCACGCCTCCCCACCGAGCGGCTGATAGTACGCGAGCCTCTCGACGCCGAAGCGGTTCCGATGGATGTCGTCTTCGTCGGTGCGGGACCGGCGGGCCTCGCGGGTGCGATCGAGCTCGCGAAGCTTGTGAAGGCGGACAACGAAGCCGGAGGCTCGCTCGGCGACGTTCAAATCGCGGTGCTCGAGAAAGCCTCCGGACTGGGTGAGCACACGCTGTCAGGCGCGGTCGTCAACCCGATCTCATTTCGCTCGCTTTTTCCGGAGCTCGAGGACAGCGATTTTCCCTTCCGCGCGCCGGTGACCAACGAGCGCGTCTACTTCATGGCGGGGGACCGCGCCCAGCGCATCCCGACACCGCCGACGATGCAGAACCACGGATACCACATCGCGTCCATTTGCGAGATTGTCCGGTGGCTCGGCGAAAAGGCGGAAGCTCTTGGCATCAACGTCTTCACCGGCTTTCCCGTGGCGTCGCTGGTGATGGAAAATGCAAAGGTGATCGGCGTTCGCACGGCGGCCAGCGGGCTCGGTCGCGACGGCAAGCCCGGCAGCGGGTACGCAGCGCCGACTGACGTCTCGGCGCGGGTTACGGTTCTGTCCGAAGGGACGCGGGGATCTCTCGCCCAGGCGTTCATGCAGTTGGAGGGAATCGGCTCCGAGAATCCACAGATCTTCGCGCTCGGAGTAAAGGAGATCTGGGAGACGAAGAAGCCACTGGACGCGATCGTCCACACGCTCGGCTGGCCGCTTCCGAAGGATGCATTCGGCGGCAGCTTCATGTATCCGCTCACCCCGAATCTCGTAGCGCTCGGGATCGTCGTGGGGCTCGACTACCGGCGGACGACGCTCGACGTCCACGAGCTGCTGCAGCGGCTCAAGACCGCGCCACTGTTTCGGGAGTACCTCGAGGGGGGTGAGATGGTCGAGTGGGGAGCGAAGACGATTCCCGAGGGCGGATACTATGCGCTTCCGAAACGCCGCTATGGCGAGGGCGTTCTCATCGTCGGCGACGCCGCCGGGTTCGTCGAGGTCGCGTCGCTCAAGGGCGTTCACTACGCGATGCAGTCGGGGATCTTCGCCGCGCGTACGATCTTCGGCGCACTCAAAAAAGGCGACACCTCCGCTGACGCGCTCAGCGGTTACGACGCTCTCGTCAACAAGAGCTACATCACGAGCGACTTGTACAGCCGCCGCAACATGCGGCTGGCGTTCCAGAAGGGTGGTCTCTACGCCGGCGGATTCAAGGCGACGCTGATGACTCTCACCCGCGGCGCATTTCCGGGAGGCAAGATCGAGTCGGAGCCCGACGCGAAGGTTCCGCGCGAAGTCGTTTCGGAAACCGCGTTCACACCCGATGGCAAGCTCACCTTCAGCAAGCTCGACGCGAACTTCAAGTCGGGGAATGCCACGCGCGACGACATTCCGTCACATCTGATAGTTGGAAAGGACATTCCCGCCGAGGTGGCTACACTCTATCGGCACATGTGTCCGGCGGGCGTTTACGAGCGGGATGGCGATCGCCTGGTAGTGAGTCCCGCGAACTGCATCGATTGCAAGGCGACGGACGTCATTGGGCCGCGGTGGACGCCGCGCGAGGGAGAGAGCGGTCCCCGCTACCGCCTCATGTAGTACGGCCCAGCTCGTAGATCGTGATCTCCTGCTTGATCTTGCCCTCTGAAAAGGGAAAGGTCTTCTGTGCCAGCAGCTCGAGACCAACGTTTTCGCACACTTCGAGAAATTCCGGTGCGCCAATTCTCCCGGGGTCGGCGATCATCGCCACGCCATGCAGTGACGGCGCGCCATTGAGGATCGCCGGCAGCAGCTTCGCGTATTCGGGCTCGTACAGGACGTCGGAAGCGACGACCTTGTCGAACTCTCTCTCCGCTGGGGGAAAGCTCCGCCAGTTCATCATTCTCGCTTCCGGTGATTTACCGACGTTACGAAAGGCATTGGCGCGCGTGAAAGCGAGGGCATCTGTGTAATAATCGGACGCCACCACTTCATATCCCGACGCCATCGCCGCGGTCGTCACCAGGCCGGTTCCGCAGCCGAGCTCGAGCAGCCGGCGTCCTTTTCCCGGCCGGGCAAGAATCTGCGCCGCGAGAATCGTGGCTGCCGGCCAGATGTCAGCCCAATACGGCAGGCGCTCGTCCTCGACGAAATCCTCCTCGCGGATCAAGTCGTCGGAGTTCTTCGGGTGCAGGATGCCGAAGGTCCGATTTCCCACCCGGACATCGTCTATCGTGGTGTCGAAGCGGCTCTCGAGCGCCGACACGAGATGCGCACCCGCGAGCTCCTCGAGTGGAGGCATCGTCCTGGTCACTGGATTCCCAGCTCCGCTGACATTTGCAGGTCGTCGGTAAGCGGTACGGCGTTGAGCATCGTTCCTGGAGGATTCAAGGGACGGTCGGCCGGCACCACAAGGAGCGCATTGGCACGGGCCATCGCGGTCAACACAGCAGAGCTCTGCGAGCCCGCGAGATGCGCAACGTACTCGCCGTCCGCACCTCGCGTAACCGATGCCCGCAGAAAATGGGTAAGCGTCGCGGCGATCTCGACCGGCTCGGCCAGCCGGACGGGAATCAGAGTGCGATGAAGCTTCTCGTGTCCGAGCATCTTTCGTATTACGGGCCGGCCGAAAATCTCGAAGCTCACCATTGCCGAGACCGGATTTCCCGACAGGCCGAGCCACGGAATTCCACGCAGGGATCCGAAAGCCATTGGAGCGCCGGGCCGCATGGACACCTTCCAGAACGCGAGCTCACCGCCCATTTCCGCGAACACCGCGCGGACGTTGTCGAGGTCGCCGACGGAAATGCCGGCCGACGTGATGATGAGATCGCAGTCAGTCGTACGCTCGAGTTTTTCGCGAAGCGATTGCGGCGTATCGGTGGCGATTCCGAGGTCCACAGGCAACCCGCCGGCGTCACGGACGAGCTGGGGAAGGGTCCAGGAATTCGACGACACTATCCTCGAGCCGGCGGCGGCGGGCGTGTAATCGCGGAGCTCGACGAGCTCATCGCCCGAGGTGATGAGGGCGACCCGAGGCTGGCGGCGAACGCTGACTGCGCGGACTCCGGCGGATGCGAGAACTCCCAGGTGCGAAGCCCGCACCTCGGTGCCGGACTCGAAGAGCAGATCGCCTGCCCTGAAATCCTCTCCGGCGCGTCTGACGTTTCTGAGCAAGTCACGGAACTCGAGAATCGCGACGCGGTCAGTCCCGCCGTCTGTGTCCTCGATGCGAATGACAGTGTCGGCTCCGATCGGTATCGGCGCGCCAGTCATGATGCGCATCGCTTCGCCGGGGCCGAGTGGTCTGACGGCGACGCTCCCCGCAGCGATTGTGGCGACGACGCGAAGTGCTGGTGGATCGCCGCCTTCGAAAGAGCGCCTCGTCGGCGGCTGCTGCCGGTCTGCGGCGACGATGTCGACGCTTCGGACCGCATACCCGTCCATGGAGGAATTGTCCCACGGCGGGGACGTCGTCCCGGCCACGACTCTGCCGGCGAGGACTCTTCCTGCCGCACGCTCGAGATCAACCGACTCTGCGTCGAGCGCCTTTATCCGCTCGAGGATTCTCGCGCTCGCTTCACCTACCGCAATCATCAGCGGCGTCGGCCGCGGTAGCCGGCGAGGAGTGCTCCAACGTCGTTCTGGAAGCGGCTGACGCTGTCAACCGGGACGGTGAAATGGTTGTGGAGAAGACTGAAGACGAGGCGGTCGCCATCTGCATCGGTGACGTAACCCGAGAGCGACCGCACGAACTGGAGCGAGCCCGTCTTCGCGTGCATGTTTCCCTCAGCGGGCGTGGCTTTCATGCGGGACCTGAGCGTGCCGTCCACTCCGGCGACGGGAAGCGCCTCGTAGAACGCGGAGAAGGCGGTGTCGCGCCCGATTGCGACGAGAGTCCGCACGATCGTCTCGGGCGACAGCAGGTCGTGCCGCGACATCCCGCTGCCATCGTACACGACGAATCCGTCGCGCTCGGCGCCCCACTCGAGGAGCTGCCGGGAGACGACTGCCGAGCCGCTGTCGGCGGAGCCGACGCCCGTTTGCTCGAGGCCGACGGTGTGCAGCAGAATTTCCGCGATCTGGTTCTGCGAAGGCTTCTCGAACAGGCGAAGTATGTCGCGCAGTGGAGGAGAGGAAACGACGAACAGCGTGTCGGTTCGTGGTGCAGCAATGTCGGCGGTGCTGTCGGAGATTCCCCCGCCAACGAGTATCCCGCGTTCGGTGAGGGCGGCGGAAAGCGCTTCGAGGTACGTTCGGGCTGGTGCCCGCGTCGCTATATCGACGAGAGTATCGCGGCCGGCGATCACCCGGTGCGTCTTTGTCATTCCCTCGTCGTACAGCAACTCGTCTACCGGCGCACCGGAGTCGCCGCTCAGATCGTCCAACTCCCACCCGTAGCCGTAGATACTGTCGGGAAACGCGTTTCCACCGCGGATGAGGCTTCCGGTAACGCGTTTGATTCCGCGGGCGGCGATGGAATCGGCGGCGCGACGCATCCAGCTCCTGGCGTCGCCTTGTTGCGCGCGATTGCTGACCGTCGGGTCGCCGCGGCCGATGACAATGAGGTCACCGTCGAGCACACTGTCTCTGATCGCGCCGCGGCTCACGAACGCGGTCCTGTACCGGTAGTCAGGTCCGAGCAGCGCAAGCGCCACCGAGCCGGTGACGATCTTCATGTTCGACGCCGGCATGAAGAGTCTGCCGGCATTGCGCGAATACAGCGTGTCGCCGGTGCGCGGATTGACCGCGAGAATGCCGATGTGGGAATTTCTGAATTGTGGATTCGACGCGAGCGAATCCAGGGAATGTCTGAGGCGCTCGAGCGGATTCACCGAAGGGGCAGGTCCGCCGCCGGCGGCCTGTGTCACCGGTGCGCAGCCAGCGAGCAGGCAGAGGCCGGCGATGAATCTGCACGTCGCCGCACTGCGGGATGCTCGCGTCGATGTCACTCAGTCGATCCGGTATGTGGCGCTGAGGGTAGCATCCTCTGCCACCGTCACCGCCGTCACCCGAGTCCTCGCGCCGAGCGCGCTCTGAACGCGCTCGAAAATAAAACGGGCGATGTTCTCACCGCTCGGCACGAGCGCGCCGTCGGCGAACTCTGGCACGTCGAGGTTGATGTTGCTGTGGTCGAACCTCTGGAACACCTCTCTCTCGAGAGCGCGGTCGAGGAGTCCCAGGTCCACGACGAATCCGGTCAGCTCGTCGATCTCTCCTCGAACGGTGATGTCACAGACGTACGTGTGTCCGTGGGAGCGCGCGCACGCCCCGAACACAGCCTTGTTTTTTTCGTCATCCCATTCGGGTCGACGATAGCGGTGCGCGGCGGCAAACGTGACGCGACGCGTGAGGTATGCAGTTGGCATCTACCGGAAGAGCAGGTAGGACACCCCGAAAGTGTAGGCCCCGTTCCTCTTCCAGAAGCTCTTGGCCTGGCTCGGGCTGAGGACCGCCGTGTCATCCGACGCAAGGATGTAATACGCCGTGGGGTACTTGATCTGATACATGTAAGTCCCCGCATCCACCCGCATCTGAAACCGGCCGCCCGGCACGAAACGCAGGCCACCGGCCAGAGAAAGGGTAAATGTGGTGCCGAGTCGGAACGGGTCCTCGGCGACCTTTTTTCCGGCGTCCGTAGCCACTCCAACGCCGAAGTACGTCACCGGAACCAGCCCGTGGAAGCTGCGCTGGCCCGTGAGGTTGAGCGACATTCCGAAATCGGCGAGGTACACCGGCCACTTGCGCGAGCCGAGGCTGCGGGATGCCTCGGGCTTAGTCGGATCGACGACGCTCCGCTCGCTGAGCGCCTCGGCGAAGCGCAATACGAGCTGGGCAGGGCCGCCAACGTTGGCCTCATAGCGGACGCCTGCCATCGGCGCCGCCTTTGGAGCCGCTCCCGCCGGATCGGCCGCCGCATTCAAGTAACCCCCGAAGACAGTCATCTCCTGGTGGTACTCGAGGTCGCGATAGGGGCTCGCCGCTGGAGGATATCCGACGCTCACCTGAGCGGCAGCGGGTGTCGTTGCCGCAATCAACGCCAACACGAACAACGGTTGCTTCATCCAGTGTCTCCAAGTGTGGTTCCCGTCATCTCACCGGGCTGATCCATGCCGAACATTTCTAATATAGTAGGGGCGACATCGCACAAAGCGCCGCCGTTGCGCAGCGCGCTCAATCCGTCATCCCCGATCGCGACGAGCGGGACCGGGCTCGTCGTGTGCGCTGTGTGCGGGCCACCAGTTTCAGGGTCGATCATCATCTCCGCGTTGCCGTGATCGGCGGTGATCAAGAGACGGAGACCCGAGCGCTCGGCTGCCTCGAGGACACGCGCGAGGCACGCGTCCACTGTCTCAACGGCTTTGATCGTCGCCGGCAGCGATCCGCTGTGTCCCACCATGTCGGCGTTGGCGTAGTTGCAGAGAATGAAGTCATGCGTGCGGCTGTCTATCGCCGAGCAGAGAACGTCGGTTATTCCCGGCGCGCTCATCTCAGGCATGAGGTCGTAGGTCGCAACCTTCTGGCTCGGCACCAGGATTCGCTCCTCCCCCTTGTATGGTGCCTCGTTGCCTCCGTTGAAGAAGTAAGTCACGTGCGGATACTTCTCGGTTTCCGCGGTCTTGAGCATCGTCCTGCCCTTATCGGACAGAACCTCGGCGAGAATGCGCGCCATCGACTGCGGCGCGAACGCAACCGGTACGTCGAACGTCCTGTCGTATTCGGTCAGAGTCGTGACCGATACCTTGGGCGCATCCGATACTTCGAATCCGGCGAACTCGGGGTCGATCAGAGCACGCACTATCTGGCGCATCCTGTCCGACCGGTAGTTGAAGCAGATGACAGCATCGCCATCGCGCATCGGAGCGACGGAGGATCCGTCTTCGACGATCGCCACCGGCTCGATGAACTCATCGGTGACACCTGCGTCGTAGGCCGCGCGGATCGCGTCGAGCGGATGAGTTGCGCTTGGCCCCGTTCCGTTCACGATTGCGCGATATGCGAGCTCGGTTCTCTGCCAGCGGCGATCGCGGTCCATCGCATAGTAGCGACCCGAAACGGACGCAACGCGGACGACGGTCGAGGTCTCATCCCTCACCTCTCCGATCTTGCGGAGAAGCTCCTCCATGTAGGCGAGTCCGGAGCGGGGAAGTGTGTCGCGGCCATCCATGAAGGCATGGATCGCGACGCTGGGAACCTCTTCGCGCCGCGCCAGCTCGATGAGCGCCAGCAGATGCGTGTCGATCGCGTGAACACCACCGGCGCCGATGAGACCGAGCAGGTGAAGCGTCCGGCCGCGCTCCTTCGCCTGCCGGCATGCGGCGGCGAGAGCCGGATTGCGGAAAAAGGATCCATCGGCGATCGCCGCGGAGATGCGCACCAGGTCCTGCATCACGACGCGGCCGGCTCCGAGATTGAGGTGGCCGACTTCGCTGTTGCCCATCTGACCGTC
>JBGPLS010000150.1:0-7834 GCA_041486565.1 Gemmatimonadaceae bacterium
CAGCAGGACTCACTGAGGCTGACCAGCGCGCAGGCGGACAGCATTGCAGTGCTGAACCGGATGTACACCATCCGCAACGACGCGATCTGGACCCCTGTGGCGAAGTATTTCGCGGAGCTGCCTAATAGCTACGACCAGACGGCCGCGTACGAGCATTACATGCAGGGACGGAAAGCCACGGTGGATCTCCTGATGAAGATCGTGCCGACCGTGAGGGACCTGCTCACCGCAGAACAGCGCCGAAAGCTGCCGGCCTTCGTCGCCAGCTATCTGGAGCCGAGATACCTGGCGTCGATTCGCTCGGGCACAGCGACATTCACCGGGAACTCCGCTTTCGGCATTGGTCCCATGTTCGGCGGTGGAGACATAATGGTTACCGCGGCCGCCAGCGGTAGCGGCGGCACGATCACGATAATTCGACAGTAGCACAATTCTCTTCATGCCTCATCCTTCACCATCGAGTCGAACATGAGAGTCAACACAGTTCTTGCATCGCTGGGCTTCGTCGCCGCTGCCGCATCTTTCGCAAGCGCGCAGCAGCGTCCTCCCATCCGGCAGATCGGGGCGGTAGCCGCCAAATCGACCGAAGCGCTTTCCAGCATCGCCGGAATTCGCCAGCTCTCCGACGGGCGCGTACTCGTCAACGACATGGCGAAGCGTCGCGTGCTGTTGTTCGATCCTTCGCTGGCCGGCTTCACCGTGATTGCCGACTCGACAAGCGCGACGGCGAACGCCTACAGCGGCCGCATCGGCGGGCTCATCAGCTATCGCGGAGATTCAACGATCTTCGTCGATCCGACTTCGCTTTCGATGCTGGTGATCGACGGCAGTGGAAAGATCGCGCGGGTGATGTCGGTGCCGAGGTCGCAGGACGCGATGATGCTGGCGAACGGAGCGACTGGTGCGGCGGCTTTCGATGCGTCGGGGCGGCTGGTCTATCGTGCGCCGCCGAATATCCGGGGGCCCGCGCCATCACCGGGCGGTGCATTCACGCCCCCAGACATTCCGGACTCGGCCGCCGTTGTGAGAATTGATCTCGCATCGCGCAAGCTCGACACGCTCGGCTTCATCAGGACGCCGAAGATCAAATTCGACATCAACCGCGACGACAATGGAGGGATGAGGATAACGACTCAGATAAATCCTCTGCCGGTAATCGACGACTGGGCGGTGCTGTCTGACGGCTCGGTGGCGTTCGTGCGCGGCCACGACTATCACATCGATTTCGTGAACGGTGATGGAACGCGGACCTCGGCGGCGAAGATTCCCTTCGACTGGCAGCGGCTGACCGATGAGGACAAGTCGGCTTTCATTGATTCGCTAAAGGCCGCCAGGGCGCGACTCGGCGCCAATGCTCCGACAATTGGATTCGGAGGTATTGGCGGTGGTGCGGTGGGTGGCGGCAGTGCGCCCCAGATGGTGATCATCGGCGGCCCGCCGGGCGGTGGCGCGGGTCCCGGGCCGGGCGGCGGTGCCAACACCAGAATCGGGGCCGGAAATGGACCAGGAGTGCAGCTCAACTTCATTCCCGCGAGCGAGCTGCCGGACTACAAGCCGCCATTCTTTGCCGGCTCGATTCGCGCGGACACAGAGGGGAATCTCTGGATCAGGACCATTCCGACGAAGGCGATTCCCGGCGGGCCGGTCTACGACGTCGTGAACCGAAAGGGTGAGATCTTCGATCGCGTGCAGATTCCGGAGAACCGGACGATCGTTGGATTCGGTCCCGCCGCGACGGTATATCTTGCCGCGCGCGACAGCACGACCGTCTATCTGGAGCGGGCGACGCTGCGCTGAGGGGGCTAAGCTGCGAGTTGATATAAAAACAACACGTCGCGTATACAAAACCGGCACTCTTTTTTTTTAATGGCGCCGTAGACTGAGGAATTCGGTCAGTTGACCGTGTCCCCCGGTGGAGTATTGCCCAGTGCGCTCATGAGCAGCCGCAGGCCTTGGACCAACGAAGAGCTGAGCCAGTTGGAGCATCTGGCCAAGGCGAACCTGTCGCTCCAGGTCATCGCTCTAAAGCTTGGCAGGTCGGCTGCGGCAGTGGACGCAAAAGCTGCCCAGCTAAGAATCGCGCTGAGGCGGATGAAGCGCCGGTATCAACGCAAGGCCACCAATCCCGAGGGCTCTGCTGACAGAAACAGGGTGGCGGATTCCCACAGCCAATAAGGCGATCAAGTCAACAGCGCCTTCACTGCCGCCGGGTCGAAATGACTGCCGCTCTGCGAGCCTGAAGCTCGGCCGCCCGCATCGACACACCAGCTCATCGGCGTGTAACCCAATCCCGAGCGCGCGCGTATCTCGCTGGTGTTCTGGTCGTCCACTAATGGCCACTTGGTGAGATGCGACCTTCTACTTCACACTTCCAGCAACATTCGCAACAACCGCATGACCATATCCAACAAGGTCCGACCGACCTCAACCCGGGCGCGGTTCCGCGCGCTCGTTGAGAACAGCTGGGACGCGATTGCGGTTTTCGGCACGGACGGGCGCATCCTGTACGGCAATCATGCCACAGAGAGAGTGCTGGGGTATTCTCTCGACGAGCTCGTCAACCGCAATGCGTTCGATTTCATCCGGCCCGATGCACACGAGCTAGTCACCAGGCAACTGCGGGCGAGCGTGCGGCGGCCGGGGGAACGAGTTGAAGTGAGCGTTCATTTCCTTCATAGGGACGGTTCCTGGCGTCTGCTGGAGGGCATGTTCACGAACATGGTGGATGATTCGAATGTCGGTGGAATCGTCTACAACTATCGCGACATGACGGAACAGCGTCGCAACGAAGAGCGGGTCGGCTGGTTGACGTTGGCTGTAGATCAGGGTCCCGCGTCAGTCATCATGACTGACGTTGCCGGCAAGATTGTGTACGTGAATCAGAAGTTCACGGACGACAGCGGTTACACGAGCAACGAGGTGCTCGGAAAGAAACCGAGCGTCCTCAAGTCGGGCCTCACGCCGGTGGCACAGTACGCGATGCTGTGGCGAACGATCAAGTCCGGCAAACGATATCGGGGAGAATTGCAGAACCGCAGGAAGAACGGAGAGTTGTACTGGAACGATGTGCAGATCTCGCCGGTGAAGGATCGTCACGGCGCGATAACGCATTTCCTCGGCGTGCAAACCGACATCACCTCGCACAAGAAATCCCACGCGGAACTGCGCGAGACCAACGACCGTTTTCTGCAGCTCGCAGATAACATCAGCGAAGTGTTCTTCATAATGGATGCGCAGTTTCGCCAGACGCTGTACATCAACGCGGCATACGAGAAGATCTGGGGCCGCACACAGCAAAGTCTTTATGACGACCCCGAGTCATTCCTCGACCCCATTCCCCCGGACGACCGGGACCGCCTCCTGGCCAGTATCGTCCGCATGCAGTTCGGTGAGCATCCGCCCACCAGCGAATTTCGAGTCGTTCACCCAGATGGCACGACGCGATGGGTGCTTTGGCACGCGGTGCCGATCCGAAACGAGAAGGGGGAGGTGTATCGCATCAGCGGAGTGGCACGGGACATAACCGAGCGTCGCGAAGCACAACTCGCATTGGAGGAAAGCCTCGAGCGCTTCCGCAAGCTCACCGAGGCATCGTTCGACGCGATCTGTGTCTCGCAGGATGGCATCATCCGGGAGGTGAATCGCGGATTGATCGAAATGCTCGGCTTCGACAGCGAGAACGAGGTCGTCGGCCAGCGTGTCGTTGATCTCATCGCGCCGCAATCGGCGGAAGAGGTCAATGAGCGCGTTACGGCGAACATCGAAGGAACGTACGAGCTTGTCGTCAGGCGAAGGGATGGCAAGACGATCGTAGTCGAGGCGACGGCGAAGTCGCAGACGATCGGCGGAAACGTGGTCCGGATCACCGCCTTGCGCGACCTGACCGAAAGGCGTGTTTTGGAGGAGCAGTTCCGACAGGCGCAGAAGATGGAAGCTGTAGGCAGGCTGGCGGGTGGTGTGGCGCATGATTTCAACAACCTGTTGACGGTCATTACGGGCTTCACGGACATGTTGCTCGCCAAGTTCGGCAATGGCGATCCGCGACGGGCAGACCTCGAGGAAGTGCGAAAGGCCGCGGAAGCGGCCGCGACTCTCACCAGGCAGCTGCTGGCGTTCAGCCGTCAACAGGTGATCGAGCCGAAGGTCGTGGTTCTCGAAGACGTCGTGAGGCAAACACAGAAGCTGCTCACACATCTAATCGGTGAGGACATCGAGCTCGCGACGCAATTCGGTTCCCAGCCCTGCGTCGTTTGCATCGACCCCGGTCAGCTGGAACAGGTAATCATGAACCTTGTCGTGAATTCCCGCGACGCCATGCCCACTGGCGGCAAGCTTACGATCGAGACAGCTGTCGTCGACCTCGACGAGGACTACGCCTCTGCGCACTGGCCCGCGACGACCGGGCGTTATGCAATGCTCGCCGTGAGCGACACGGGCGTGGGCATGGACGAGTCGATCCGGGGCAAGATCTTCGAGCCATTTTTCACGACCAAGGAACCGGGGAAGGGAACGGGCCTGGGCCTCGCTACCGTATATGGAATCGTCAAGCAGAGCGGCGGCTTCGTCTGGGCATACAGCGAGCCCGGCAAGGGAGCAACGTTCAAGGTCTATCTTCCGTTGTGGGCCGAGGCGTCACCGCCGACCCGTGAACTGCCGCCCCGGCTGTCATCGCCGTGTGGTGCCGAAACTGTATTGCTTGTCGAGGATTCGCAGTCTGTGCGACGAATTGTCCGAAGGACGCTCGAGCAGGGTGGATACAACGTGATAGACGCGCCTTCG
Source organism: Gemmatimonadaceae bacterium (assembly GCA_041486565.1). Taxonomy (GTDB): domain Bacteria; phylum Gemmatimonadota; class Gemmatimonadetes; order Gemmatimonadales; family Gemmatimonadaceae; genus UBA4720. Next base: position 4,780 of record JBGPLS010000150.1, read on the forward strand.
GGCAAGGCTGCCCTCGAGCTCGCTGCCAGGCTTGATCGACCTGTAGATCTCCTTCTGACTGATGTCGTGATGCCGGACATGAGCGGACGCGTACTTGCCGAGGAGTTTGCAGCTTTGCAGCCGAACACCAAAGTACTGTACATGTCGGGCTATACAGACGATGCGGTCATCCGTCACGGCATTCTGAGGGCGAAAACGCACTTTCTCCAGAAGCCATTCACGCCGCTGGCACTCGCAACCCGGATGCGTGAAGTTCTGGACAGCTAGTGCTCGCCGACGTTCGTCGGGCTCATTTCTCAGTGAATCGATAGCCTACGCCACGCTCCGCATCGATGCGGCAAGTCGCTCCAGCGCCGGCAAGCTTCGTCCGCAGACGTGCTACGTTCACATCGACGATGTTTGTGCCCGGCTCGAAGTCGATCCGCCATACCTTCCTGAGCAGCTCAGAGCGTGGGATGACCTTCCCGCGGTGCATCATGAAGTACTCGAGGAGCGTGAATTCCTTCGGGGTCAGACTGAGACGCCGACCACCCACCGCCACCTCTCGGGTCATCCGATGCATCGAGATGTTGCCAGAGGCGATTTGAGCGGGTGTCGCAGACTGACCCCGTCGCATCAACGCTCGGACGCGAGCGCGCAACTCCTCTACGCGATAGGGCTTCTTCAGATAGTCGTCGGCACCGCTTTCCAGGGCATCGACGGTACTTTCTATCGTATCGACGCCCGTAAGGACGAGAATCGGGGTCGCCTGCCCCCGTTCACGAATTGATTTCACGACGGTCAATCCGTGGCCGTCAGGCAGCATCAGGTCGGTAACAATGATGTCGAAATCGTTGGCGAGGGCGAGCCGCTCGCCCTCGCCAAGAGTGGCGCCGACCGTGACGGCGAATCCCTCCGTCTCGAGCACCTGCTTGTTGAGCCGGGCGATCGCTTCGTCGTCTTCAATTACCAGTGCGCGCAGGGCGTTCTCCAAGAGACCCGTCTGAACCTCAGTTACAGGACTGTAATCCGCCCGATAGCGAATCAGTGTGACATCGCAAGATACCTCTCGTCTGCCTAGTGCCGGTAGCACCGGCACGCGGTTGCATTCGGCGGCCGCGCCCAAACGTCCTCAAGGGGATTAGCAGATGAAAGGATCACGCTTTATCGTGGCCGCCATGATAGCTGGCAGCGTCTATGCGCTTCCGGCGGCCGCACAGTGCAGTGGAAGCGACAGCTGCAGCACGACCAACACCGCCTCGGTCACCGTCGGCGCGCTGGTCAACCTCGAGATGAGTGCAGTAACCACTTCCTTGAACTCGCCCGTCGTCGCCGATCTTGTCGCAGGCTTCAAGGCAGATGTCGGCCCAACGTTCGTAGTTCATGCGAACCAGGACTGGACGATGTCGATCAAGGCGGCTGCCTCGAATCCGACGAACTGGAGCTACACGGGAACCAAGGGCGGCGTCAAGCCGATTGGCGACCTCACGTGGGCCGTTGCCAGCGATGGAACGTTTGCGGCACTCACGGGCTCGAATGCGACCGTCGCTTCGAGTGCCAGCTCCACCGACAACACCGCCGTTTCGCTCTTCTTCCAGACGGTGTACTCTTCGGATTACTCGAGCCTGAACAACCGACCCGGCGTCTACAGCCTGCCGGTCGTTTTCACGCTTTCGGCTCCGTAAGGATGTCCGGAGCACGCTTTCGCCGGTCCGCAATGGGCCGGCGAGGGCGCGGAAGGCTGGTGCTCGCACGGCTCCCGCTCTTCTGCGCAATCGTTGGCCTCTCCGCCTCAGAAGCTCGCGCTCAGCTGACGGTCGACCAACTCGAGGTCGCTGTTACTCCAGTGGCGACGGGACGCGTCATGTCCAGCTTCGTCGTCCGAAACTCCGGCAACCATGCCGCGCAGGCGATCGTCACCCGCGAAGACTGGGACAGATCGGAGAATGGGCAAAACCGATTCGTTCCGTCCGGCAGCACGCGCAACTCCTGCGGCGAATCCATGACTGTCTTTCCTACAGCCTTTCGGCTCGAACCTGGCGCCCTTCAAACAATTCGCCTGGCGGTAGAGGGAACACCGGCGGCGGCGAAGGAATGCTGGGACATACTGTTCGTTCAGGAAGTCGCACAGCGAAAGGTCGCGACGCGCAGCGGGCTGCAATACATCTTCCGCACCGGCGTAAAAGTTTATGTCGTGCCGAAGGGTCTGAAGCCCGACGCCGCGATCACCGACATGTCGCTGGAGAGTATCGAGACTCGCCTCGCGTCGAGAGCGATCGGCTCTCCCGGGTCGCCCGCGGCGAAGCAGAGAATTTCGATACGGTTCAGTAACACCGGCGAAGTCCATCTGGCGGCGAAGGGAAGAGTCGAGTTTCGACGACTGGACAACTCCGTCGCACTGCAACTGCCGATACCGGAGTTCCCCACTTTGCCGGGGGCGGTGCGAAGGCTCGAGCTCGATGTTCCGCCGACGATTCCTGCCGGTACCTACATCGCGCTTGCGCTCATCGATTTCGGCGGCGCCGAGATCGCCGCCGGGCAGCTGGAGCTCAACCTCAGATAACAGGTCGCGATGAAACTGGTTGTTCCGAGTTGCAGGATGAAGAAGTTCCGAGCCGTAATACTCCTCTTGTTCGCGACAGTCCTCGGCTTTCGCGGAGTGGGCGCGCAGACGAGCGTCCAGCTCGCGTTGAGTGGAGTGCCCGTATCGTTCGACGCCCCGACCGCTGCCGACCTGACCGTGGGCACGCTCGAGGCGCCGACACCACTCTCGTTCCAGGTTGCGACCACGGCCGAGCCTGCGGGGTCATTCACCACTACTGTATCCATTCGCGCGTCTTCGGCGACACTCGGCGGCGGAAAGCCCGCGGCCGACCTCGAATGGCGGCGCGGCGACGATCCGACATGGCACGCGCTGACGACCAGCGACGCGATTGTCGAGAGCCGTGTGGCCGAGGGCATCCCGCAAGGCCACACGTGGGAGAACACGATTTACTTCCGGATTGCGCTTCACTGGACGAGCGATCCGCCGGCGACTTATACGGGGAACCTCGTCTTCACCGTTTCAACGACACAG
>JBGPLS010000151.1:0-7700 GCA_041486565.1 Gemmatimonadaceae bacterium
GACGCCGAGGCGAGCGCGGACGTGGCACAGGATGTCTATCTCTCCGTGTGGACGGATTTGAGAAAGCTGCGCGAGCCCGCCAGCTTCCTCCCCTGGTTGCGACAGCTCACACGCAACCGCGCGCACCACGCACTCCGAACACATGTGCGCCGCCGGCAGCGCATTTTTTCAGGCGACCGCGCCGACCCACTACTTTCGGCCGCCTCTGACCCTCGCCCCGATGCGATCGAGGAGATAGTGGCCGCGGAAGAGAGGCTGGCACTCGCTCGCGCGATCGACGAGTTGCCAGCCGGCGCTCGCGAAGTCGTGGTTCTCTACTATCGCGAAGGAAGATCCTCGGCCCACGTTGCCGATCTGCTGGGAATGAGCGAGGACGCCGTGAAGAAGCGTCTCTCTCGTGCGCGCGCGCAGCTCCGCGAAGCGCTGGCGCAACAGCTGGTCGAGACTGCACCCGGGGCGGCATTCACGCTCGCCGTGCTGACGGGGATATCGCTCGCCGCACCGCCGGCCGCGGCTGCTGCCACGATAGGTGCGACCAAAGCAGTCGCTGCCGGCAAGATCGGCGCGAACCTCACCGGAGGAGGGCTGCTGTCCGGTGCAGTTGCGGGAGCGGCTTCGGGTTTGGGCAGCTCGACCATCGCAATATTGTTTACCGCCAGGCAGTCGCTGCGCGCCGCGCGAGATGAGGAGGAGCGGCGCGGTATCATCCAGGCGAGCATCACGAAGTTTCTGGCGATTCTCACCTTCATTGTCGTGGTGATCCGCTGGCCGACGCCGCTACCCGTCACCATCGCTTATGCGATCGCGGCATTCGTGTTCGTGGTCTGCCATCTGATATGGGAGCCACGCATCACCCGCCGGCGGCACGCCGCGGAGCTGATGGAAGATCCTGTCGGAGCGGCGACGAGGCACCGCAAGCAGAGCCGTCAGGCGGTGTGGAGTTGCGTGATCGGAATAGGGCTTGGAGGCGCGGCTGTCATGAGCTCGTGGTTTGTCTGATGCGAGCAATCCCCCGGCTGCTCAAGTATCACTCTACCGCCTGTGTTCACCGGCCCTGCCACGTTCCTTTCGCTTAAACGGCTCACCCACTGATTGTTCGAGTCGTTCTTTAAGGCTGGACATGCTCACTGTGGTTAGGTCGCAAGGAAGCGAAAATCTGGCAAACCGTGAAGTTCGAATCATGCAGCATTGGGTATGGGTGATCTGGTCATGAGTCCCACCGCCTTGATCCGTCATCACATTGTTCGGATCAGAAGAATGTGACCACAAATCACACAAGTGACCAATTTCCTGAACCACGACAGTTCCATCGCCTTGCGCATCCACAGTTACCCAATCTGTTCCGGGATATGCGCACCCGCTGGCCGACGCAATGTCTTGGACAAAATATACCGTGACCGTAGAACAACACCCGCAGGTGTGGGCTGAAAACCACGAGAAAAACCTCCGGAACATCCCGGAAAACGCACAGGTGGTAGAAGTCAGAAATTCTGGCTTGATGAGCACCTCAAAACTGCAGACGACCAAATTAATGTTGCAACGGCGAAAGACAGCGGCCGCATCCCGCATCATCGCCCGGACGTCTGCGACTGGTATTGCGGGGTTTCCCGCGTTATCAGCCAGGATCTTGACGCACACGCCGAAAAATTTGGGCGGCTCGATACCCAAGAGACAAAGCAACAACCCCGGAAGACGGATGACCCAATCAATAACCCAGCAAATCCATTTGAGTACGTAGACAACGTATTCAGTAATGATCTCAACCCACTCGAAGATCGTTTCGATTACTTCGTGACAAACCCAGTTCCAAACGGTTTCGACCACTTCCACGAGCTTCGTGACCCAGTTGCAGAGGGTGCTCAAAGGCCAGGGGAGCCAACTGCAAACCTTCTCCATGACCTCCTTCACAACGGTGATGATTGAACTGACCCACCCACAAACAGTTCTTACGATCTGGAGGGCAACTTGAATCAGCGTACGAACTATTACGACGAGGGGCGATAAGATCGCGTTGCAAATCATTGTGCCACCTTTTTGTTATGGCCGAATGCCGGTTTGACGCATTGCTCGGCAAGGATGCCCAACGTTTCGGTTCAGCGGCGACTCGCCAGCGCCGTCCGCCGCAACCGGTTGTAAGGCGTTCATCGTTCCCTCTTCCTCACTGTCTCGCTCTCTCATTCCGCTCAACCATCAGCGCCGCCGCCGCCATGGCGCGGTTGCACAGAGCCCGGTAGGCTGCGACCGTCGCCTCCACTCTCACCTTGCCGCTCCCGTTTGCATCGAGCAGCTCAAGGAGCTTTCGCATCGCGCCGCCGGCGCCGGTGAGACGCGCTGCACCGAGACGGCCCAATTCCGATCCGGCCCGCTCGAGACTGGGGCGCATGGCACGGAGACGATCGACGATGTCGGCCGCGGAGTAAGGCCGTTCGCATTGGTCCTTCCCGATCGCGCAAAACAAGGCGTGAACGCCCGGTAGATCGGCCAGCTCGGCCAGATCCCCAAACGCGGCAGCGGCGACGTCGACGCTCTGAGCAACCACGTCGCGGGGCCGCGCCACGCGGAACTGCGTGGCCCATCCCATGAAATCGCGCTTACCGATCGACGGGTTCACGCTGACGGTCAACGTAGTTCCCACCTTGAGACCTCTGGGAAGCGTTGCGTGCAGCACAACAACGAGCCGCTCCCGTACGTCGCGTATGTCGATGCGGATCGATTGCACGCGCCCAGGAGTCAGACTCGTTGTCCTTCCATTGACCAGCTCGAGCCTCAGCGCACGGAGTGCCCGGGCCTGCGTCGCATCGACCTTGAGCGTCAGCGAAGACGACGGTCGCTGATTCGCCGGTGGCAGGAGGATGAAGAACGGAGCGCTTTCGTAGGTATTGGAGTCGCCCTCGTTGGACGACGACACGTTCGAGATCTCGAGGTTGCGCTGCGCCCAGTCGTTGTCGTTGTAGCTCAGGGTCTCGAACTGCCACCAGTCGAGTGAGCTTTGGTCGCCTTCCGGCTCCGCGTCCGATCGCACCACCGCGAAGATGCAGGAGTGATTCGGAGCGCCGGTCGGGACCGTCCACGACAGGCTCAGGTTCTGCGGTGCACCTACGCCCAGCCCCGTTGGCACGGCAACCTCACCGAGTAGCTGCAAGTTGGTCGCTCCGCCGCCGGAGCCGGGGTGCTTGAGAAAGAACCTGACGACGGCGCTCCGGACCGGCAGATTGACCAGCTGCTCGACTCGAGCGAACAAGTAATTGGTCCGCAGTGTCATGTCCGAGTTGAAGCGGATCGGCTGCTCGTGCTCCGGCCCCGTGGCAGCACTCGGCGTTCCCGGCGTGTTCGTCAGCCGGTTCCACACATTCGACATCGCATAGCGGTTCATTCCGGGGCCGATCGGGTCGGACGGCTCATTGCCAACATCGGTCGGAAAATCCCGCAGGTAGTGGTTCGGAATGTCGTGTGTAAAGCAGCACGCGGTCGTTGCCGTCTGCAACACGGGATTCGCGATGCTGGTGCACATGATGTGTGTCACCAGCTGGGTGCCGGAGATCATGGCGCTGCCCGTGGGCGCCATCACCGTGCCCGGGTCCGAGTTCGAGCCGGTGCCGGGATGCAGCAGGTTGAGCACGTGCCCGAGCTCGTGCGCGACCAGCACCGGGTTCCCTCCGTTCGGCTCTGCGATCACCGGCTTGCACGACGCGACACCGATGGCGCCGGCGCTGCCGCCGCCAATACCAGGTAGCGGGTTGTCGACGAAGAACACCTCGATCACGCTCGGGTCGGAGTCGGTGTAGGCGTTCCGGATGTCGGTGAGGCTCGATGAGGTCTTGAGGGTCGCGTTCGTGATCGTGACCGTCGCGCGAATATCGAGATCAGTGCATGCTTTGTCCCACACGGTCTGCGCCGTTGCGAGCTGGGCAGCCGAGGTGCTTCCGGAAGGGCTGGCGTCGGTCGCCGAGCTCCGAAATCCCACCGGCTGGACGATCAACCGGCGGCGAGTGGTCGCAATGCATACGTTGCTGTCGATGTTGGAATCCAGCGAGGGCGCCCACTCGCCGTCCTCGCCGAAGTGGTAGTTCACACCCGGTGCGGCGATCGGCGTGAGGATCGCCTTCTTGAGGAGGACTTCGATGGCGACGACCTCCTCCAGACCGCCCGCTGCGCAGCTGACGCGGATGCCGGCTGACGCAAGTCGAAGCCGTCTACCCACAGCCACCACCTGCCCTTCGATGACGGCGGCGGCGGGCTCGGTGGCCGGCATGTAGTAGCAGCCCTTGTCGACCTCGCGTCCCTGCGCGCGGTCGAGACTCTCATAGTTGATGTCGCACGCCGCGTCTATGCGGATAGTGTCCGCCCGGCGGCCGAATGTCACCGCGCCGGTCGCCGAGAGGCCACGCACGGTGATCACGCCAGTGTGCGATTTGCGCGCCTCAACGCCAGCGGCGGCGAGTCCGAATCGGTCGAGATAGAGGCCTCGCGTTTTCTCATGCTCGCCGCGTACGACGAGCACGGCCTCGCCACGAACGCGCGACATCCGAAGCCCGCCGCTGGTCGTGATAATCCCCGCCACGTCCCACTGTAACAGGTATCTTCGACCGTCCGCCCATGTATTCGGTTTGCCTTCCATATGAGTAACCTCCATGCCGCTGAACGAAACCTTCCGGGCGCGGTTCAGTGGGTTCTTTTGGTAGTACTTCGCATGACACCTAATTCCATATGATGGCTAACGCTGCTCCAGTGGCCGTCCTGGATTCTTTAATAGTCGCAGCGTTCAATGCTTCCTCAATGCCGGTTTTATATCATTTAGGTGCCGCTTTTGTATCACCTGAATTTGCGCGCCGTGTGCTCCAGCGTCCTCACGTTCAACTCCTTGAACTTCTCCTGGGAAAAAAGTGGTGACCGTGAGCAAGTGGCGGATCGCGGTCACCGAGGCGAGGGCGGCCGCGAGATCTCGGAGAGAAGGGCGTACCGGTTTACTGGATTCGCCATCTCATCGCCTCGCATCTGGAGCTGCTACCGGAGCTGATGGTCGACAATTGAGCCCTCGGCCCTACACCTAAGAGGTTCATTCCCAGTTGCGGGATTCTACGGAAAAGTATAGTTTGCGTGGTGTTAACATCATTCCACTGTGACTAACGACACAGACTTTGTAGTATGCCAAGCCCCCTTAAGGATGAACTCGCCACTTTGGCTCAGCACGCCACCGCGGGCATCGTTACGGTCTCTGCCGCTGCAGCGGCTTGGAGAAAACCAAAGTCAGCTGCCTCAAGAAGGCTATCGGCTCTATCCGACTCGGGCTGGATCCGACGATTGCGGCGGGGGATCTACAGCATAGCTCCGATCGATGCGGATTCCACGACGGCTGCCGCCTACGAAGATCCATGGACGCTCGCGGCAACTTTATTTGCTCCCTGCTACATCGGCGGCTGGAGCGCCGCCGAACATTGGGGTCTCACGGAGCAGCTCTTTCGAAGCACATTCGTCGTAACAGCTGCTCATGTGAGAGCGGCGAACGTGATGCTAGGAGGCCTTTCTTTCCGTCTGGCACGCGTCTCTAAAAAGCGCGCAACTGCGGACGCGACGGTCTGGAGAACCGCCGCGCGTGTCCCATGCTCAAGCCCTGAACTCACCCTGGTCGACGGCGCCAATTCTCCATCGTGGGTTGGCGGTATCCGGCATCTGGCAGAGATGACGCAGCGCTACGTCGAACGCCCGAAACGAGACCTGGATCTGTTAGCTCGAACCATGAGTAGCCGCGGACGCGGTGCCGGCGCAAAAAGACTCGGCTTCATCGCCGAATCGCTTGCAAAGGAAGAGCGAGACGGCTCTGTACGCAGTTCCCTTGAGCTAATTGCTCAGATGGGATTGAACCTCCGGAGCACCGGCGTCATCAAATTGGATCCAGGCGTACGCCGTCGCGGCAAAATGAATACTTCCTGGGGACTGTGGATCAATGTCGAAGTTGCTCCACGCGAGTTCGCGTGATCAGTTGACGCGATGATCACGAAACGGGAGATCCTTGAGCGAGCGGGAGAGTGGAACCTCCGGCCGGAAGTTGTTGAGAAGGACTACGTGCTGGGCTGGCTGCTCGCCGCAATTTCGCAGCATTCCATGGCGCGCGATTTCTGGGTGCTGAAGGGCGGAACCTGCGTAAAAAAATGCTTCTTCGAAACGTATCGATTCTCAGAGGACTTGGACTTCTCGCTGCTACCCGGCGCCGCCTACGCATCTTCGATAACCGTGGCTATCCCAATCAGAAAACGTTGGCAATCGCATCACGCCTGACTCAACGCGTCAACACGCCGGCAGCTCGGGAACAATGGCCTATCACCGTGTCGCCAGACACGATGGAACGTGGCATACGCGCCTTTACTCAGACCGTTCCGAGCACTGACAAGTGGCGGTATCGCGGGAGGACCGTCTTGCTCATCGACGAGCGTGCCTTCAGCCAAGCGGAGCATCTTGGTCTGTTTTTGGAAGCTGCAAACGCGACCACGTTCGTCGGCTCGCCGACGGCTGGCGCGAACGGTGAGGTAAAACCGGTCATAATGCCAGGCGGCATGATAGCGTTTTTCTCTGGAGAGGACATTCGCCACGCCGACGGTCGCCAGCTTCAGCGCATTGGTCTCGTGCCTGACGTGGTCGCGAAGCCGACAATCGCCGCCATTCGGGCGGGCCGTGATGAAGTGCTGGAGCGCGCCTTGAATTTTCTTGGGCACTCGCGGTAATTGATTGATTGCATAATCCGGCAACTACGTGTAGATAGTCCAGAGTGGCGAACCTGCGGCACGTCGCCGCTCGGTAGCTTAATTCGTTCTGCTAGACCCAAATTGCGTCCATCGCGTTCAGTAGTGCTGCCGGCCGCCACGTTTCGCGGGAACTGATTAGCTCAATGGTCTGGCGCAGCCTTTCCTTGACGTCGGGGCTCACCAAGGTCGCGACGGCCCGCCCATAGTGCTCCGTAACCGCCCCGATACCGAAGAGCGCGGCAAGTTTCGCTTCCCTCGTTCAGAGCAGATTGACCTAATGTGATTCGAAGAGGGCAGCCCGTTTCCGCCGCTAGTGCCCAGCCACGATGGGCTAAACAAAACTTCGGGCGGACGCTGTGCCAGAATTGTGCCCACACACGCGCGAAACACCATCAAACACGAGGGGCCGTCGCTCAGGCGGCCCCTCTGTAACCTCAGTGACGTCAACACTATCGACTACAATCGCAGAACATCGCGACGAGCCCGAGTCGAATTAAAAGTCCGTTGCTTCAGTGGGAATTAAACTTACAACCTAATGATTAAGAGTCATTTGCTCTGATGCGGAGCTAGCACTCCTTACAAGGGACTTAAAATCCCTTAGGGTGATCCCCGAATCTTCCCTTCGGCACTCTCCGTTATCATCGCCGTAGCATGCAATCCGTTATCTGAAGCTCCGCGCCGTATGCTCCAACCTCCTCACATTCAACTCCTTGAACTTCTCCCCAATGACGTTCATCACCTGACCATCCTTCTCGAACCGCCCCTTTATCACAACGAACGTCGCGAACTTCACCACCTCGCTGTTCGCCTCGACGAGATAATGCGGCACCACGATGTTGATAAATCCCCACTCATCCTCGAGCAGCAAGAAGATCGTCCCATTAGCTGAAGCAGGCCGCTGACGAATCGTCACCAGTCCCGCGACGAGGATCCTCTCGCCACCCTTCAGCTCACGCAGTC
>JBGPLS010000152.1:0-7509 GCA_041486565.1 Gemmatimonadaceae bacterium
ACCGGGCACCGGGCACCGGGCACCGGGCACCGGGCACCGGGCACCGGGTAACCGTACCGTTGCCTTGCTCGAGGGCTACGAGTCCTTGAGAGGTGAAAATCGCTCTCTACCGCGGCGTGGCATCGCTGGGCGGAGTCGTCACCGCGCTGCTGGCGCTGGAGCTCGGGCTCCGGCCGCTCGCGACAGCTGACCTGCCGCCCCTCGCCCGGCCCGCTGCCGATGCTCTCGATGCCCCGGTAGTCACGAGCCGGCAGCTCGAGGAGGGAATCGCCGAAGCGCATTTCTCCTCGGCAGGTGCGCGTCTCACTGGCAACGCGCCGGTGCCGCAAGCGCCGCTGATCGTCATCCTTGGCGACTCTCACGTCGCCGCGCGGGAGATCGCCGACGGAGAGACGATGGGCGCGTGGGTGGAGCGGCTCGCGCGCCGCGATCATTACTTCGTCAATGTCCGGCAATACGGCTGGCGGGGCGCTTCTCCGCCGCAGTACCTCGCCGTCGCGCGTGACGTCAACGACCGCTGGCATCCGGAGCAAGTGGTGGTGGTGCTCGATGGTGATGACCTCGGGGCCGATCCACTCAACCGCCGCTTTCCGCGAATGCGGATCGGAAAAGATGACGCTGTCGAGCTTGTGCACGCGCCCGACGAAACGACCGTCCCGGTTGCGCATCATCGTTCCACGCTCACGACGCTCTTCAGAATCAGGTGGCAGCGAGTCCTCGAGCGCGCGCCGAAAAATGTGCGCGCCTGGCTGCACGCCTCCGTTGAGCCGCGCGGCCCGTTGCCCGGGCCGTCGATGATCGCCGCGGTTCCGCGCGCCGAAGTCAAAGCGCTTGCACGGGCCTTCGGCCCCCGTCTCCTCGTCATTTATACCGCGGATGTGAGAGTCACTGGCGGCGAGCGCGCGGATCCGGGCGAGGAGCGGCTGCTTGTCGCGTGCACCGAGCAGAGAGTCCGCTGCGTCTCCATGCGGCCGGTGATGCTGGCGGCACGGCGCGCCGGCTACGTCGTGCGCGGGTTTTCCACCACCACCCTCGGCGTCGGACATCTGAACGCGATGGGGCACGAGCTCGTGGGGCGTGAGATCTGGCGCGCCATCCATTCGGAGTTTTCTCTCAGCAGCTCACAGGTCGCCGAGCGGTAGGACCCGGGATGCTCTTCATCTCGTGGGGGTTTGTCGTCTTTTTCATCGTGGTCCTCGCCGGACTGCGGGTGATGCCGACGCGGGAATCGCGGCAGGGACTTCTGCTCGTTGCGAGCGCCGTCTTCTACGGCTCTCATACTGCCTGGCACCTGCTCATTCTCGCCGCGCCGAGCCTGATAGACTTTGCCTGCGCCGTGCGGATCGAGGAGACCGAGGATCCGGCCATTCGAAAGCGGTGGCTCGTGCTCAGTCTCGTGTCGAATCTCGGACTGCTCGGCTATTTCAAGTACGCGGATTTCTTCGGTGATTCCATCGCCGGCCTGCTCGGGGTGACAACCGTCCCACTCGGACTTGCGCTGCCGCTCGGGATCTCGTTCTTCACCTTCAAGACCCTCAGCTACACGATCGACGTTTACCGGCGCGAGATGCCGGCCTGCCGGAGCATGTGGCGGTACGCGATGTTCGTCTCGTATTTCCCCGAGCTCATTGCCGGACCGATCGTGCGGGCCTCGGTTTTTCTTCCGCAGATGGATCGGACTCTCCAGCCGTCGCGCGAGCGCGCGACCGTGGGACTCCAGCTCATCCTGCTGGGAGTGACGAAGAAGCTGTTCGTCGCGGACAGGCTCGCCACCCTCGTGAATCCGGTGTTCGCGACGCCGGAGGCCTACTCACAATTCACGGTTCTGTCGGCGGTTGTAGCCTACTCGCTCCAGATCTACTGCGACTTCTCCGGCTACTCCGACATGGCGATCGGCGTGTCGCGGATTATCGGCTTCGACTTGCCGGAGAACTTCAACATGCCCTATCTGGCGGCGTCGATCACCGATTTCTGGCGGCGCTGGCACATCACGCTTTCGCAGTGGCTGCGTGATTACCTCTACATACCGCTCGGTGGAAACCGGAAGGGCGCGCGAAGGACCTACGTCAATCTCCTGCTCACGATGCTCCTTGGCGGGCTCTGGCACGGAGCCGCCTGGACTTTCGTCGCCTGGGGACTGCTGCACGGCGTCGGGCTCGCTGTTCACAAGCTCTGGGTGCAGTACGCGTCTCACGGTCGGCGACCGTTCAAGGGGGTTGTCGGTTGGTTGACTACCTACTCGTTCGTCTGTGTCGCCTGGGTGTTCTTCCGCGCGACGGACTTTTCGACCGCGATGGTGATGCTCGAGAAGATCGCCGGGCTCCGGCCAGGCGGCGCGACGTGGATCTACCTGCCGCTGCTTCTCATTCTCCCGCTCGTGGTGGCTGCCCATGCGGCGGGGGCGTGGATCGCCGCGCACGAGAAGAAAACGGGCACGGCGCCCGAGACATGGGTGCCGGCGCCGGCCTTTGCATCGCGCATCTACAACGCCCCGGATCGCGGCATCGCCCTCAGGCCTCATCGCGCCGCAGGGCTCTACATGCTTCTCCCGCGTCCAGGATTCGTCGGTGCATTCGTGGTCACCGTCTGGCTCGTGGGGCTTTTTCTATTCTCGCCCGTCCACACGCGCCCATTCATCTATTTCCAGTTCTAGGTTGTTCCGGGAATTCCGGGAATCCGGTGTCAGGGAGGATCAGACCCATTCAGTATGCGCGTTATGAGTTCCCCGTGATCCCGTCGCCCGTTCTTCCGTGAATAATGACACGGTAACACGGGTCAACTGAAAAACGGGAAACTCGCGACGCGCAAACCGGATGGGTCGTTCATTGACAAGAGGGCTCCGCTTCCCCGCGCGCTAACGAAGGGGATATTTTGGATGAGCGGCTCGAACGATCGACGCCATCCGATTTCAGGAGTCCCGTTTCAGGAGTCCCGGCATGTCAATTCTCTCCCTCCATCACATCACGGTCGTTTCCGCCAACGCCCAGCGGACGGCTGACTTCTCCACACGCGTTCTCGGACTAGCACTTGTAAAGAGGACCGTCAACTTCGACCTCGAGCCGATCTCGGTCGCATCGTGACATTGCGCGACCCGGCCGCGTCACCGCATCAGGGCCAGCCGGTCCGCACGGCGGGCGCCAAGCTGGCAACCGCGACCGCCGCGATGGTGATGATTCACGGCCGGAGCGCCACGGCGGAAACCATCCTCTCGCTCGTCCAGGCGATCGACACCGCCGGTTTCGCTTACCTCGCTCCTCAGGCGGCCGGCAATACCTGGTATCCGAATTCCTTTCTTGCTCCGATGCCGAGCAACGAGCCGGGAATAACCTCGGGCCTGGCGGCGATCGACGACCTGATGGCGAGAATCTCGGCGGCTGAAATTCCACCGGCGAAAACGATGCTGCTCGGATTCTCCCAGGGCGCCTGCCTCTCCCTCGAATATGCCGCCAGACACGCGCGCAGATACGGAGGAGTCGTCGGTCTGAGCGGCGGGGTCATCGGTCCCGATGGTACTCCCCGCGACTACCCCGGATCGTTCGACAGAACTCCGGTCTTCCTCGGCTGCAGCGACGTGGATTTTCACATCCCGGCACAGCGGGTGAAAGAAACGGCGGCGGTGTTCAAAAGGATGAGAGCGGTCGTCACGATGCGTCTCTACCCGGGCATGGGTCACATCGTGAATGACGACGAGGTGGGCGCCGTTCGAGCGATGATGGCGGCGGTAGTGTCCGGCAAGTAGATGCGCTTCACATTCGAGGCGATTCCCTCGCGCGTCCTGTTCGGCGCCGGGTGCATCGCCCAGCTCGCCGAGGAAGCGGACCGCCTCGGAGCGCAGCGAATTCTTCTCGTCGCGACTCACGGGCGAGGGGAGCTTCTCCACCGCGCGACGGCGATGCTCGGCGCGCGGGTCGCCGGGACATTCGATGGAGCGGTGGTGCATGTGCCGGGTGCGGTCGCCGAGCGCGCGCGCGAATACGCGGCGGCGCAACACGCCGACTGCATACTCGCCCTCGGAGGCGGCTCGGCAATCGGCGTCGCCAAGGCAATTGCTGTGTCGAGCGGCCTTTCAATCATCGCCGTTCCGACCACCTACAGCGGGTCGGAGATGACGCCGTTGTGGGGAATGACCGAGGAGGGAGCCAAGCGCACGGGACGCGATGCGCGGGCCCAGCCGAAAGTTGTTCTCTACGACCCTGAGCTGACGCTCCACCTCCCGATACCGGTGTCGGCCGCGAGCGGGATGAACGCGATCGCCCACTGCGTCGAGGCGTTGTATGCGCCGGATGCGAATCCAGTGACGTCATGGATGGCGGAGGAAGGCATACGCTCTCTCAACACGGCGCTTCCCGCGATCACCGGTGCTCCGACGGACATTGCGGCGCGAACGAAAGCGTTGTACGGAGCCTGGCTCGCCGGCTCGGCGCTCGGGACGGTGCAGATGGGATTGCACCACAAGCTCTGCCACACGCTCGGTGGAAGCTTCGATCTCCCTCACGCGGAGACACACTCGGTGCTTCTGCCTTATGCCGCCGAGTACAATCTCGATGCGGCGAGCGAAGCGATGGCGACGGTCGCCCGCGCCCTCGGCAGCAGCGATCCGCCCTCCGCGCTCTATGCCCTTGGCCGTAGAATCGGGACGCCGGCATCGCTTGCCGCTATCGGAATGCGGGCGCAGGACCTCGAGCGGGCGGCTGATCTCGCGGTCGAGCGCCCCTACCCGAATCCCCGGGCCGTCACCCGTGACGGCGTGCTCGCGCTCCTGCGGAAGGCATTCGAGGGCGTACCTCCGCGTGGCACTCCGCTAGATTCCGCACACTGATAACTGCCGGAATACATGGCCGCAGATCGATCCAGAAAAGTCAACTACAACAGGGCGTGGGCTGAGGCGCGCGAGCTCGTCTGGCAACACCGCCGGTCGCTCCTCATCGGCCTGGCGCTGATGCTCGTCAATCGTCTTGCCAGTCTGGTTCTCCCGGCGAGCTCGAAGTTTCTTATCGACGACGTCCTCGCGAAGCATCGATCCGAGCTACTCCTGCCGCTCGCGCTCGCCGCCGCAGCGGCGATGATCGTCCAGGCGGTCACGACGTACGGGTTGTCGCAGATCGTCAGCATCGCGGCGCAGCGGGCGATCTCGGACATGCGCAAGAACGTGCAGTCGCACGTCCTGCATCTGCCCGTCTCGTATTTCGACTCGACCAAGACCGGCGTGCTGATCTCGCGCATCATGACCGACGCCGAGGGTGTCCGGAACCTGGTCGGAACGGGACTGATCCAGCTCACGGGTGGGCTCGTCACCGCGGTCATCGGACTGGGAGTGCTCTTCTATCTCAACTGGAAGCTCACCGCAATCACGATCTTCGTGCTGCTGGCGTTCGGCGGGATGATGGCCTTTGCTTTCGCGCGACTTCGTCCGTTGTTCCGCGATCGCGGCAAGATCAACGCCGACGTCACCGGCCGGCTCGCGGAGTCGCTCGGTGGGATACGAATAGTGAAGGTCTATGTGTCGGAGGAGCGTGAGGAGCGGATCTTCGCCGAGGGTGTGGACCGCCTGTTCGAGAACATCGCGCGCACGATCACCGGAACGTCAGTCGTCGGCGCCGGGGCGACAGTCATCGTCGGGACGATCGGAGTGATCATGATCCTCGTCGGCGGACACGCCATCCTCAACGGCACGATGACACTCGGCGGCTTCATCATGTACATCTTCTTCATCGGCATGGTGGCTGCTCCGCTGGTGCAGATCGCATCCATCGGCACCCAGATCAGCGAAGCGTTCGCCGGGCTCGACCGCATCCACGAGCTTCGCGAGATGCGCACCGAAGACCAGGCCGATGCGGATCGCGACCATCTCCCCGAAGTGGAAGGGGCCGTGGAATTCGACCATGTCACCTTCTCGTACGTCCCCGGCGTGCCGGTGCTGAAGGATGTCTCGTTCCGAGCCCTTGCCGGCTCGACGACGGCGCTCGTCGGCTCCAGTGGGTCGGGCAAGAGCACGCTCATCGGCCTGGTGATGGCGTTCAATCGTCCCGACAGCGGAAGCGTCCTCGTGGACGGCCGCGACCTCTCAACTGTGCGCCTCAGGGATTTCAGATCGCAGCTCGGAGTCGTGATGCAGGACAACTTCCTCTTCGACGGAACGGTCGCCGAGAACATCGCCTTCGCCCGTCCGGATGCTACCGTCGAGCAGATCCGGGAGGTGAGCCGCATCGCCCACTGCGACGAGTTCATCGAGCGGTTCATCGCGAAGTACGACACGATCGTCGGCGAGCGGGGGGTGAAGCTTTCGGGAGGACAGCGGCAGCGAGTTGCGATCGCGAGGGCGATTCTCGCCGATCCACGCATTCTGCTCCTCGACGAAGCGACATCGAGCCTCGACAGTGAAAGCGAAGCGATGATCCGTGACGGTTTGCGATCGTTGCGTCGCGGTCGGACGACATTCGTCATCGCCCACCGTTTGTCTACGATCGTGAGCTCCGACCAGATTCTCGTTCTCGAGAGCGGCGAGATTGTCGAGCGCGGCACGCATGGAGACCTCATCACGCTCCGCGGCCGCTATCGCCAGTTGTACGACCGGCAGTACGGGCTGGAGCACGACCTGTTCATAAATCCTGGCGAGGATCCGACGCCGGACGATCCATCGGTGAAAGAGGAGCTGGCGCAGGCGATAAGGGCACCGAGCGGCAGTCTATAGGTGAGGCTCCTGACGCTGGCGGCCGTCGGCGTCGCTGTGTCTGCCGCGGAACGGAGTCGCTATGCCGGCGGGTGGAACCGTTCACATGGACAGGTGTCCGAAACAAGTCCTGTCAGAAGAAGCCGGCCGCAATGAAACCCAGTCGCCACCAGCGTGTCTCTCTCTGCCTTGCGCTCGCTTCGGTTGTCGCGATCGCAGGGTGTGACAACAAGGTCACGGACGCAGGTGACGACTCGACACCGCCCTCGATCTCTCCCGTGATCCTCCGCGCAGAGGGGCGCGGCGCTGTTGCCGACCGTTACACGGCTGAGGTCTGGGTCGTGGGCAACGTCGCATACACGACGACCTGGGGATCGCGCGCGTTCAATGGAGTGCAGTCGACGGGGAACGCGGTAAAGATCTGGAATGTATCCGGCACCACGCCGCTGCTCGTCGACTCGCTGATCGTATCCGATGCTGTGACACTGGGCGACATCCAGGCGACGGACGACGGAAAACTCCTCGTCGTGGCAACCGAGTTCACACCCGGCTCGATCGTGATCTACGATCTTGCCGACCCGGTAAAGCCGAGGCTCCTCTCGCGGTTTACCAGCGCCGACACCAACGCCGGAGTGCACACGGCGGAGGTTCAGCGTATCAACGGAAAGCTTTACGCCTTTCTCTCGGTCGATACGGGTAGGGAGCATGCCAGGCTCGTCATCGTTGACATCTCCAATCCGTCAGCACCCACCGAAGTGGTCGCGCGGACGATGGGCAGTCCCTTCGTGCACGATGTCCATGTGCGCGACGGAATCCTGATGACCGCGTTGTGGAACGAC
>JBGPLS010000153.1:0-7429 GCA_041486565.1 Gemmatimonadaceae bacterium
CGATCTGCACCTTGGCGCGGAAATCACCAGTGAGGAGCTTGCCCTCCTGCATCGTCACTGCCGCGACGTTGCCGCGCTCGAGCTCCTGGTTGTACTGGGAGTAGGAGATCTTCGGAGCGGACTCCTTCGATCCCGACATGTATGTGAAGAGGGTTCCGGCGAGGAGGACCAGCAGCACCCAGAATGAGAGCTGCTTGGAGGCCTTGCCCCATTTACCCGGACCCTTCGTCTTCTGCGGAATTGGTAGTGGCATTACTGCAAGCTCGCAATGTACGGCAAATGGCGGAAATCCTCCGCGTGATCCAACCCATACCCCACAAGGAACTCGTGGGGTGCATCAAATCCGACGAACCGCGTTTCGTAATGCAACTCGTCGGAGATACGCTTGTGAAGAAGTGCGCAAATTTCGAGCGAGCTCGGGCGCCTGTCCTCGAGCACCGACATAAGCCGGTTGAGGGTGCGTCCCGAGTCGACGATGTCCTCGACGAGAAGGATGTGCTTCCCTTCCAGCTCGGTTTCGGGGTCGTACAGCAGCCGTACCGTCCCGCTCGACACCGTCCCGTCGCCGTAACTCGCCGCAACAAGGAAATCTACCTGGAGCGGGCGGGTAATCTGTCTTACGAGATCGCTCAAAAAGATGAAGCTGCCCTTCAGCAGGCCCAGAACCAGCAGTTCGCCGTCCGGATAAGCAGCGGTAATCTCAGCCCCCAGCTCGGCGACCCGCGCGGCGATCGTCCTCTCGTCGAATGCGATTCGCTTCACGGTGCGGCCGGAGAGGCGTGGATCGGCGATCATCGCGGTCGTCACGGTCACATGTGCTCCGCTTGAGAGGCAGTGCGGTGAGCGGGCGCGCCGAGTCGCGACGCCCGCGTGGCTTCCACCCGGCGCCAATCCCATCTGCGGAGCAACAAATGATCGCGAAACATCAGGACTTCGACCCCTCCAGAGAGCTGAATCGAGCCGCCAGTGACCCCTATGGTAGTAAACTCGGCGAGGCGATGAGTTCCTCGCCGATCCATGACAACATCTGCCCTGGCGGCGATCGACGGCCAGAGCGCGCGGAGCGATTCAGCATCATACCCTCGCAGGGCAGCCCTCGCAATGCGAAGCGATCCGTCATCGCCGAGCTCCGCATCGAGCTGATCCGCGATGTCCGCCATGCGTGAGCGCCAGTCCGCCGACCGCCTGGCAATCGAGAGAAGCTGGGCCGGGAAACCGGGTCTGACGCGGGAAATGGCAGGCAGCAGATCGTGGCGTACGCGGTTGCGAAGATGGACGCGTGTGGAGTTCGACGGATCTTCGACGTGGGCGAGGCGGCGCGTTCGCGCAAAGCGGGCAATGTCGTCGCGGCGCAGATGGAGAAATGGTCGAATCACTTCCGATTCAGCGAAGAGCGCGGCAAGTCCCCGTGGTCCTGCGTCGCGCAGGATGCGGATGAAGATCGTCTCGAGTTGATCGTCGAGCGTGTGACCCGTTGCCACGGGGGCACCGAACTCATCCGCTGCCCCGCGAAGGAAGTGCCATCGGGCCACGCGCCACTGATGCTCGGTCGCCGCCGCCCGACCCGCCCTGCCGGCTGTGAACGCCAGCCCGAGCTCTTTCGCCGTGCGGCGCACCGCTTCCACGGCCCGCCTCGCCACCGCGCCAGTTCCATGATCGAAGGTCGCAACGAGAAGTGCCGGCCGCCGGTCAGGTGAAATCGACGCGGCAGCGTGGAGCATGACCATCGAGTCCACACCGCCGGACACGGCAAGGAGGAGTCGGTCGAGCCCGGTGAACGCTGCCGCGACCGCCTGCATTACTTTCTCTTCTTCATGCCGGCGCTCTGTCATGATATCTTAATCTAAACGGCCGCTTCGGAGTGATGTATGGAAACGCACGGTCCCCTGGGGACGCTATGGGTGTCGTTCGGGCTTGTCGGGTTCTATCTGGCGCTCATCTGGCTCAACACACTGCTGGCGATTTTCCTCACTCCGCTATTCCTGATCCCGGGCACGTGGCTGATGGATTGGCTCCGGGTAAAAAAACAGGCCGGGGATGCCGAAGGCGGTGACGCCGAGCCGACGAAATAAGAGCGCGTCTTCACATTCTGCCGACACGCCTTACCAGTCGTATAGCATCCTGTAGAACGCGCCGTTCCTCACCACGCTCCGCACATAATCCCGCGTCTCGACATACGGAATTCTCTCGGTGAAGAGCTCGGGGTCGGCTGACCCCGCCTTCTTCATCCACCGCGCAAGCCTGGACTCGCCGGCATTGTATGCCGCCAGTGCCTGCACGACTTCGCGGTTGCCGCGGAACAACCCCGCGAGGTGGGCCGTCCCGAGCTGGATGTTGAGCGCCGGCTCGTACAGCCTGTCCGCGCTGAAGTTCGGGATCGTGCGGGACTTCGCGAGAGCTCGGCCGACGTCGGGCATCAACTGCATCAATCCGCGCGCGCCGACTGGAGATGTCGCCCGGGGATTGAAGCTGGACTCCTGGCGGATGAGGCCCGCGACGAGGGCAGGATCGAGCCCATTCGCACGCGCACTCGCGTCGAGGGCTTCGCGCTCGACGACGGGATACATCAGCCGGTAATTCTGCGCCGTCGGCCCGATGTCCGTCACAGCGCGGCGGCCGAGGGCCATCGAGCGCGCCGACTGCTCGCCGCCGGCCAGTGCGCGGGCTGTCGCGACGAGCCGATCGGGCGCGCTCATCGCATTACCGAACAGGCGGTCGTACTCGAGTTTGGCCTCGGTGTCCATCCCCACGTCCTGGAGGATTGCCACGCGGTCGGATGCCTCGGAGATGTCGCGCACCTTCGGGTATTTGTCCTTGCGGGTGCTGTCGCGGAGCACCGGCAGGCCGAGGCGGCGGGCGCTCATGACCGAGTAATACGACGCGCCTTCCTTCGCCATCACCAATCGCCAGTGGGCGCGCGCCTTTGCAGTATCGCCGCGGTGCTGCCAGGCGCGTCCTGCCCAGTACGTCGCGGCAAGCGCGTCGTCACCCGTGGGATAGAGAGTGGCGAGCGAATCGAGCTCGGCGGCCGCTGCGGCGTGCTTGCCGGCGACATAGGCGATGATCCCGGCACGAAAGAGTGCCGTTGGCGCATGGCGGGATCGCGGAAAGCGCTGAACGATCGTGAGCAGCGTCGAGCGCGCGTCACCGTCGCGAAGCTCGTCGGTCGCGAGGTCGGACAGGAGGAGCAGTGCCGATGCGGCGCTCGTGTCCTTCGGGAAGGCCGTGGTGATACCGCGAAGAGCCGTCTTCGCATCGCTACCCCTCCCTTTGGCCAGCAACGCTCTGGCGCGCTGATAGCGCGCTGCCGCGGCGAGAGGGGCGGGTGAAACCACCCTGGCGAATTGAGTCGCGGCTTCCGTATTGCGGTTGAGTCGCGCGAGCATCAGACCGTCGGCGAAATGATCCTCGCTGGTGCCGAGTCCAGCGCGGAATGCGGCAGTGAATCCGGCTACCGCCCTGCGCGCGCCTCCCGCCTGGTACGACGCCCGTCCCAGGACCAGCTGCTCAGTCGCAGTCGCTCCAGGAAACAGCTTGTCGAAGAGGGCGACGCCGTCGCGCGATTCCTCGCGTCCTGGGGTCGCCGCCAGGTAGGCGATGAGACCGCGGCGCGCCCGCAGCACTCTCGACGAATCGGTGGGACGCGCCGCCTCGAGGCGCAAAGCGTCGAGACGCATCCCGAGTGCGGAGTAGGCGCGGATCGCGCCATCGATGTCGCCCGTCCGCTCGAGTGCGAGTGCCTCGGTCGGCGCGCGGCGTCTGCGCGCGACATCGAGCTCGACCTTCGCGTAATACGCCTGGCGCTTCGCAGCGTCGGCCGTCACCCCCGCAGCCCGCAGATACAGCCAGTCGCTTATCACGTCGAGTCTGTCGGCTGCGGATTCGTACAGCATTCTCGCACTGTCGAGCTTGTCCGCCCGGTCGAGCGCACGGGCGCGCAGAACGAGTTCGCGATCGTCCGCGGACACGATGTGGGGTGTGTCGACTCGAGATGCGGCTTCGGCGCCGGAAGCACTGGACTTGCGGGCGGACGACCGATCGCTACAGCCGCTTGACGACAGCAGCAATGCTGCTGCGCAGACGATCGCCGCTAACGCCAACGGCTGTGTGTTCCTTTCAAGAGCTCGTCGGCTTCGGGCGGGCCCGAGCTTCCCGCGGGATATGTCGGAAGGTCGCGTGGTGGCCGGCGCTCGAAATGCTCGAGCAACGGATCAATGATCCGCCACGCTGCCTCGACCTCGTCGCTCCTCGTGAACAGCGTCTGATCACCGATCATGACGTCCAGCAGCAGAGTCTGGTACGCTGGAGGCGACTCGGCGCCGAAGGCCTTGGCGTAGGAGAACTCCATGTCCACCGGCGAGATCTCGAGGTTCTGAGTGAGCTCCTTGTCCGTCCCCGGGGTCTTCACGTGGAATCGCAGCGAGATTCCTTCGTCCGGCTGGACTCGCATGACGAGAGTGCTCGGGCGCCGGTCCTCGAGCTCGTCCTGGCCGAACATCAACACCGGCGGCGGTCTGAACTGGATGGCGATCTCCGATTTCCGCTCACCCATTCTCTTCCCCGAGCGCAGGTAGAAGGGGACGTTCTTCCACCGCCAGTTGTCGATCGAGAAGCGGATCGCGGCGAAGGTCGGCGCCATGGATTTCGGATCGACGTCCTTCTCCTCCCGATATCCGGCGATATGCTTGCCCTCGAGATCGGCAGCCGTGTACTGGCCGAGGACGACCGGCAGATCCCCCTGTCCGACAAGCGGACGCACCGCCCTCAGGACCTTCACCTTCTCGTTGCGGACGTAGTTCCCGGTGAACGCATTCGGGGGCTCCATCGCCGCGAGGGCAAGAAGCTGCATCAGGTGATTCTGGAACATGTCGCGAATGACGCCGGCTTCCTCATAGTATTTGCCGCGGTATTCGATCCCGACCGCTTCGGCAACCGTAATCTGGACATTCTTGATGTACTGCCGGTTCCACACCGGCTCGAAGATCGAGTTGGCGAACCGGAAGACCAGGATGTTCTGGACGCTCTCTTTCCCGAGATAGTGATCGATCCGGTAGATCTGATGCTCGTCAACGCGGTCGAGCACGGCGCGATTCAGCTCCTGCGCCGTCTTCAGATCGCGACCGAAGGGTTTCTCGATGATGATCCTTGCCCACGGTTGCACGCCGGGGCGAGCGATGCAGGGAGCAAGTCCGCTCGACGACAGATGCTCGACCGTCGTCTCGAACACGCTCGGTGGGATCGCCAGATGGAAGAGGCGGTTCCGATCGCGCGGCGGGCGCGGGGCCTCGATTTCCTCGAGGCAGCGCCGGATCCCGTCGTATACCGCCGCCGCCGAAAGGTCACCGTACGTGTACCAGATCCGCTTCGACAGCCATTCCCACGCCTCGCTGTCGACGGTCTTGACGTCATCCGCATGCTCGAGGGCGTCGCGCATCGACGCCGCGAACGCGTCGTGCTCCATCGAATCGCGGCCGACGCCCAGCAAGGCGAATCCGTCGGGCAGCAGATGTTGTGCCGCGAGGTAGTAAATCGCGGGCATGAGCTTGCGGCGCATCAGATCGCCGCCGGCCCCCATTATCACCGCCGTGCAGGGATCGGCGCGCTCGCGTTTGTGGGGCGTGCGAATCGGCTCGCGCGCAACCGGCGTGACAGTGGGGATCGTCATGCTTTCTTCACCGCGTGACCGCCAAATTCGTTTCGCAGCGCGGCAATCACCCTCGCAGAAAACGAATCGGCCTGGCGCGAGCGCAAGCGGGCGAGAAGGGAGAGAGTGATCACCGGGGCGGGAACGTCGAGATCGATTGCTTCCTGCACCGTCCACCGGCCTTCGCCGGAATCCTCGACGTATCCCTTCAGCGCGTCGAGACCGGCGTCCCTCTCGAACGCGATCTCCGCCAGCTCGTTCATCCACGAGCGGACGACACTGCCGTGGTTCCACACGGCGGCGATCGCATGGAGGTCGAGCTTGAAATCCCTCGACGCGTGAAGGATCTCATATCCCTCGGCGTACGCCTGGAGCATGCCGTACTCGATTCCGTTGTGAATCATCTTCACATAGTGCCCCGATCCGGGAGGCCCCATGTGCGCGTACCCATCCGGCGGGGCTAGAGATCTGAAGATCGGCTCCGCGAGCGCGAAGGCCTCGCTCGACGCTCCGATCATCAGGCAGTAGCCGTTATCGAGGCCCCAGATTCCGCCGCTCGTCCCCGAGTCGACGAAATGAATGCCTTTCTCTTTCAGCTCCGCCGCGCGGCGCATCGAGTCGTGAAAATTGGAGTTTCCACCGTCGATTACGACGTCTCCCTTCGACAGACCGGGAATCAGCGCGGCGATGGTATCGTCCACCGGCTTCCCGGCGGGAACCATTATCCAGACGATGCGCGGGACGGTTAGCTTCGCGAGCAGGTCAGCCGGGGCGGCGGCGCCTTCCGCGCCCATCTCCACGTATTTCTGCACCACCTCCGGGCTGCGATCGAACACGACCACGCGATGCCCGTCCCTCATCAAACGCTCGGTCATGTTCCCGCCCATTCTGCCGAGGCCGATCATCGCGAGTTGCATTGGTCACCCATGTTGATTGTGGAGCTCGAGCCCGGCCGCGATAATTTCGCGCCGAAGCTGCTCTGCCGATTCATAATGGATTACTGCCAGACCCAGCGCTCTTGGCGCCACCAGGTTCTCCTCCCGATCGTCCACGAAAAGGCATTCCTCGCCGCGCGCGGCAATGACGGCGAGTATTCGCTCGTAGAACATTGCCGCCGGCTTTCGCACTCCGATCCAGCACGATGCAAGGAACGTGTCGAAGATTGTGGTGAGGCCGAGAAGGCGGACGCGATACCGGCTCAGCTCGTCCGATTCGTTGCTGGCGATGCACATCCGGACGCGCCCCGTCTTCGCCAAGGCCTCGGCAACCGCGATGCTCTCCGGATACGCGACGCTTCTCGTGTACATGAACTGCTTGAAGTCCTCGGGCGTGAAGCTGCGGGGCCGGACGAACACTGTCCGATCGAGGTACTGGTCGAGCGTCATCAGTCCCTCCTCCCACGCCGGAACGACCTCGTCGTGGCGTCGTGTGTAGTCCTCGTGATCGAGACCGAAAAGCTCCGACGCTTCACGACGGTGGTACCTGTCCCAGCCGTTGGTGCCGAGCACCCCGCCGATGTCGAAGAAAGCCGTCTTGATGGGCATTCCGTCAGCGCGAGAGAACGGCGCGCGCCGGTGCGGCGTCGAGCCCGGCGAGACGGAGAGGAAGGCAGGTGAGCTGATACTCGCCGGGCGGCGGCTCGCTCAGGTCGAGGCCTTCGACGATTACCACTCCCTGCCGCAGCAGCGTGAGGTGCGTGAGGTGATGTCCAGAATGGAACTGCTCGATCGACAGGTAGTCGATGCCGACGAGCTCCACTCCGCGACTGACGAGGTATTCCGCCCC
>JBGPLS010000154.1:0-7421 GCA_041486565.1 Gemmatimonadaceae bacterium
GAGTGAGGTGTAGACGCGGTAGCCGCCCTCGCTCAGGTGCGCTCCCGCGCGCTGCGCCTGGACCTTCACAACGTCCACGAAATACGGCGCGACTGCGGAAAGACCATGGTTCGGCGCTGTGACTACACGGCTCGTCTGCGCAGCCACCGACTGGGCGTGCGTTATGTATCCCTGCTGCTCCATCAGCGCGAGGACCGTGTTGCGGCGCTCGCGTGCGCGCTCCGGGTACTTGACGGGCTCGTAGTTCTCCGGGGCCTTCGGCATTGCGGCGAGTGTCGCCGCTTCGGCGAGCGTCAGCTTCGACGCGCTCTTCCCGAAATAATGGCGTGCCGCGCTCTCGATTCCGTACCAGCCGTGCGCAAAGCCGATCTGGTTGAGGTACGCCTCGAGGATTTGCGCCTTGGTGTAATGCTTCTCCATCTCGCGCGCGGCAGCCTGCTCGCGGAGCTTGCGCCCGAGGCTCATGTCGCGGCGATCGATTACATCGGGGTGCATGTTGCCGACCAGCTGCTGCGTGATCGTGCTCGCGCCGCCGCGCTGCTCGCCCATGATCTTGCCCCTGATCGCTCCGGCGATGCCGATGACGTCGACGCCGTCGTGCTGGTAGAAGCGGTGGTCTTCCACGGCGATGAACGCCTGGCCGACGTATCTGGGGAGTGAGCTGAGTGAGACGCTGGTGCGGAGCTGGGCGCCTGCCTCGCCGATCAGCGAGCCGTCGCGGGCGAGAATCTGCGACGCCTGGGGCGGCTGGACAATGCGCCACACTTCGGATTCCCGCGACTGCGCCGACGTCAGAGCCGGCATCAGCATCATAACGGCGAGCCCCAGCACGAGAGCCCGTTGCCCGCGCCGGGTGGTCATGGCAACTTCATTGTAATGCGTCAATCGGTGCACCTGGCAATCGTACAGTTCAAGCCGCGAAAGGGCGACTACGCCGGGAATCTCGCCCATCTCGGCGAGATCTTCGCGCAGCTCGACTCGCTCGAGCCGCGGCCCCAGGTCGCGTTTCTACCCGAAACGGCGGTCAGTGGTTACTTCCTCGAGGGCGGTGTGCGGGATCAGGCCGTGAGCACCGGCACACTGGTCCGCGATCTCGACGAGCAGTACCGCGCCGCCGTACCGTCACTCGCTCCGATGGATGTCGGGCTCGGGTTCTACGAGGTCTGGAACAACTCAATCTATAATAGCGCGCTGTATGTGACGCTGGGAGGCGACGCACCGATAGTGCGTCACGTCCATCGCAAGGTCTTCCTTCCCACGTACGGACTGTTCGACGAGGAGCGCTTCGTCGACCGTGGCTTTGAGATACGAGCGTTCGACACGAGCTGGGGCAGGGCGGCGATGCTGGTGTGCGAGGACGCGTGGCACAGCCTCTCGGGGACGATCGCGGCGCTCGATGGCGCGCAGGTGATCTTCATCGCTTCGGCCTCGCCGGCGCGCGGCGTCACTCCGCGCAAGGACGACAGGCCTGGCCCCGGCACGACCGAGCGGTGGGAGCGGCTCGCCCGCGATATCGCATCGGAGCATGGCGTGTTCGTCGCGCTGGTGCAGCTCGTCGGGAGCGAGGGAGGAAAAGTCTTCTCCGGCGGCTCGATGGTCGCCGGACCCAAGGGCGACGTGAAGCTTCGGGCGCCACTCTGGGAAGAGGCGATCCTTACCGTTACGCTCGACACAACGGATCTGACGAGGGCAAGGGTGGAATTGCCGCTGCTCACCGATCTTCAGACGATGCTCCCGCACCTCGTCCGCACTATCGGCAAGGTCCAGGTGAGCGAGCCGACGCCGCTCGACTACGATCCGCCGTCGAGGAATGGAAGCGAGCCGATCGCGGACGTTACCGCGCCATCGAGAATCGTAGGAAAGCGTCGTGGCATCGAGGTGATTGCGGCGGCCCCGAGCCTCCTCGGTCCGCCAAGTCTCGAGATCGATCCGGCGCTGACAGCCGACTGGCTCGTCACCTTCCTTCGCGAAGAGTTCCGTCTCCGCCGCTTCGAGAAGGGTGTGATCGGGATTTCAGGCGGAGTGGACTCCGCGGTCACAGCTTTTCTCGCCGCGCGCGCGCTTGGGCCATCCAACGTCATCGGAGCCCGCCTTCCCTATCGCACGTCGAGCCCCGACTCGCTGGAGCACGCGCAGCTGGTGATCGATGCCCTCGGCATCCAGGGCCGGACGGTGGACATCTCGGCGGCGGTGGACGGATACCTCACCAATGAGCCCGAAGCAGACCCGGCGCGGCGGGGCAACGTCATGGCGCGAATGCGGATGATCGCGCTCTTCGATCTCGCCGCGAAATATCGCGGCTTGCCCATAGGGACTGGCAACAAGACCGAACGCCTGCTCGGCTACTTCACCTGGCACGCGGACGACTCACCGCCAATCAACCCGCTGGGTGATCTGTTCAAGACACAGGTCTGGGCGCTGGCCAGGTACCTCGGTGTCCCCGGCGTGATCGTGGACAAGCCCGCGTCGGCCGATCTCATCGAAGGCCAGACCGATGAGCGAGACTTCGGAATCAGCTACGCCCACGCGGACGAAATCCTCAACTGGCTGGTGAACGGGTACGGTCCGTGCGACATCGTCGCCCAGGGCTTCACCGAGAAGGAAGTCGAGCTCGTCCGGTATCGGCTCGGAAGCACCCACTGGAAACGAAAGCTCCCGACGGTCGCGATGGTGAGCCACAGCGCCATCGGGGAGTCGTACCTCAGGCCGGTGGACTACTAGCTGCCTACATGTACCCGATCCGGCCGGTGATCCAGCCGATGATCCAGAACAGAACGATGCAGCTCACGATGACCACGATCGCGTAAGTCGGCGTCTTGTCGGGCGGTGACTTCATCAGGATCGGCAGGCCCACATAAAACAGGTAGAGACTGTACAGGGCGCCGATGAGCGCCAGGATCGAGAGCGCCGGCAGGATATAGAAAATTCCCGCGACCCATGCTGCCGTCATGCTGTACGCAGAAAGTTTTATCGCCTGCGGCATTGCCTGCGTCGCTCCGAAATTCGGCGCCAGCACGTTGATCACCCACGCCAGCACGAAGACGCCGAGCACCGCGAGGCAGAATGAAACGATCGCCTGCGAGATTCCCCAGCCCATGGACATGCGGAAGATTCCGGCGACTCCGAAAACCGAGAATCCGAGGAAGCGCGCGATGGGACCGATCGCAGCAAGCGGCAGGACGTAGCCGGTGAGAAGTGCGGGGACCGCAAGCGGCTCGGTGTCGATGGCGGCCCATTCCTGCGCCGGCGTCATGAGGATCGCTTTTGCTCGGGCAACGAGGTTCATTCGGTGTCTCCGGCGAAGGGTTCTGAGTTGACCTTCGCTGGAGAAGCTAACCCGCCGGGCGGGGAGCGATAGACCGACCGGAGCGCGATCCCGCTATTTCGCCACGCACGATCCTCCGACCGATTCAACGAGCGGGGGCATCCGGAATTCACAGGTCGAAGCGAGGTTGTATTTCCTGTTGTACGCCTGCTCCGCCCTGGCGACCTCGTCGAGCTTGCGATACAGCGCCACCGAATCAGTGGTCTTCGCGCAGTACGGCAGGTAGTAGCGCGGGCCACCGCAGGCGCGCGATCCCACCGGCGCCGCCCTGCAATCACTGCTCGAGGAACAGCCGTCGATCTTGCCGATTGCCTTCGCCGCCTCCTCCAGCTTCTCGATCGCAGCCCAGTCGGTCTGCCGGCTGCCGGTGAGGCCGGTATTGGGATTGGGCGTTCTGCTTTGAGGGTCGTCTGCGCCCGCCGGCGGTTGCTTGCACGCAATGGCGAAGAGGCAGATGAAGACGGCAGTCCAGAGACTTCTGATTGGCATGGTCGTCGCTCTCCCAGGAAAATTCCGAGGATCATCGGGAGAAGAAGCATAAGATGTTCCGCAGGACGACCGAAGGGGGCTGCGGTTGCGGCACCCGGCCGTACGTCGTAGCGATGAGGATGCCGCGACTACTATAATTAGCGACAATCCTTCGCAATCCAACTCGATCAGATGGCTACCAAGACCCTCCCCATCCGCAAGACATCGGCTCGACCTGCCCGAGCCCTGGGCCCCGCGGAGCTCGTTGGCGTCTACCGCAACATGCTCCTGTCGCGGCGGATCGACGACAAGGAAATCCAGCTCAAGCGGCAGAACAAGATCTTCTTCCAGATATCCGGCGCCGGTCACGAAGCCGTTCTGACCGCTGCGGGAATGGTCACGAAGCCTGGATACGACTGGTTTTATCCCTACTATCGCGACCGCGCCCTCTGCCTCAAGCTCGGCGTGACGCCCGCGGAAATGCTCTTGTCGGCTGTCGGCGCGGCCAGTGATCCCGCGTCCGGCGGCCGGCAGATGCCGAGCCACTGGGGGCGGAAGGAGTTCAACATCGTCTCTGCTTCTTCGCCCACCGGCACGCAGTTCCTTCAGTCGGTCGGGTCCGCCGAGGCGACGCTTCGCGCGAAGCTCATTGGCATCAGCGAGGGCTTCAGGGACGACGAGATTGTGCTCGTCACGAGCGGCGAAGGCCAGACGAGCGAAGGGGAATTCTGGGAATCGCTCAACACCGCCGCGAATCTCAAGCTTCCGGTCGTCTATCTGGTCGAGGACAACGGCTACGCAATCTCCGTCCCGGTGGAGGTGAGCACCGCCGGCGGCAGCATCTCGAAGCTTGTGAGATCGTTCCCGAATTTTCTGATCGAGGAAGTGGATGGGTGCGATTTCATCGCGAGCTATGAGGTGATGTTGCGGGCCGTCGCCTACGCCCGCGAGCGCAAGGGACCGGCGCTCGTCCACGCGAAGGTCATCCGGCCGTACTCGCACTCGTTGTCCGACGACGAGACGATGTACCGCCCTCCCGCTGAGCGCGAAGCCGATGCGGCGCGCGATCCGGTGACTGTCTTCCCGAAGTGGCTGGTGGCCGAGGGCCACGCCACCGAAGAGGTGATCAAGCGCGTTCAGGACGAGGTGGATGCGGTCGTTCTCGCTGCCACCGACGATTCGCTGGAGCAGCCGCAGCCGGGCCCGGAGACGGTCAACTTCGGCGTCTACTCACCCGACGTCGATCCAACGGGTGAGCAGTTCGATACCGAGGATGATCCCAAGTTCTCGGGTGAGCCGACAACGATGGTGGATCTTCTCAATGCCTGCATGAAGGACGAGATGCGCCGCGATGATAAGATTCTGGTGTTCGGTCAGGACGTCGCCGACGTGTCGCGCGACCATTACCTGGGCCAGGTGAAGGGAAAGGGTGGCGTGTTCAAGGTCACCTGGGGACTTCAGAAGGAATTCGGTGGCGCGCGCGTATACAATTCGCCGCTTGCCGAAGCGAATATTGTCGGCCGGGCGATCGGCCTGGCGGTTCGGGGATTCAAGCCGGTGGTGGAGGTGCAGTTCTTCGATTACATCTGGCCGGCCTACATGCAGCTCCGCGACGAGCTCGCGACGATGCGCTGGCGCTCCAACAACAACTTCTCCGCGGCGGTGGTGGTGCGGACGACGTACGGCGGCTACATCCGCGGCGCGATTTATCACTCGCAGACCGGCGCGGCGCTGTTCACGCACTGCCCGGGGCTCAGGGTCGTCTGTCCGGCCACCGCTCTCGACGCCAACGGTCTGCTTCGCACTGCGATCCGCTGCGACGACCCGGTGATCTTCCTCGAGCACAAGCATCTCTACCGTCAGACGTACAACAAGAGCAGCAACCCCGGTCCGAACTTCATGATTCCGTTCGGGAAGGCAAAGATCGTACGGGAAGGCTCTGACATCACTCTCGTGACTTACGGAGCAACCGTGCAGCGTGCGCTGACCGCGGCGAACGCGGTGGCCGACGAAGGGATCTCGGTCGAGGTGATCGATCTGCGCACGTTGAGCCCGTGGGACAAGCAGGCGGTGTTCGACTCGGTGAAAAAGACGTCGCGCGTGATCGTCGGCTACGAGGACTCGCTGTCGTGGGGCTACGGGGCCGAGATCGCGGCAGCGATCGCCGACGAATGCTTCGCGTGGCTCGATGCTCCGGTTGGCCGTGTGGCGTCAACGGACACTTTCGTCGGCTACGCTCCCCAGCTCGAGGACGCGATCCTCCCCCAGGTGGAGGATTTCAAGACGGCGTACCGGGAGACCGCGAAGTACTGACCGGGTACCTGGTACCGGTTCATCTAGCGTAGCTAGGGGCGTGCCGGGCGCGGGCCGCCGTGCGATCCGCCGCGCGGTCCCCCGCGCTTCGAAGCTGATCGATGCGGTGAGCCCGGCGGTCCACTCTGACCGCGACCTGACGTCGATTCCGACACATGCCCGCCGCGCCGCGCGGCCTTCGCCTTGGCCCTCGTCCGCTCCTCCGCCTTCCGCGCCCGGATTCCGGCGATGCGCTCGGCAATCGGAACCTCGAGCCGCGTCGCGGCGCGTGCGGCGTAGTCGAATCCGGGAACCGTGACCCGGGAAAGCCGGCGCCCAAGCGCGCGCTCGATGTTGCGGAGATCTCCTTCTTCGTTGGGTGCGACGAAGGTGAATGCCTCTCCGGTCGCTTCGGCGCGGCCGGTTCTGCCGACGCGATGGATGTAGTCGTCCGGCGCGAGGGGCACGTCGAAATTCACCACGTGTCCGAGCGCCTCGACGTCGATTCCACGCGCGGCGATGTCGGTGGCGACAAGGACCTTGTATCTCCCGTTCTTGAACCCCGCAAGTGCCGCAGTCCGCTGCACCTGCGATCGGTTGCCGTGGATTCTCTCGGCCTGGATTCCACCTTTCACCAGCGCCTCGGCGACGCGGTTCGCGCGATGTTTGGTCCGCGTAAAGACGAGCGCCTGCTCCATGTCGCCGCGCTTGAGGAGAGCGAGCAGCAGCGGGGCCTTGAGGTCCTGGGGCACCGGGTACACGGCCTGCGTAATGCCGACCGCCGGTGCTGATGTGCGATCGCGTTTTATCGTCACCGCGTTCTTGAGCATCTGACCAGCGAGCGTGGCGATCGGCGCCGGTATGGTCGCGCTGAAGAAAAAGGTCTGTCGCTTCGCCGGAATCGCCTTCAGAATCCGCCGAATGTCGGGAAGAAACCCCATGTCGAGCATGCGGTCAGCTTCGTCGAGCACGAGATACTCGATGTGATCGAGCTTTGCGTACCGCGTGCTCAGATGGTCCAGCAGTCGGCCCGGTGTCGCGACGATGACGTCCGTCCCGCTGCGCAGAGCGTGCTCCTGCGGCCCCATTCCCACGCCGCCGAAGACGCTCGCTCCCGTGACCGGCGTGTGGACCGCGAGCTCCTCCAGGTGCGCGTGGATCTGCGCGGCCAGCTCGCGCGTCGGTGTGAGCACGAGCGCCCGGGTGAGCCCGCGCGGCTTGCGCATCAGGCGCCGGAGGATGGGCAGGAGGAACGCGGCCGTCTTGCCGCTTCCTGTCATGGCGCAGGCCATGATGTCCCTCCCCTCCGAGGCGGGCGGGATCGCCTGCTCCTGGA
>JBGPLS010000155.1:0-7402 GCA_041486565.1 Gemmatimonadaceae bacterium
AGCTGCGCGGCGTTATCCTTTGATATATCGCGACAGGCGGTCCCGCTCGCTACCAGCCCGACGAGCAGGGTGACGGCGCACGACACCCTCATGCCTTGTCGCCGTCCTTGTCCTTGTCCTTGTCCTTGTCCGTTTCCTGGAGGCGCTCGCCGATCTCGAGGTCGGCCGACGCGATCATCCCCCCTGCGAAATCGCGGACGGCGGTCAGGACCTCGTCACGCGTCGAGGATTTCTTGAGACGCACGAGGTAGTAGATCTCCGACGGCTTGCCGGTGTTCGTCACGACTTCGTCGAGCTTCCATCGCTTGGCCATCTTGTCGAGGACTTTTTCCGCTACTTGCTGCGCTTCAGACACGTTATCGGTCCTGATCGTCAGCACCGCGTTGTAGCGCGGCTTCTTCCTTTTCTTGCCGATCACATCGCGCACGCGCTCGAATCTGTCGGCGAGCCTGCCGGCGTTCTGGGGAGTGAGCGTGAGCACCAGGTCCCGATCAGGAACCGCGTTCTCGGTGGTCTGATTCGCGAGTATCTGCAACGGTCCGGCCCACTGCGAGGAAGCCGTCGGCGTCAGAACGTTGCGTCCGTAGTCGTACCGCCAGGTGAGGAGCAGCACGAGGTTGAAAACGATCGACAGGAGCGTGCCCACCGCGAGCGCCTGCACGCCGGCGCAGAAACCCACGGCGATGGCGAGGAAGATGAAGACGAGGTCTCGCGTGTCCCGCAGCGTGGTTCGGAATCTCACGGCGCCCACGACACCGGCGAGGCTGAAGGCGAGGGCGAGGCTGTTCTGGACGACGATGATGATTCCCGCGACGACGAGCGGCAGGATGATCAACGTCTGGACGACGCCCTGGTTGTGTCCCGGCACCGTCCGCGCCGACATGTAAACCCACGACACGGGAAGCATCAACACCAGAGTGCCGAGGAGACTGAGCATGGTGATGAGCGCGAGCTCGGTGAGCGATCCGGCGCCGAATCCCCGGAGAACGGCCTTGGAGCCGTTCAGCCCATCTTCAAGAAGCTGCGGCGTCGCCGTGACGGTATTCAGCCCCTTGCCCGCGACCTGCCTGACGACGTCGGGAAAGAGGTACGCAATCACCGCGACGATGATCGCGATGATCGCATAGTAGGAGAGCAGGCGGCGGACTGGACGATCCGATCCCTGTGCCACGATGTCGATGATCCCTTTGAGGACGGTCATGCCCCGCTCCTATGCAAGTTGGACGCCCGCCTTACACCCCCGTCAGACGGTCTAGCTGAGACTGCAAACTCCTCTTGCGTTAAATGTGCAGCCGTTTCCCGGCCGCGTGAGGTCTTTCCGGCTTTGCCTCGAGCTTCACGACTGGCTCGGAGTGAACCGGATGCCGGGTGAAGACGTCATTATTGCGGGCTCGGTCTCCGACGAAGAGGCGAAGAAGACGTACCCCAACGGGTCGAGAGCGCCCGCCGTATATTCGCATCGTCCCCCAGCCCGCGAGCTAGGGAGCGCGCGCCCGCCGTGCCTGTGTCGCGCGCATCTGCCTGATCACGAGCGCATATGCCACGAGATTGACGGCGAGCGCGACGCTGCCGAACACAAGCTGCGCGCGCGACGTAAGGCCGCTGGGGTACAGCAGCCGCAGCAGGTAATGTTCAATGAAGTCGCCCGAATACCCTGCTTCACCGGCTCGCGCGCGCAGCGCATTCTCCAGGGGCGTGAGTGGACAGATCCAACCGGCGTACTCGATCAGCACTCCCCAGATCGCCGCCGGCACGTGCACCCAGACGACAGCGCGCCATCGAAGAGCGAGAAACCCTCCCGCTATGACGAAGACGACGAATGCGCCGTGGAAGAGAACTACAACGTCGGCAAGCCAGCGGTAGATCATTCGGAATTGCGGCCGGTGGCTACTCGGTGAAAGCGCTTTCGGGTGTCCAACGATGGTAACGCCTCTGGCCGCTCGTAGATAGCTGGTTTCTCCTTCCGGAGGCGCTTCCGAACGCGTGAAATGAACCGGGCCTCGCCGTCGTTCAATTGAGACCTCAGATTACCGGATGGTCTGCAACATCTACTTCATCCGCATTGTCCCGTAACCTGCGAGCCAAAGAATGCGCCCCACTTTCCGTGTTATGCTGTCAGCATCGGCGTTCGCCGCAACGATCACGTTCCCGCTCCGGGCACAGGTCCCTGCACAGACTGTGGACGAGATAATCGCCCATTACGTCAAGACGGTCGGCGGCATGGACAAGATCCAGGCGGTGAAAAGTCTTCGCCGTGTGGGCAAATACACGGGAAGCGGCGGCTTCGAGGCGATCTACATCCAGGAGAACAAGCGCCCCGACTTCGTGCGCCAGGAGTTCTCACTTCAGGGGATGACTGGCATCAACGCCTGGGACGGACGCACCGGCTGGAAGATCGATCCCTTTCAGGGGAAGAAGGACCCCGAGTCGCTGAGCGAGGACGAGATGCGTAGTATCGTCGAGGACGCGGATTTCGACGAGCCGCTCGTCAACTACAGGGAAAAGGGAAACAAAGTCGAGCTTGCCGGCATGGACCAGATCGAAGGCACCGACGTTTACAAGCTGAGGGTCACTCTCAAGAGCGGCGACGTCCGCACGTACTATCTCGACACGGACTACTACGTCCCGATCAAGATCGACGAGACTCGCACAATTCGCGGCTCGGAGCAGGAGCTCGAGACGACGCTCGGCGATTACAAGGAAGTCGCCGGGTGGTATCTCCCCTTCTCCATCGAGAGCGGCTCCAAGGGACAGCAGGACAAGGGAAAGGTCACCTACGAGAGGATCGAGCCGAATGTCCCGATCGACGATTCGCGTTTCCGGAAGCCGGTCATCGGCGCGCCGGCGAAGCAGGAGGGCAGGTGATGCGTAAGCCTTCGGGAATTCTTGTCGCGGCGGCGCTCGCCCTTCTGCCGCTTGCGACCGCCATCGGCCAGGCGACGAAACCGGCGTCCGTCGCCAAGGTGGACTCCGAGACCATCTCGGGACTCGGCGCGCGCAACATCGGGTCGGCCGCGATGAGTGGCCGGATTTCGGCAATCGCCGGCGTTCACGAGGGCGACAGGGTCACGCTGTACGTCGGCGCGGCGAGTGGCGGTGTCTGGAAATCCACTAACGGTGGAACGACCTACAAGCCGGTGTTCGACAAGGAGCCGGTGCAGTCGATCGGCGCGATCGCGATCGATCCGAAAAATCCGAAGGTCGTGTGGGTTGGTACGGGAGAATCGTGGACGCGGAACAGCGTCTCCATTGGCGACGGCATCTACAAGACCACCGACGGCGGCGAGAACTGGACCAGCCTCGGTCTCAGGGAGTCGGAGCGGATCGCGAAGATCCTCATCGACCCGAACGATCCCAACACCGTCTACGTCTGCGTGCCCGGCAAGCTGTGGAGCGACAGCGACGACCGCGGAGTTTACAGGACGACCGATGGCGGCAGGAGCTGGACGAAGATCCTCAGGGGCTCGAGCCCCTCGACGGGTTGCTCGATGATGTCGATGGACTCGAAGAATCCGATGACGATCTACGCCGGGATGTGGGATTTCCGCCGCAAGGGCTGGACTTTCCGGTCGGGCGGCGACGGCGAGACGGCGCCGAGTGGAAGCGGGCTGTTCAAGAGCACCGATGGCGGGAAGACGTGGAGCGATCTGAACGCGACGACGGCGAAGGGATTGCCGCCCAAGCCCTGGGGGCGGATTGCCGTGACGGTCGCGCCGTCGGCGCCCAACGTCGTCTACGCGTTCGTCGAGGCCGTTCCCCCGCTGAACGCGCTGTACCGCTCCGAAGATGGCGGCCGCAGCTGGGAGGCTCGTGACAGAAGCCAGGCGATGATCTGGCGTCCGTTCTACTTCGCCAACCTGATCGTCGATCCAAAGAACGAGAACCGCATCTACAAGCCCGATGGCCCGCTCATCTTCAGCTCCGATGGCGGCTCGAGCTTCAGCAACATCTCTGGTGGTGCCCACGGCGATTTTCACGACGTGTGGATCGATCCGCTCAACAGCGATCACCTGATCACCGGCGACGACGGCGGGATCTGGTATTCGTACGACGCCGGCAACAAGTGGTGGAAGGGAGAGAATCTTCCGGTCTCCCAGTTCTACCACGTGAGCGTCGACATGGACCGCCCGTATCACGTGTACGGTGGACTCCAGGACAACAGCTCCTGGGTTGGCGATTCAGAGTATCCCGGCGGCATCACCAACAGCAGGTGGGAAAACATGTACGGCGGCGACGGATTCTGGATGTTCGCCGACCCTTCTGATCCGACTTATATCTACGCCGAAGCCCAGGGTGGCTATATCGGAAGAGTGAACCGCATCACGCACGAGGTTCGGCCGGTGCAGCCGCTGCCACGCTACAAGGAAGGCAAGCTCCGCTTCAACTGGAACACTCCGATACACCTGAGCCCGACGAACAAGGGCACTGTCTACATCGGATCGCAGTTCCTCTTCCGCTCGCGCGACTTCGGCCAGACCTGGGACCGCATCTCCGGCGATCTCACGACGAATGATACGGAGAAGCAGAAGCAGGAGCAGTCGGGCGGCGTAACTGTCGACAACTCGGCCGCCGAGACGCACACGACGATCTATGCGATCGCCGAGTCGCCGCGAAACGCGAGCGTGATCTGGGTGGGGACGGACGACGGCAATGTCCAACTATCGCGCGACGACGGGAAGACGTGGACGAACGTCACCGCCAACATCAAGGGACTTCCGAAGAACGCCTGGGTCTCGTCCATCGAGCCGGGCCACTTCGCCGACGGAACAGTGTACGCGACCTTCGACCTTCACACCTTCGGCGACATGCGGCCGTACGCCTACAAATCGGCCGACTACGGGAAGACCTGGACACCGCTCGTTGCGCCGGACGCAGGCGTCCGCGGCTACGCGCACGTGATCAAGGAAGACCTCGTCAACGGCAATCTGCTGTTTCTCGGCACTGAGTTCGGC
This sequence comes from Gemmatimonadaceae bacterium, assembly GCA_041486565.1. Classification (GTDB taxonomy): domain Bacteria; phylum Gemmatimonadota; class Gemmatimonadetes; order Gemmatimonadales; family Gemmatimonadaceae; genus UBA4720. Next base: position 4,953 of record JBGPLS010000155.1, read on the forward strand.
CTCTGGGTATCGCTCGACGGCGGTGCGCGATGGGCACGGTACAAGGGAGGAAATCTTCCCGCGGTGGCAGTGCGGGATCTGGCGATCCATCCCCGCGACAACGATCTCGTTATCGCGACCCATGGCCGCGGAATCTGGATCGTGGACGACATCACGCCGCTCCGCGAGCTGACACCGGCGACGCTCGCCGGCGCCGGCGCGTTCATGAAAGCACGACCGACCGTTCAGCGCATCGGCGCGTTCGGTGGGTGGGCGAACGGCGACGCCGCTTTCTCGGGCCAGAATCCTCCCGACGACGCGGTGATCACCTATTACCTGCAGAAGCGTCACATCTTCGGCGACATGAAGCTCGAGGTGCTCGACTCGACCGGGACCGTGGTCGCCACGCTGCCGAGCACGAAGCGGCGGGGTCTGAGCAGAGTGACATGGTCGATGCGCCTCAAGGCACCGACAGTGCCCGCGGCCGCGAGTGCGGCTGGCGGTGCGACCGTCGGACCACGCCTGTTGCCGGGTACGTACACGGTGCGGATGACGAAGGACAAGGACGTGTATTCGATGCCCCTCACGGTAATTCCCGACCCGCGGGCGACCCATACGCCGGCCGACCGAAAGGCGCAGTTCGAGCTGGCGAAGAAGCTCGCGACGATGCTTGGTGAAATGTCGTTCGCTGTGGACCGCATCAACGGAGTACGGCTGGCGCTCGAGAACAGAGCTGCGATGCTGCCGGCCGGCGATCCACTGGCCGCGCGACTTCGCTCGGCATCGAGCGCGGTGGACGTTCTTCGGAAGAAGATCGTCGCAACGAAGGAGGGCGGCATGATCACCGGCGAGGAGCGACTGCGTGAGAACCTCGCTGACCTTTATGGATCGGTGAACGGTTACGACGGGCGCCCGTCGCAGATGCAGACCGACCGGACCGAGGCAATCGGGCGCGAGCTGGCAGACATCGTGCGCGACTACAATGCCTGGCTGGCCAAGGATCTGATTGGGATCAATTCGGCGCTGACGGCGAAGAAGCTGGACGCCATTCCGGTTCTGACGCGGGCGGAGTGGGAGAAGTAGCTACCTGCCGCGGTACCAGCCGCCGAGGGCGAGGAGGTCGAGCGGATTTACTGTGAGTCCGCCGTAGCGCGCGCTCCAGTGGAGGTGTGGGCCGGTCACGCGTCCGGTGGCGCCGACGAGTCCGATGCGCTGCCCGCGCGCGACAGTATCGCCCGGCGACACAAGCGCTTTGGTGAGATGAAAGTATCCGGTCACGACGCCACCGCCGTGGTCAATGTACACGACGTTGCCGGCGAGAAAGAACCTATCCACGAGCGCGACGACTCCGCGGTTGGCCGCCCGCACCGGTGCGCCTCTTTTCCCGGCGAAATCGACACCCAGGTGACTGCTCCTGACACTGCCATTGAATGTTCGACCGGAGCCGAAGCGGCTGGTGATGGTGGATGGCCGGGGCCGCAGAAATGGGGTCGTCCAGAGCGGCGGAATGAGATGCGCTCGACGGCCGACTTCCCTCGCGCGTGCGTTCTCGCGGTCGATCCTGGCTTGTGTGGCCGAGTCGAGGGGGCGGGTGAAACGGGAATCCACCGAGAGCGTGCGGCGCCGACCCCGCGACGTTGTTGGTCGAGGACGAGGCAGTGCCACATAGGCGCTCAGAGTGTCGGCCGCCCCGGAAAAGTGCTCGACCACTACTCGCGCGACGACGGAATCGGTCGCACCCAGAGGTATTCCTCCAATAGCGCGCCAGACGCGCGACTCGCTCTCGAGAAAATGCACCGGCTCACCGCCCATCTGACCGCTGATTGCAATGATCGAATCGCGGCGCGTCGAGGTCGGATCGAGCGTGAGCCGAACGATCGCGCCGGGCGAACTGCGGGCTGGAGAGACTGAGAGACGTGGCTGCTGCGCGTCAAGCGATGCGGAGATCAACGCCGCAGATGCAATGCAACTCCGCGTTTGGAAGCACAGGAGTGAATACCTGATCGGCTTACGCTCCTTCGCTCGGCTCATCTGCAGATAGCATCGCGCAGCGCCAGAACATCCCTCCTCGAGCCGGCGACCGCTTGCCACACCCGCTTCGGATCGGTCACGGCAGGAAGCGAATCAGCGACAGGCCGTCAGCACTCAGCGTGTCCATTCCAATCCACCGCCTAAGGCTGCCTCGATACATGGATCCGCATCGGGACCATCACCTCGCCCCAGTGCATCATCAGCACGGTCGAATCGCGCGCGACGACCGGGAAATAGTAGGCCAGCGCGTCCATGTGCGTCCCCTTCTCCGGCGTCACCATCACGCGCAGCACGTCTCGCGCTTCGCCCGGATACGGCGTGTGCAGCACCCGCGACGCAGAGTTGAGAATCACGGTCCACGGGCCTTCCGCCTGCGGCACCAGCCACAGTGAATATTCGCCGCGCAGCAGCGGCTTCCCTTCGAAGACGACGTCCTTGTC
>JBGPLS010000156.1:0-7387 GCA_041486565.1 Gemmatimonadaceae bacterium
CAAGGCGGTCGCACTCTTCAAGGAGAAGAAGGACGCCATCTACGGGCTGTACAAGGACGACATCGGGAAATTGCTGCGGCCGAAACTGGCGGACGAGACGCTCGAGTACTACGATGAGTTCTATGGCACGATCGGCGATCCACGGAAGGTCAAACGCGAGATGGCGGATGTCTGCCTTGGCCAACAATGAGAAAGCGGCGATGATCTGGTGACACGCGCAATGCACTCCTTTCGGTACGAGCTGCGCTCGTCGCAGCACGTCGAGGAGCTGGCATCGTCAAGCCTTCCGCCGGGGTTCGCAGCCGGCGAACCCCGAGTCTCGCAGCACCGTGACCTGTACCTCGACACTGTCGAAGACACCCTTCGCCGGCGGCACATCACCTGCCGGCTGAGACTCGGCGCTGACGACACCCGAACGCTTTCAATTCGCATCGGGTCGGCGTCGGCCGGGTCGGTGGCGCGGTTCGACTCGCGGGTGAAGGCCACCGAGGTGAGCGATGCCGTCGCCGAGAATACAGCAGCGGGCCGGCGTCTCAAGGGGCTGGTGGATCCTGGTCTGCTCGTCGTCAGGCTGGAGCTCGAGACCGACCGGCTTACGCGCGCCGTCAATCCGGACTGGCTCCGCCGCCCCCGCATCGAGCTCCACTACGACCACATCCTCGTTCGCAAGGGCGGAGGACTGAGGGGCTTTCACCAGCTCTGCGTCCACGGGCGCAGGGGCAGTGTGGAGTCCGTAGACCGTCTTGCGCGGGCGCTCGAGGAGGAGCACCACCTCCGTCCCTTCACCGGTGGACCGCGCGATCGGGCTGAGCTGCTCCTGAAATGGAAAAGCGATGGCGATGAGGTGAACAGCGCGGAGCTTTCAGCCGTGCTCGACAGGCGCGCGGATGGCTCGCGCAGAGGAGAGGGGATCCCCGAGTTTCTCAACCCGGAGCTGAGTCTGCTGGCGTTTCAAAGTCGCGTGCTCTCGATGGCGGAGGACTCGAAGACACCGCTGCGGGAACGACTGCGATTCCTTTCGATCGTCAGCGCGAATCTCGACGAGTTCTTCATGGTGCGGGTGGCGGGGTTGAGGAAAGCGGCGCGCGAGCAATCCGAGGAGCAATGCGAGGACGGCATGACGCGCAGCGAGCAGCTGGAGCAGATCGCGATCAAGGTCGCCGAGATCACCGAGCGGCAGGTGGCGTGCTCGGCCGAATGTCTGAGCGAGCTGGAAGACTACGGTGTTCGCATCGTCAGCTGGGACGAGCTCGATGGCGCTCAGCGGGCGAAGCTGCGGGACCAATGCCACGAGCAGATTCATCCCTCGCTTACGCCGATGGCGATGACACTGAGTCCGGGCCATCCGCTTCCTCACCTCCCACATCTCACGCTCGCCCTCGCCGTCGTTCAACGCGACCCGAATGCCGGGCGGCTTCACCTCGCGGAGCTCGAGCTGCCCCCCGACGTTCCGCGCTTTCTGCCGGTGCCGGGAAGGGCTGGGCACGTCATCACCATGGAAGCGGTGATTCGAGCCAATATCGATCTTGTATATCCCGACGGACGAATTGAGGGGGTGTATGTCTTTCGGGTGACACGGGGCGGCGACCTCGCGCTCGACGAGGAACACGCGGATGACCTGATCGAAGCCGTGGCCGACGCTGCGGAGCGCCGACACTACAATCCGGCGGTGCGCGTGGAAGTGGAGCGTGAGATGCCGGATTTCGTCCGCAGCCTGGTCCTCGAGAATCTCGAGCGCGAGGATATCTCGGGGGCGGCGGTGCTAGACCCGGCCGACATAGACGAGATCGATGGTCTTCTCGATCTCCGCTGTCTGACCAAGCTTCCGCTGCCTCGGAATCCGTCGTTGTCGTACGAACCCTTCCGCGGGTCAGAACCGCTGGGCGAAAACGAATCCGTGATCGACGCGATCCGCGAAGGTGATCTGCTTCACCATCACCCCTTCGATTCCTTCGCCGCGACGGTCGTGAAGTATCTCCAGGATGCGTCGGTGGACCCCGACGTGACGGCGATCAAGATCACTTTGTACAGGGTGGGCGATCCGTCAGCGATCGTGGATGCGCTGGTCGCGGCGGCGCATGCCGGCAAGAAAGTCGTCGTTTTCATCGAGCTCTAGGCGCGCTTCGACGAGGAGCACAACGTCGCGTGGGCACGAAAGCTCGAGCGGGCCGGAGGCCACGTCGTTTCGGGATTCGTCGGGTTGAAGAATCACGCGAAGGTTGCCCTCGTCGTCCGCCGTGAAAATGGAAAGCTCCGCAGCTACGTCCACGTCGGCACGGGGAACTACAACAGCAGGTCCGGACTGGAGTACACCGATCTCAGTCTCTTTTCGGCACGCGAGGAGCTCACTGCCGACGCTGCTGACCTCTTCAACGCCCTGACGGGTGGATCGCTTCCCCCGCTCGGGCTTTCGCGCGGGGCGCTGGTGGCGCCGCACCAGATGCGGGATGCGCTTCTCGGGTTGATCGAGCGCGAAGCGTCGCACGCGCGCGGCGGACGTCCGGCGCGCATCACCGCCAAGATCAACGGGCTCTCCGATTCTGAAATAGTACGCGCGCTGCTTCGGGCGTCTTCGGATGGCGCCGCGATAGATCTGATCGTGCGCGGCATCTGCACTCTCAGGCCGGGAGTTTCCGGTCGCTCGGAGGGGGTCCGCGTCGTCTCCGTGGTCGGTCGGCTCCTGGAGCATTCACGCATCTACCGGTTCGAGAATGGCGGCGACCCGCATTTCCTGATCGGATCCGCCGATCTCCGGCCGCGCAATCTCAGGCGCCGCGTCGAGCTGCTGGTGCCGGTCGTTGAGCCGACGCACCAGCAGCAGCTGGACCGGATTCTCGATCTCTACCTGAACGATCCGACTGCGTGGGACCTTTCCTCGAGCGGCGAGTACGTCCAGCGCGCGGGAGGAGTGGGAGCCCAGGAAGCGCTGATCAGCGAGCTGGGGTCAGCGGCATTCGACGCCGGCAGCGCAACCGGTCGCTGATCGCAGGCAGACGCTCAAAACAAACCGAGACAGGCACAGCGGCGAGCTAACAGAGAAGCACAGCGTCCAGCCGCTAGCGAAGAACTGCCGGCGTCCCTATCCCGACGTTTTGGGCGGAGAGTCCCTCTCGCGATGTGGGCCAGCGGTCAGCCTTTGACGAAAGTCGTGGGGTTGCTCAAAGCTCGCATCGTTCTAAACCCGATTCATTCCATGTTGTTTTGCTAGCGGCCGGCGGCTGCGCTTCTGACCGCTCGCAGTTGTGCTTGTCTCGGTTGAAGTTGACTCATCTGCTTGCGGAGCGAGGATTCCGGAGGGAATACATAGATTGCACGGTGCGCCTGCCGGGCGTGTTCTTTGAAGGGCTCCCCGACCGAAGTCTGTAAACCCTCGCGGCTGAGTCGGGGTCCAACGCTCGGTATCCCAAGGATTTCATGATCTGCCGCCGCCTTGTCGTTCTCTTCGCCCTCTTCTGCGCCACAGCAGCCACGCCGCGACTGGCACGCGGCCAGGAAACTGACGTAATCCGCGGGCAGGTGACCGGGCCCGATAGTGCCGCCCTCCAGGGCGTCACGGTCACTGTCACGTCGATTTCGGGCAACGTCAGCCGCACAGCTCGCACGGACAGCAGGGGTCGCTTCACGGTGACCTTTCCCGGCGGCGATGGCGACTACATGGTCTCGTTCGCGATGCTCGGATACGCAGCCAGGCGCTTCGAGGTGAAGCGGTCCGCCGACGAAGACGTGCTGGTCGCCGACACCCGGCTCGCGCGTGTCGGGACGGTTCTCGACGCTGTTGAGGTCACTGCGCAACGTGAAAAAGCCCCGCGGAATGCGGTGACGCCGGACGTCGGCGGCACCGAGCAGTCGCTGAACAACGCCGCCGTCCCGGCGGATCTGATGGGCGATCTGGCGGCGATGGCTGCTTCGCTCCCCGGCGTACAATCGGTGCCCGGACAGAATGGTTCGGCAGACGGATACTCGGTGCTCGGACTCGGCGCCGACCAGAACAACACGACGCTCAACGGCGTCTCGTTCGGAGGCTCGAGCCTCCCGCGCGATGCGGCAGTGGGCAGCTCGCTCGTGACATCACCGTACGACGTATCACGCGGCGGATTCAGCGGAGCGCAGTTCACGCTCCGCACGCGTCCCGGGTCGAACTTCGTCACCCGGGGAATGAGCCTCAACGTGGACGCGCCGCAGCTCCAATGGAGTGATCAGGCAGCACAGTCGCTGGGACAGAAATACTCGAATCTCTCTCTCGGTGGGACAGTCTCCGGGCCGATCAAGATCGACAAGGCGTTCTACAACGTGGCGTATCAGCTTGGCCGGCGCGCCAACGATCTTCAAACGCTTCTCACCACCGATGCCCGGGGATTGCAGGCGGCTGGTGTGGCAGCGGACTCGGTGGCCCGGTTGCTGTCACTCCTCCAGGTGGCGCACATTCCGCTCAGCGCCGGAGGAATCGGCAGCGACCGCGTCGGCAGCCAGGGGTCGGTGTTCGGAAGCCTCGACTTCGCGCCGCCATCGTCAACTACCGGCCAGGCGCTGAACGTCACATTCAACGGAAACTGGAACAAGCAGAGCCCGGCCTCGGGACTCGTGACTGAGCTGCCGTCGCACAGCGGCGATCGCACGACTGTCAGGGGAGGGATCCAGGCACGACACAACAACTACGTCCGCAACACGGTCCTCAGCGAGACGACGCTCGGCGTGGGCGCTTCGCGAAGCGAGGCGACTCCGTACCTGCTGATGCCGGGCGGATTGGTGCGCGTCAACTCGACCTTCGCCGACGGCGCGAGCGGGGTTCAGAATCTCTTCTTCGGTGGGAGCCAGTCGCTCAACAGCACGCAGACCACGAATACCGCCAACTTCCTCAACCAACTCTCCTGGGTCAGCACCAACAACAAGCACAGAATCAAGCTGACGAGTGAGCTGCGCCGGGATGCGTCGGCGCAGGAGCAGTCCACCAACCTGCTCGGGACCTTTGCCTTCAATTCGCTCGGCGATTTTCAGGCGGAGCTCCCCGCGTCGTTCACACGTCAGCTCAGCCCGCGGAAGCGGAATGTGAGCCAGTTCGTGGGCGGACTGTCGCTCGGCGATTCGTACCGCCGCACTCCGAACCTTCAGCTCCAGTACGGCGTGCGCATCGACGGAAATCATTTCCTCACAGAGCCGGCGCTCAATCCGGATGTCGAGACAGCTCTCGGCGCCAGCAATGACCGGGTGCCCGACCGCGCGTATTTGAGCCCCCGTCTCGGGTTCTCCTGGACATACGGAACCGCGGCGCAGATCGCGGGATTCGAGGGCGCCGCGCGGGGGCCGCAAGCGGTGGTACGCGGCGGTATCGGTGTGTTCCAGAACATTCCGTCCACGAACATCGTCGGCTCGGCCATTGATAACACCGGCCTCCCCAACGCGATTCAGCAGGTCACCTGCGTCGGCCAGGCTGTGCCGAGCCCCGACTGGAATGCGTACGCGACGGGCACGGCGGCAATACCTACGCGATGCGCGGACGGCACGACAGGGACCGTGTTCGCGAACGTCGCTCCGAGCGTCACCTTGTTCGCGAAGGACTATTCGGCGCCGAGGAGCGTGCGGTCGAATCTGCAGTGGAATGGCCCAATCCTGAAGAATCGTTTCTCCGCGACTATCGAGGGGACGTACTCGCTCAACCTCGATCAGCAGGGAATCGTCGATCTCAACTTCAAGCCGGTGACGCGATTCGCGCTGGCCGAAGAGGGTGGCAGGCCGGTGTTCGTCGAGCCGACGAGCATCGTGCCGGCGACGGGCGCGAACGCGTCGCAGGACGCGCGTGTAACGCCAAAGTTCTCGCGCGTGACAGAGCTTCGCTCGGACCTCGAGTCGCAGAGTCGTCAGCTCAGCGTCAGACTGTCACCGGCGACCTTCAGCTCGAGCCTCTCATGGAGCCTATCGTACGTTTATTCGAACGTGCGCGAGCAATTCCGCGGCTTCAACAGCACAGTTGGAAATCCACTGGCGCTGGAATGGGGGCGGTCTTCCTTCGACTCCCGCCACCAGATCGTCTACAATGTCGGCTACAACTTCTTCGACTTCGTGCGCGTGAACTGGTTCGGTCAGTTCCGCTCCGGCGCTCCGTTCACACCATTGGTCGCCGGCGACGTGAATGGCGACGGCTTCCAGAACGACCGAGCATTCGTGTTCTCGCCATCATCGACGAGCGATCCCGCACTCGCGTCGGCGATGAAGTTGTTGCTCGACAATGGGGTCAACGCTGGACGCGATTGTCTCGCGAGACAGCTCGGACAGCTCGCCGCACGCAACAGCTGCCAGGCGCCGTGGACGTCCAACGCGTCGATGTCGATTTCGTTCAACCCGGTCAAGGTCCGGATGCCGCAGCGGGCGACGCTTTCCCTCCAGCTTTCGAATCCGCTTGGTGCGGCTGATCTGCTGCTCCACGGCTCGAGCAACCTTCGCGGATGGGGCCAGCCTTCGTTCCCGGATCAGTCCCTTCTATATGTACGAGGCTTCGACCCGCTGACCCGGCGCTATCGCTACGAGGTCAACCAGCGGTTCGGCGCGACGAATCAGGCGGTCGGCGGATTCCGCCTGCCGGTGACGCTGACGGCGATGATGCGCTTCGATATCGGTCCGACACGCGAGCGGCAGCTCCTCACGCAGCAGCTCGACCGCGGCCGAAGGACTGACGGGACGAAGGTGCCCGAGGGGCTGCTGAAGGCGATTTATTCGAGCGGCGGCATTCCGAATCCGATGAGCACGATTCTCAGGCAGCAGGACTCACTGAGGCTGACCAGCGCGCAGGCGGACAGCATTGCAGTGCTGAACCGGATGTACACCATCCGCAACGACGCGATCTGGACCCCTGTGGCGAAGTATTTCGCGGAGCTCCCGAATACCTACGACCAGACGGCCGCATACGCGCATTACATGCTGGGACGCAAGGCGACCGTGGATCTCCTGATGAAGATCGCGCCAGCGGTCAGGGATCTGCTCACTCCGGAACAGCGTCGAAAGCTTCCGCCTTTCATCGCCAGCTACCTGGAGCCGAGATACCTGGCGTCGATTCGCTCGGGCACAGCAACCTTCACCGGGAACTCCGCTTTCGGCATTGGTCCGGCGTTCGGCGGTGGAGACATAACGGTTACCGCGGCTTCCAGCGGTAGCGGCGGCACGATCACGATAATTCGACAGTAGCACAATTCTCTTCATGCCTCATCCTTCACCATCGAGTCGAACATGAGAGTCAACACAGTTCTTGCATCGCTGGGCTTCGTCGCTGCTGCCGCATCTTTCGCAAGCGCGCAGCAGCGTCCTCCCATCCGCCAGATCGGGGCGGTAGCCGCCAAATCGACCGAAGCGCTTTCCAGCATCGCCGGAATTCGCCAGCTCTCCGACGGGCGCGTAC
>JBGPLS010000157.1:0-7329 GCA_041486565.1 Gemmatimonadaceae bacterium
CGTCTGGTGCCGAGGCCGCCGCAGGCGGAGCAGGCGCCGAACGGCGAATTGAAGGAGAAGTGGCGGGGCTCGAGCTCGGGGAGCGAGATGCCGCAGACAGGACAGCCGTAGCGCTCGGAAAAGAGGTGACGGCTGTTGTCGTCCTGGCGCACGACCTCGATGAGACCCTCGGCCACCTTGAGCGCAGTATCAACCGAGTCAGCGAGGCGGCCGCGATCCTCGGCGCGCACGGCGAGGCGGTCCACAACCACCGAGATGCTGTGATTGAGCTTGCGGTTCAGTCGAGGCGGATTGGCGACTTCGGCGAGATCGCCATCGACGTAGGCACGGACGAATCCCTGCTTGCGGGCTGCCTCGAAGAGATCCTTGAACTCGCCTTTGCGGCCGCGGACGAGGGGGGACAGGATTTCGATCTTCGTCCCTTCGGGCCAGGTGAGAATCGAATCTGCGATCTGCCCGGCACTCTGCTTTTCGACGGCGCGGCCGCAGTTGGGGCAATGCGGCGTGCCCGCGCGGGCGAAGAGCAGGCGGAGGTAATCATAGATCTCGGTGACGGTGCCAACCGTGGAGCGGGGGTTGTGTCCGGCCGTCTTCTGCTCGATCGAGATCGCGGGTGAAAGACCCTCTATCGAATCGACGTCGGGCTTCTCCATCAGGCCGAGGAACTGGCGCGCGTACGCGGAGAGCGACTCGACGTACCGGCGTTGTCCCTCGGCGTAGATCGTGTCGAAGGCAAGCGAGGATTTGCCTGAGCCGGAGAGACCGGTGATGACGGTCAGGCGATCGCGAGGGATCGTTACGTCGATGTTGCGGAGGTTGTGCTCGCGCGCCCCGCGGACGATGAGCGCTTCTTCTGGCATAGCTTTGAAAGGTGGCGGGTTGCATGAGCAGATACAAGCGCGGGGGGTGTGACTTCTGACGCGAAGCGGCTGGTCTCGTATTATCTTGACGCAACTTCCCCCAGAGGCCGGAGATTGGCGCATACTGATGCGGTAGTCGTCCTGACGACTATCGCCAACAGCGACGAAGGTGTCTCACTCATCCGCGAGCTCCTCGACCGGCGGCTGATCGCCTGCGGCACGGTGCTCCCCGGCGCGCGCTCGATCTACCGGTGGGAGGGCAAGATCGCCGACGAGGTCGAAGCGGTGCTGTTCCTCAAGACCCGCTCCGGCTGTGTCGAAGGGCTGAGAAGGGCTTTCGCTGAGCTTCACCCCTACAAGGTGCCCGAGCTCCTCGCGATACCGGTCACCGGAGGTCTGGAGCGGTACCTCGGCTGGATCAACAGCGAGACGAGCCTGACGATCGCTTGACGCGACGTACGCTCGGCCTCGGCATTCTCGCTCTCTGGCTTATCGGACTCGCCCTTCTATATAGAAGGAGCACTTTCCGCTCACCCGAGCAGTCGCTGGCCGAGGCGGGGATGAGGGTCTCCCCGGCCACCTACTACTACAAGCTCGAGCAGGGGACAGCGCAGATCGGTGCCGCATCTTCCGCGATCGATACGACGACGGCCGAGCTCATCGCCACCGACTTCGTGCGCGCGACGCTGCCGATCAAGCGCGACACGCTCCGATTCCAGGCCCGGTCCGAAGCGCGGTTCACACGAGCATTATCGCTCAAGTTTTTCATTCTCAAGGCAGAGGGCGACCTCACTCCCTTTCTGCTGCGGGGCGTGATGCAGGGCGAGGGGAAGACGAGGACCTTTCAGCTCACCACCGAGGTCCCGAAAAAGCATCCGAAAACCGAGGAATACGACGTCGCCGGCCTGGTGTTCGTTCCGAGCGCTGCTCCGCTGCCGCTGATGCTTGGCACGTCGCCGAAAGCCGGCGCGATGATGCCGGTGGGAATCTTCGATCCGATGTCCCGCAGCATCAGGAACGTGAATCTCCGAATCGTAAAGGATTCGCTGTTCGCGCTGACGGACAGCGCTACGCTCGACTCGGCCACCGGACGATGGGTCACGGCCCACGAGGACACGGTTCGCGGCTGGCAGATCACCGGCGACGTGCCGACGATCACGGCGTGGGTGGACGCGTCGGGAAGAATGATCGCCGCCAGCGAGCCTGGCGGGATCTCGCTGACGCGGACGGCATTCGAGATCGCTTTCGAGAACTGGAAACTCGATATGCGAGCCGCGCAACCCTCGGCAGTCCGGAAACTGGAGAGCCCGAGCGCGGCGGCCGCGCGGAAGAGATAGCACTTACCCGGAGCGCCTCACGGTCGTCCTCAAGGAGACGCCATGATTGAATTAACCGGACTTACCAAACGCTTCGGCTCCTTCACTGCCGTGGACGCGATAGATCTTCGCGTACCCAGGGGGGAGCTCTTCGGGTTCCTCGGCCCGAATGGAGCCGGCAAGACGACCACCCTCCGCATGATCGCCGGAATTCTGCGACCGACGGCGGGAGCCGTCCGCATCGGCGGAGTGGATATCTCGGCCGATCCGATAGCCGCGAAAACGATGCTCGGCTTTATCCCCGACCGCCCGTTCATTTATGAGAAGCTCACCGGCGCGGAGTTTCTTCGATTCGTCGGCGGACTGTACAGTCAGAACGGGAAGGACATCGAGCATCGGAGCCGCGAGCTGCTCGCTCTGTTCGATCTCGAGCAATGGCGCGACGAGCTGGTCGAGAGCTACAGCCACGGCATGCGGCAGAAGCTCATCATCTCGAGCGCGCTGGTACACAAACCGGATGTGCTCGTCGTGGACGAGCCGATGGTCGGACTCGATCCCAAGGCGGCGCGGATTCTCAAGGATCTCTTCCGCGAGTACGTGCGACGCGGGCATACGATCATGATGTCAACGCACACTCTCGAGGTGGCCGAGACGATGTGCGACCGGATCGGAATCATCCAGAATGGAAGAATTCGCGCGCTCGGCACGATGGACGACCTTCGTTCGGCGTCGGCGGAAGGAAACACCGGCCTCGAGGAAATCTTCCTCCGCCTCACAGGAGAGAACGCGGCCCGCGAATTCGTGGACGTGCTCGATGCCTGAGCCGCTCGTGACACCGGGCTTCCTCCACCTGCTCTCGCCCAAGTGGCAGAGCATTCGGGCGCGCGTGACGAAGAAGGAGAAGGGCTCGACCGGACGCGCAGTCGTGCTCTCCGTGCTGACCGTCGTCTTCTGGGCATTCATCTTCCTCGTCCTCTTCCGCCTGCTCCGCTACTTCAAGGGCATTCCTGAGATCGGGCCGCTGCTCGCCGGCAAGTTGCTGGGATTGATGCTCGTGAGCTTCTTCGGGATGCTTCTGCTTTCCAACATTATCGCTTCGCTTTCGACGTTTTTCCTGGCGAAGGATCTCGACCTTCTCGTTTCGGGCCCGGTGGACTGGCTCCGCCTCTATTTCGCCAAGCTCACGGAGACGTGCGCCTATTCCAGCTGGATGGTGCTGCTCCTCGCGGTGCCTATGTTCGCGGCGTACGGAATCGCGTACGATGGAGGACCGTTATTCGTCGTGGTTGCAATCGGCGCGTTCGTGCCATTCCTCCTGCTGCCGACGGTAGTGGGATCGGCGGTGACGCTGATTCTCGTCAACGCATTTCCGGCGCGGCGCACACGCGACATTCTGACGGTCATCGGACTCCTCGCGGCCGGCGGACTCGTCCTCCTTTTCCGGTTGATGCGGCCCGAGCAGCTCGCGCGCCCGGAGGGATTCAAATCGCTGATCGAGTTCATCTCGGTGCTGCGAACTCCGACGTCACCCTGGCTGCCGAGCGAATGGGTTCAGACAGCGGTGATGAGCTGGCTCCGGCAGGAGCCGGACGTGCTTCCCTTCTATCTGCTGTGGTCCACCTCGGCTGCATTCCTCGTGCTCGGCGCGCTGCTTCACCGCCAGCTCTACGCGAAGGGGTTCACCAAGGCACAGGAGGGCGCCGCACTGCGGATATCACAGAGAGGGTCTTCAGGCTTTGTCCGGCGAATGCTGTCGCCGCTTGGCACCGTGCGGCGAGAGCTGGTCCTGAAAGAGGTGCGCCTCTTCTTCCGCGACACGACGCAATGGTCGCAGCTCATTCTCCTCGCGGTGCTGATCGTCGTCTATGTGATCAACATCAAGTTCCTTCCTGTTCGCGGTGAAGGAGTGACGTTTTTCGTCGCCAACCTGATACCGTTTCTCAACCTCGTCCTCGCCGGGTTCGTTCTCGCGTCCATCGCCGCGAGGTTCATCTTCCCGGGAGTAAGTCTCGAGGGAAGAACCATGTGGCTGCTGCGATCGAGCCCGCTGGCGATGCGCGAGCTGCTCTGGTCGAAGTTCTGGGTCGGGACGATCCCCCTGCTGATCATGGCGCTGTCGCTCGTCACCATCACCGGTGTGCTGATGCATGTGACGGAATTCATCATGACCGTTTCGATCTTCACGATCACGATGATGACGTTCGCCATCGCCGGTCTCGCGGTGGGCTTCGGAACGATGTACCCGCGCTTCGAGACGGAGAACGCGGCGCAGATCCCGACGTCGTTCGGCGGACTGCTCTTCATGATGGCGTCGATCGTGATGATCGGAACGGTCATCACGCTCGAGTCGCGTCCGGTTTTCGGCTACCTCGCGTCGCGCGCGTTCGGAGCGCCGCGCAATCCTGTGGAAATGGCCGTCGGCTTCGGGCTGGCGGCGATGCTCTGCACGGCGGCGACGCTCATCCCGATACGCATTGCGTTGACACGCCTCGAGGCGCTCGAAGCGTAGCGAAGGTCAGGGCACCAGGGACGCGCCACAGCTCGAGCAGAAGCGCGCGTCCTCCTCGGGTCGTGGACCGCACTTCGCGCAAACCGGACCTGTCGTGAGCGCGCCGGGCGAAGCGCTCGCGAAAAGCGGATAGAGAACGAACGCGAGAGCACCGAGCGCCAGCAGGGTACCGACGATGAGAGCGGTCAACTGTCGTTCCGAATCTGAATCATGTGCCGGCGATCTCCGTCGGCGGCCACATTGCGGTCAGCCCACCAATTGCGATTAGCGCGCCGCCGAGCCACACCCAGCGCACGAGGGGGTTGAACTTCACGCGAATCTCCGTCGTGTCATCCGCCCGCACTCCGGCGAGAACGACGTACACGTCCTCCATGAAAGAGCTCCGGATTCCCGGCTCGGTGGAAGGCCCAGAGGTCGGCGCACCACGGCTGTCTACGTACTGCCGCTTCTCGCTCGTGATCACCCCCGCCGACTTCCCATCGCGGCTGACATCCAGCAGCACGGCGGTCACCTGCCGGTTGAGCACGTCGTAAGTGGATATTCCCTGGCTCACGAAGCGCCAGCGATGTCCCAGCGGATCGACGAGGGCGTGCGCGTCGCCTGCCCTGAAGACGAGGTCGTACTGCTTCCTGAAGGCGAGGCCGGCGAAAGCGAGGAAGATCAACGCAATGCCGGTGAGCGCGACGTATCCGCCAAAACGTCGCCTGTGGCTCGGTACGAACGTCACGTTCCATTTCCCCAGCTTGCCGCGTTTCTCCTGCACCAGAATCGAAAGCAGGACCGCGGCGTTCACGAGCCAAAGCAACAGTGACGCGTTCCGGAGCGGCTCCCACACCCAGTACCCGCCCCATTCTGGCTCGACGTACGCCCGCCACATCCCAAGCAGGATCGCCGTCGTGTTGAAGGACCAGGCGACCAGAGCCCAGCGTCGCACCGCGCCGAGCCACTCGGCGTCGAGACGCCGCATCAACAGCGCGCTGATTGCAAAGGCGAAGGGAATCGTCGTCGCGGCGTAGCCGATGTAGAGAATCGGCAGATGCATCGCCGCTCCGAGACTCTGGAGCTGCGGATTCATTCCCTGCCCCTCGGGCGGAATCCAGTCGAGTCGCTCGTACGGATTGGCGCCGAGGCACATCGCCGCCAGGACGAAAACGAGTACGATCGCCAGCGTCCCCGTCACGTAAGGCATCAGACTGCGATTGTGGGTCCCGTTGGCCCACAGCGCGAGCGCGGACGAGATCGAGAGGATCAGGCACCAGAAGAGCAGCGATCCCGCCTGCCCCGTCCAGAACGCCGTGATGAGATACGCCCTTGGAAGGTTCGCGCTGGTAAACGACGCGACGTACTTGATCGAGAAGTCGTGAGCGAAGATCGCGGTCCACAGGCCGGCCGAGGCGAGCACGGCCATCGCCAGCGTGGCATAGATGGCTCGCTCGCCACTCGCGACGAGATCGCGGCGGCCCATGGCTCCGCCGGCGAACGACACAGTCGCTGCCCATACCGCCATGAGCAGTGCGACCCAGAGCGAAAGCTCACCAACGAGAATCACGCCCGCTCCGAATCGCTAGCGCTGCGTGTGCAGCAGAAGCGGCAGCGTCGCAGCTGTGCCGGCAGCGTCCCAGGTGAGGTCAGGGATGCTGAACAGGCCCTTTGTTCGCTTGTCGTGGAGCTCCTTTCCGATCCCGAATGCCGCTGTCGTGCCGATGGCCCCCGCGAACGCGACGTTCCGGCTCGCGCCCACCAACTGCAACCCGCTGAAGGTGAGGCTCTGGATGAACGCCGACATGAAGAAGTGCTTGACCTTGTCCGGGCCAAGCCAGCTATCGCGAGGCCGCTTGCGCTCCGCCTGCGCTCCGGCGACCGATGGCACAGCGACCATCGCGAGGAGCATCACGAGCGAGATCGCCCGGACTGATCTCAAAAGTCGCTGCATCACTTGCCCGTCATTCAGGCCTTCTTCGGCGCGGCGCGCACGAATGTCGCTACCTCGTCGAGCAGCTTCGGCACGACGGGCAGCGTGGGGTCGCTGTACTTCGGCATCTGCACCATGCGGTCTCCGCTCACTTCCTTCAGGATGTGATTCATCCCCTCGATCGTGACGAAGCGCGCTTTCGGATTAGCAGCCGCCAACGCATTCGCGTCCGTCATCGATGTCTGGATGTCGGTCGTCCCTTGAACGATCATTACGGGAATCGTGAGCTTCGCGATCTCAGTCGCCGGATCGTACTTGAACCACGAGATGAGATAAGGCATCACGCTCGGCCGGAACAGCGCGTTGAGAACGGGCGGGACTGAATCGGGAATCGCCCCGCTCGAAAGGCTGGCCAGGATGCGCTCGGTCTGCGCGAGGAGATCGGGAGGGAACTGCGGCCGGACCTGCTCGAGAAGGAGATCCTGCGCCTTTCTTCCCGCGCCTTCGAGCGACACGTACCCGTCCGCGCCCGCTTCGCGCGCGGCGACCATTCCGATCAGCGATCCTTCGCTGTGTCCCACAACCGACACTGTCGAGAAACGCTTGTCAGCCCGAAGCTGTCGAATCCAGCCCTCGGCATCCTCGATGAAGTGGTTGAAGCGTATGTCGGCCTCGCTGGTCATCGCTGCCCTGCTCGCCGCGATTCCCCGCTTGTCGTAGCGCAGCGACGCA
>JBGPLS010000158.1:0-7325 GCA_041486565.1 Gemmatimonadaceae bacterium
CGCGCAACCGGTCCCGGTCCCGCGCCGAACGCGAACTGTGATACGTAGCGCCGTCGCACTCGATGCCAAGCAGGTAATGCCCGGATCGCTCCGGGTCCTTGATTGCCAAGTCAACGAAGAAGCCTGCGACACCTACCTGGTGCTGAACCGAGTAGCCGAGGTTCGCCAAGGACATGCCGACATCCTCTTCGAAATCCGAATCGATCGGCCGCACCGACACCTCAGCGCGATCCAGATAGCCCTTTTCGGCGTACTGGAGAAAGGTCTTCAGCACGCGGACGCCGATGCTCTGTGTGCGCGCCAAGTCGATATCCGCGGCCGTGATCGATGAGAAGACTTCGCAGCGTCGGCGCGCACGGCTAATTAGCACGTTGAGTCGCCGTTCTCCCCCCTGTGCTGACAGAGGACCGAAGCCCATCGTCACATAGCCAGCCGCGTCCGGGCCGTAGCCCACCGAGATCATCACGACGTCTCGTTCATCACCTTGGATTGACTCCAAGTTCTTCACAAAGAATGGCTCCGACGATTCTGCGCCGAAGAACGGAGCGACATCAGGGTTATCACGCCACAGTAGCTCAAGTTCGTCGAGAATCGCGTCGCGCTGAGCGACGGAGAATGTGCCCACGCCGAGTGACATGCCCTCCGGGAACCGTGCGGAGTTGCGGAAACGACGCGCATGGTGAATGACCGCCTGCGCGATCGCCCGCGCCTCGATTCGGTTGGTCGCAGTCTTTCCGCGATCGTAGATTCCGTTGATCTTCGTGAGTCGAAGTCCGAGATCCTTGGACTCCGCGCTCGGCACGATGAAGAGTCTCTTGTAGAACTCGAGATTCGAGACAGCGATCAGCGACTCGTGTTGGCTGCGGTAATGCCAGCGGAGCATGCGGTCGGGGATGCCCTGCGCGCTGCAGAGCCCGAGAATGCTTTCGATGTCCGCCGCTTGAAAGTCATCGGTTTCAGCAGGCTCTGTGTCCTCGCCCGCGACGCGATCGAAGAACGAAGTCGGTGGCAGTTGTTTGTCATCGCCTACCACTACCACTTGCCGTGCGCGAGCGATCGCGCCGAGCGCCTCTACCGGGCGGATTTGGCTCGCCTCGTCCATGAGCACGAGATCGAACTGCACCGCGCCGGGCGCGACGAACTGAGCGAGACTCATGGGCGACATCATCCAGACGGGCTTAATAAGCTGCATCGCGCGTCCTGATGCCTTAATGAGTTGGCGCAGAGGCAAGTGCCGGCGCTGTTTCCGCCATTCGCGCGCAAGAATGCCGACCTCGCCAACTTCGCGATTCCCTCGCGGCATTTGCTCCACGTGGCGAGCTTGGATCTCCCGTCTCGAGCATGCTAACATCTCACGATCCAGGTTCTTGAAATCGGCAAGAATACGCTCGTGTGACCGGCCGTCGAATAGTGCGAGGTCTCGGTGCTCCGCGAACGCTTGGCGAGCGAGTAGCTCGAAATAGGCATACTGGAAGGCACCCGGTGCCCGCTCCGCAGCGAGACGTCCGTCGGACAGCCGATCGACGATCTCATCCAGACCAGCCTCGCGGGCCTCCCGGCTCCAGACGCGCCACGCGCACCATTCCTGGAACCGCGCACCAGTGTCCGCCAACACCGTAAGCCAGTCGCTGAGTAGGTCCAGTGGAACCGCATCCAGACTCGCAACACCAAATCGCCCGGGAACATCAAACGCGAGGTCGTCGATCAACGATCGGAGTTCGGCAGACCGTTGCGCCAGCGTCGCCGCGAACTCAGCTGAGGCCGCGGAAAAGGCGTCGAGGTCTCCGATCACGGTGAGCTGCTGGCGCCAGTGCGATGGCAATTTGAAGCCATTGGACTGCTGCTCCCAGCGGTCGATCGCTTTGAGGGTCTCCCAGTCGGAGTCTTCGCGATTCCACTTAGAACCAAATGCCGACCGTCCGAGCGCGTCGAGCGCCTGTACGTCCTTTCGAGCCCGCTGCCCTGCAGCCAGCCGACCGAGGATCGCTATCCGTTCACCGATCAGTCTTGGCGCTTCTCCTCGGTGGAACTCCCGAAATCTCCTCACCGCCTTCCGGTATTCGGGCCTAAGCCATCGAAGCCAGGACCGACCATTGGCGATGAACTGGCGGGCGATTTCGGACAAGTCATTATTCCAAGCGTCCGAGAGCAGGACGGTCTCGAGCTGGTGTCGTGCGTGCGCGTAGCCCACACCCGATTCAATGAGTGCGGTGACTTCCGCATGGCGGTCCGTCCATGCGTCGTCCGCGATCGCCTTGATGTCGAGACTTGGCGCTAAACCGGCGAACTCTCCGAACGGAACGGGTCTTCGCGTGTCCGCGAGTGTGTCACAGGGCAACATTCCGGCTCTCTCAGCTAGACTCTTGCCCTCCTGCATCAAGTCGGTGACCGCGACCGTGAGCCGACGTGCCCGTAAGGCGATTCGCTCGACATCCTGTGGAAGCAAGACATCGAGACCCATGCCCCTCCACGGGTGATATGCGGGGACCCCCATGGTGTGAACGTGGGCCGCGAGATGTGTGACTCTGCGAGTACGCTCTTCTGCGTCGCGGCGCGTCCAGTCCTGTGCGGCCGATAACTGGAAGTCCGGGGCGATCACTCCGGATCCTGAGAGTCTCGCGAGCTTGCCAAAGATCTCGTAGGGCGTGGCCGTCGATGGCTCGAGCGGCGCATGGATCCGCTTCGTATGCTCGTTAAGCGTGTCCCGCGTCCGGCGCAAATCAGCAGCGAGACTTTCATTGTCCTGGCGATGCGTGGCGCCGAGTTGATAGGTTTTCTCGAGATCTTCAAGGACGACCTTTTTCTTCGCCTTGTGACTGTGAAGTTCCAAACACGTTTGCCCGAGGCCGATGCGGCCCAGATTACGTCGGACCACGTTGAGCGCCGCCATCTTCTCGGCGACAAAGAGCACGCGCTTTCCGTCACGAACAGCCGCGGCGATGAGATTCGTGATCGTCTGGGACTTTCCGGTTCCTGGTGGTCCTTGGATTACGAGATTGTGGCCTGTCCGGACATCTTCAATCGCGAGCATCTGCGAGCTGTCCGCGTCGACCACATGACCCACGGTACTGATGTCAATCACGGCGTCGACCGCCGCATCGTCGGGAATCAACGCTTCGTCGCCGCCGCGAAAACCATCTCCCAAGAGGCCCTTTATTATTTCATGATTCCGCAGCGCGGCGGTGAGCGGCCAGAGATCGGGGTCAAGGTCGCGGTACATCATGAGCTTTGCGAAGGAGAAGAATCCGAGCGCGATCGCATCTGGTAAGACTTCCCAGTGTGACGTACCGGCCACTGCACCAGCGGTCGCGGCGGCGTAGGAAGTTGGCGACAGGTCCTCGGCGTCAGGAATGCTCGGCAGTTCGATGCCTTCATCGTGCAATCGTTGCTGGAGCGAGAGGTTCGTGGCGATTTCTTCGCCAGAATACGCGAGCTTGAACCGCTCCCTGACGCTAACCCGCGAAAGAGTGACGGGAATCAGCACGAGTGGTGCGTAGCGCGGTTTCGCGAGATCTTTGGCCTCATACCACTTCAGAAATCCAAGGGCGATATAGAGAATATTGACGCCTTGCTCGTTCTCGAATGACTGTGCGTCGTACGCGATGCTTCGGAGGCGCGTCTGAAGCTTTGTAGACGAAAGACCCGTTTGCAGTCTTGTATCGATGTGGCGGGCTGCGGGTCCGTCGCCGCCGAGATCGTCCTCATCGGGCTGCGGAAGCGCGAGGGGCTCTTGATCGCCCTCTTCGGCGTCATCCGCGGCGGACAGAAAGGTCATCGTCTTTGCTTCGCGCACGAGAATCCGGAATACTTCGTCCGAAAGCTCATCTCGGATCTCGACGATCTTCGCGCGAGCGCTGCCGAGCGGAGTGTGCAACAAGCGTGATCGCACGCTCGTTTCGAGCAACTCCCGGCGAGCGTCTTCGAGCCTGCGCTCAAAAGGGGTCAGGGGTAAATGCGCTTGCGGCGCAGGTGCGGCCGGGTTCGTCATCCGAGAGTGATACAGTTACTGATGTGGTCGTCAGTCTGCGTCATCAGGCGCGGTCGCGAAGGTGTAATGGCTGGCGTCGGAAATCTCTCCTTCCGAACGTAGTCCTCAGCAGGAAGTGCATAGAGCTGCGTCTTGTCCATGCCGCTTCTCCTCTGAGCGATACTGGATCCTGCCGCCGTATAACGCCAAAGTTCCTCGCCTGCTGCAACGGTCGTTAGATAGCCTCTGTCGGTGGTGTATCAGGCCCGCGCGACCCGCGGTCTGCCGCAAGTGACTCGGCGTGTCGGGTAACAATGCGCTGCAAGACTGTCTGAATCTCCATAAGAAGATCAATGGACGCGCGAAGAGTCAGGTTAGTGGTTCGTACAATGAGAAACGAAGCGGCAAGATTATCACCTGAGATAATGAACTCAAGCGCCTCGCGTAATATGGCGTCGGACTGAATTGGCGTCGCGACTTCGCCCAGCTCCCGCTTGAAAAACTCAAACCGCTTATCGGTGAGCCAGTCAATGCGCGGTAGTGCTGAGACAAGCTTTGCTAACTCTCCGGCTCGCACTTCATAGCCGCTGCGCGATGCGAGCTGAGGAACATCACGTGTGACCTTTGCTGCAAGATCCTCAGGCGACGTAAACACAGTCACGACATGACGGGCACGCAATTCTTTCTTCAGCGCTTGTAGCATTGATGCGCTGTCACCGGTATCTACGTACTTCGGAAGGACTGGCTGGCGATCCTCATCGATCAGGTAAATAAGCGACGGTAATCCAACGCGCTGGGCCTCATCATACTCGAGGTGCGTTAGCGATTTTCCTGTCGTCGGATCGAGCGACCCATAACGCATAGCGAATACTCCAACGTAGATCCGGCACCCTCGGACGATCCGCAGGCACTCGTCCTTCGGAGTGTCTGGGAGAGACCCGAAGTACTCCATCCCACGTACAACCGCTTCCAGGCCGTGCAGCGCCTCCCGCACAGCAGCCCTATGGAGTTGCAGGTCGGTGAAGGTTGAGCCGACGAAGACTGGGACTGAAAGAGTCATCTCTTAGCGAGGCCGGTGGCTATCTAACACAATTCAACTGCAAGCACAGTGCAGCCATCACGGCGAAGCCGCATCCGAGAAATGGCTTGCCAGGAGCAGCGTGCGTTAGATAGCAGAGGGGTACAGACCGGGTACACAGGGAACAGATCAGTCCGGCAACATGGGTAACACTCCTTCTAAACTGCACGACGATTATCGGTTCAGCGAGGGCCGCCGATGCCTTGGTTGGAGGCCGCCCCTGTGGAAGAGTATTCAGGACGCGCTGAGCGACCGGTTTACGATGTCGGAGCTCTGCGCGCGTTATGGTGTCAGTCGTCGCGTCGGTTACAAGCGGCTAGTGCGCTACGAGGAGGAAGGCCGGCGCGGCCTTAGTGATCGCAGCCGTGCGCCCCACGACTGCCCGCACCCGGATCGACGCCGAGCTTGCGGACCTCATCTGTTCGCTCTGACGGCAGCACCCCTTTGGGGGGCTTGCAGCACAAGCTGCTCTATATCGCAAACTCGCTGGTTGATCACCACATCGGTCTGGAGAGACCGACGACGGGATCTGGTCCATCTCCTTCAACGCCGTACTTATTGCCACCCTGGACGAGCGCGATTACATCATCCGTGGGTAACCGAAAGTGCTACCATGTTGCTGGACACTTGTGTTACCTATGTCACCGGCTGCTCAGGGGAGTTAACGCTTGCTCGCTGACTGCTTAGGACGTGCGTCAATAATAATTAGTTCAGGGCACCTCGCCCGTTCCTTCTTTTCCTTATTGTACCGATCAATCAAGCGATTGAGTTTGGCCGCGTTATCGTCAATGCGGAGCACCACATAAAATGAGTGATATGCCTTTTCGGCCGCATCGTATGCACCGACCTGTTCATCGAAGCCGACAAGGAGTTTCGAGTTCGACGACAATTTGACTTCGGCTAGAATACGCCCCGGGTATCCCCGACTGAATTTGAAGTCCACCGGCCCGTTACCCGAGTCTGTTTCAGGACTCAAATCGACGTCATTAGCGGCGCAGTAAGCGTCCGCGACACCAAACAACGCGAGTTGTGCAGCTTTTTCTCGCCGTGGTGTCCCATCGTCGTTGAAGACGAGACGATACAGCCTGTTAGACTCTACGAGCTCCTTGAATCGTATTAGAAGGGTTCGTACAACACCGACCATTTCATCAAATGAAGCCTTGGGTGCCAGAGCCAAATGCAGTGGCGCCGCCGAGGCAGCCTGGCGTGTCACGGGCTGCCACAGGTACAGCAAGTCGGGATCTGCCTTCAGATCGTACGGCTTTGCAGGCTTGGCCTTGTACTGCTCGAGGAGGTCACGGAGGAGCTCTGGATGTTTCAGGAGCGTTGCACGTAGGCGCCATTTCGGGAGGCGCGTCGCCTGCCGCCATGTATCCCCAATCATGCTGTTTACGCGGTTGCGTAGCTGCTCGTTATGAGACGCTACCGTGTCGATCTCATACCAGCTCTCCGCAACAGGGAGATGACGGAGAATATCGCGCGGAACAAGAAAGATAGGTTCGCGAGTGCGAGGGATAACGGCGACTGAATACGAGCGATCACCCCGTGTTACTCGTTGAAACGGTAGTCCGAGTTGAGTAACGACACGATTCGTAAAGGCCAGGAGGGAATCGATGACTATTGCCGCAGTCATGTCGCTGATCCGGTCGGCTCCAATCCCATCCTGAAGCAGCCCCATTAGCGAAAAGATGTCGGGGTCGGTTATTCCAGCGTCGACGATTTTCTTCCCGAGTTCTGCTAGGTTGGCTGCCAGCTTTGGTCCGATCCCACTTCCGCGCTTACCACCCTTCGCGTACCCCAATCCGGTGTTCGGGATTTCCCGGAATGTGAGCAGCCGCACCGTTCGTGTGTAGAACTGGCCGCGCCCTGGTTCCGAATGTTGAAGAACCTTGACGACGCCAGAAAAGTAGGTGTCGAAGGCGGGGCGTGCGTTGCGGAATTCCGGAGCCCCGGATGAGGAAAGCAAATGTGGATCGATATGCAGCCGTGCATCGACGCCGACGAACGCGTCAAACGCGCCAGTTGCGTCCCATTTGTCTTGACGTATTCCGAAAATCTCGCTCAGTCGGGCGGGCATGACTCATGGGGAACGTTCAGGGAAGTGCGCGGTGCATTGTAGAATGTCGATCCCAACCTCGTCGATACAAACCAAGCTGCGAGGAATTAGCTGTCAGACAGTCGCTAAGGTAGAGTTCACTAAACATCAGGCAATGCCGGTTTTGCATCACCGGACTGCCAGTTTTGTATCAGATCATCAGTATTAGGCCTTGCTCTTGCGGC
>JBGPLS010000159.1:0-7292 GCA_041486565.1 Gemmatimonadaceae bacterium
CGCCGGATACCCGATGGGGCCGTTCACACTTCTGGATTTCGTCGGTCTCGACACCACCTACAAGATCTCGGAGATCATGTTCGCCGAGTACCGCGAGAAGCGGTACGCTCCTCCGCCGCTGCTCAAGCGGATGGTGACGGCGGGAATGTTCGGCAGGAAGTCGGGGCGCGGATTCTATGATTACTCGCAGAATCCGCCGCAGGTGAGCGCACTGGGACTTTGACGCGAGGAGGCGGAGCGACTCCCACGATCGCGCCTCCGCCAAGCTTTCGCGGGACGTTTCGCGACGACCTGCCAGCGCGTGCAGCATACTCCGAGGCAGCGGGGATCGGGCGCATCATCCCGCTGGCGGTTGCCGTTCCGCTCGACGCCGCCGATGTCGTGACGCTCGCTCGCTGGGCCAATGAGGAGTCACTCTCGCTCGTGCCCCGTGGCTCAGGGACGAGCATGAGCGGCGGAGCGATCGGAGCCGGCGTCATCGTTGACCTCAGCGCGATGAATGCGATCGGAGAAGTGGACGTGCGCCATCGTCGCATTCACGTCGGGCCGGGCGCCCTGCGCGGCGCGGTGAACGCCACGGCCGCTCGACATGGCCTTCGCTTTCCGGTCGATCCGTCGAGCGGCACCTATTGTACGGTTGGCGGAATGGTGTCAACCAACGCGGCCGGCGCGCACTCACTTCGCTTCGGATCCACGCGTCCCTGGGTGATGGCGCTCGACTGTGTATTTGCCGACGGATCGAGAGCGCGCATTGCCCGCGGTGAGCCGTTGCCTCATGACGTTCCCGCAGTGAAGCGTTTTCTGGCCGAGGCGCGTCCGCGGATCGTGGAAGCAGGCGCGGTGATCGGCGCAGCACACAGGGGTGTCCGCAAGGACTCTTCCGGATACGCGCTCCGGGCATACGCCGAAAGCGAGGAGCTGATCGATCTCCTCGTCGGGAGTGAAGGGACGCTGGCGATCGTCGTCGGCGTGGAGCTCGTGCTGACAGAGACCCCACCGGCGACCAGCGGAGTGCTCGGCGCGTTCGCCTCACTCGACGACGCCGTCGCCGCGGCAGCGAGGGCGCGCGAGCTGGGCGCGGCCGCATGTGAGCTGCTCGATCGCACATTTCTCGAAGTCGCCGAGGCGACGATCTCGGGACTCACGTCTCTTCCGGAGGGAACCGAGGCGGTACTTCTCGCTGAGGTCGAGAGTGAGACCGGCGAGTCCGCGGCTGCGATGGCCGGCCGGCTGGCCGCTTTATTTCGCGAAGAGCGCGCGACAAGCGTCTCGGTCGCAATCACGCTCAGCGAGCAGAGCGAGATATGGGAGCTCCGCCACGCGGCAAGTCCGATACTCTCGCGCCTCGATCCGTCTCTCAAGTCGATGCAGTTCATCGAGGACGGGGCGGTGCCACCGGAACGGCTCGCCGACTATGTGCGGGGCGTGAGGGCGGCCCTCGACGCGCGCGGTGTGAGAGGTGTGATCTTCGGCCATGCCGGCGACGCCCACGTCCATGTCAATCCTCTGATCGACGTCAGTCGGCCAGACTGGAGGTCGAAAGTCGAGGGACTTCTCGAGGACGTCGTGGCATTGACGAGCCGGCTCGGCGGGACGCTCTCGGGCGAGCATGGCGATGGCCGTCTGCGGGCGCCGCTCCTCGCTGATACATGGCCCGCCGAAGAAGTCGAGCTCTTTGCGATCGTGAAGTCCGCCTTCGATCCTCAGGGAAATCTCAATCCGGGGGTCAAGGTCCCTCTCATCGGACAGCGGGCGATCGCCGACGTGAAATACGACCCCGACCTTCCGCCGATTCCGCCCGCGGCGAGAGCGGCGCTCGATTTCGTCGCCGGCGAGCGAGCCTACGCGACGCCGCGGCTGTCGCTCGTCGACCGGGCCGAATAGCTTACCCGCCGACGCCGCCGATCCCTCCCGGCTTTCACCGCTTTCTCCTCCTCGCCGTGATTTTTCTCGAGCCTCGCATCACCGTCCTTGCCCGCCCGTTGTTCGCCGAGCCGGAGCATCTTCCCGTCAAATGGCTGGGAGAGAGCACCGATGGAGAGCGGCTTTCGGAGTTCGCCGGTCGCCTCTGTTACATGAGCCAGAAGAATCCTGCCGGCAGGCCGACCCGGGAGTATCTCGAGAACATCAAGAAGCAGGGACACGGGAGCGTGCTCGAGCACGCGAACTATTCGCTCCTCCTCGAGGGAGTGAGCCGCTCACTCACTCACGAGCTGGTGCGCCACCGGGCGGGTTTCGCCTACTCCCAGCTCTCGCAGCGATACGTGGACGAGTCGGAGGCGAACTTCGTTATGCCTCCGGCGATCATCGGCGACGAAGCGCTGGAGACCGACTGGAGAGCGCAGATGGAGGCGGCGCAGAAGAGCTACGTCGCTCTCGTCGAGTCACTGATGCAGCGCTACGCCTGGGTGGGCGACAAGGGCCACCGCCGGAAGATGGCGAGAGAGGCGGCCCGGGGAGTCCTTCCGAATTCCACCGAGACGAAGATCGTCGTCACCGGGAACGCGCGGGCATGGCGGACGATGCTGGAGCTTCGAACGAGCGAAGGGGCCGAGATGGAGATTCGCCGCTGCGCCGTGGGAATTCTCAGAATCCTCCAGGTGGAAGCTCCGGGATTCTTCTCCGATTTCGAGATTTATCCGGCTGCGGATCGCTGCGACGCGGCGAGGATCGGCTACCACAAGGTCTGATCCGGCGAGGGCGAAGCAAGGGAGCCCAGCCGATTTGGAGCGAGGAGTTCATCGCCTCCGAAAAAAATTCTGGAAATATTTTTTCGTCGAGGCGGAATAATTATTGCGCAGCTTCTTTTTTGTTTTATACTCGTCACCATGAATCGATCACGCGCATTTTCGTAGGGACCGAATGACCCGAATCGGTTTCGCCTACAACCAGAAGCCAGAGCAATCAGATCTCATCGGCACCGAGGCGACCGCCCACGCGGGAACGGTGGATGACGGGGAGCTTTCCCGTCTGCGCGAAGAGCCTCCCGGCTCAGGCAGCGACGAATTCGCGGAATGGGACAGCAGGGAGACGATCGACGCGGTAGCCGCCGCGCTTTCCGCCCTCGGTGAGGTGATCTTCCTCGAGGCGAACGAGGATTTTCCCGAGCGCCTTCTCCGCGCGAAGCCCGACATCGTCTTCAACATCGCCGAAGGCAGGTACGGAGTTAATCGCGAGGCGCACGTTCCGGCGATCTGCGAGTTCCATGGAATTCCGTATTCGGGCAGCGATCCGCTGACTCTGTCGCTCTGCCTCGACAAGGCCCGCGCAAAAGAGACTCTCTCCCACCACGGAATCCCGACGGCGCGCTTCGCCGTCGTCCGCGAGTTGTCGGAGATCGCCCGTGCGTCGAAGGCGCTCCAACTTCCCCTCTTCGTCAAGCCCGTCCACGAAGGGTCGTCGAAGGGAATCACCGAGCGCAACTTCTGCCGCACCGCCGCCGAGCTCGAAGCCCAGGTCGCGTTCCTCATCGACAGCTACGACCAGCCCGTCATCGTCGAGGAATATCTGCCTGGCGCGGAGTTCACCTGCGCGGTCCTCGGTAATGGCAGGACGGCGACGGTCCTCCCGATTGTCGGGATGAACTTCGCGTCTCTCCCCGAAGGAGCTCTCCCGATTTACGGCTTCGAGGCGAAGTGGATATGGGATCGCCCCGAAAATCCTCTGCAGATGTTCGACTGCCCCGCCCACATCGACCCCGCTCTGGCGCACACGATCGAGCGAGTGACGCTCGACGCCTACCGCGTCCTCGGCTGCCGCGACTGGTCGCGGATCGATGTCCGGCTCGACGCGGGCGGCGAACCCAATGTGGTCGAGGTCAATCCTCTCCCCGGAATTCTTCCTGATCCCGCCGACAACTCGTGCTTCCCGAAAGCGGCGCGCGCGGCGGGGATGAGCTACGAAGAGCTCATTCAGTCCTGTCTGAAGCTGGCGGCGACGCGGCAGCGAGTGCCGCTCGGACGTCAGCTGAGAAAAGTGCGCACCGTCTCGAAGACAGCTCCACCCCCGCGTGCCGCGCGATCGCGCGACTCCGACGGGCCGGCTGCCGGCGATACGGTTGCGAACAGACTGAGCGCTTGATCGTCAGTTAGCAGGACCGTTTTCCGCGCGCTCCAGCAGCGCGCCATTCGCATTGCATTCGTTCGCGACGGAATCCGCCGGCGCGTCGGAGGGAGGAAGAGCGAGCGTGAAAATCGGAGTTCTGTTCGATGCCATGTCCGCCCTGGGGCCGAACCCCGACGGGCTCATCCTCGAATCCGTCGAAGCGGTCGAGGGCGCGATCGCCGCATGGGGTCATGATGCGGTGCGCGTACCCGTCAACCCCGACGGCCGCTGGGTGGAGCGCGTGCGCCGGGCGAAGTTCGATCTCGTATTCAATCTCTGCGAAGGAATCGACGGTGTCGCCGAGTTCGAGCCGATGGTCATCTCCGTCCTCGAGCTGTTCGGCATTCCGTACAGCGGGAGCTCGAGCACGACGACCGCCCTTTGCCTCCAAAAGAATCTCGTCAACACGCTCCTCGACAGCGCGGGCCTGCCCGTTCCCCGCTGGTCGCTCGCTCACCGCGGCGAAGAGATCACCAGCGTCGGATTCCCCGCGATCTGCAAGCCCGCCGCCGAGGACGCCTCGATTGGCATCGAGCAGAAGTCGGTGGTTCGCAGCATGCGCGCGCTCGTCGCCCGCGTCGAGGCGATGCACGAGCGCTGGGACGACGTGCTCATCCAGCGGTTCATCGACGGCCGCGAAGTGAACGTCGGGATCGTCGGCGACGAAACGCTGCCGATCGCCGAGATCAACTTCGGCGAGATGCCGCATGGAATGTGGAAGATCGTCTCGTATCGGTCGAAGTGGATAACGGGGAGCGACGAAGACGTGGGAGCTGCGCCCACCTGCCCCGCCGATCTGCCGCGAGCGCTCGCGCGGGAGCTCGAAAGAATCTCGCTTGCCGCCTGGCGGGCAGTCGGTGGCGAGGGCTATGGACGCGCGGACTTCCGCATCGATCGCTCGGGACAGCCATGGCTGCTCGAGGTGAATCCGAATCCCGACATTTCCCCCGGCGCCGGACTGGCGCGAATGGCGGGAGTCGCGGGAATGGACTACGCCGCGCTGGTGCGACGCCTCTGCGAGATCGCCCTCG
Source organism: Gemmatimonadaceae bacterium (assembly GCA_041486565.1). Taxonomy (GTDB): domain Bacteria; phylum Gemmatimonadota; class Gemmatimonadetes; order Gemmatimonadales; family Gemmatimonadaceae; genus UBA4720. The sequence goes on from JBGPLS010000159.1 coordinate 5,136, forward strand.
CCCACCCGGCGATCAACGTCGCCGAGCTCTGGCCGCGCGCGCTTCTCCTCTCGGGAACAAGTTGGACGCCGTAGTCCGAATCGGCGCGCTTTCGCCGCGCCATCGCGACCGCGTCGGCGGGATCCTCCGCGCCAGTGAGCTCTTCCGAGAGGAGGAAGTGGAAGTCGCGCTCGAGCTTTTCGATTCTGCGCTCGACACTGCGTCTGGCGCGCATGATGCAATTGCGCCGAACACGATCACTCCTCCAGTCAGCTCCGACTATTCCTTCCTCGGCGCCTTCACCCCGGAAGACGAGCTGACCGGCTTTGCCTGCTACGGTCCGACACCGGCGACCGATCGCACGTGGGATCTCTACTGGATCGCGGTCGATCCCGCCCGGCAGCGGACGGGTAGCGGAACCATCCTCCTGAACGAGGTTGAACGAAGGCTCGAGAGTCTGAACGCCCGACTGGTGGTAGTTGAGACATCGTCCCGATCCGATTACGCCGCGGCCCGCGGGTTCTATCTGCGACACGGCTACGTCGAAGCCGCCAGAGCGCGGGAGTTCTACGCGCCGGCGGACGATCGGATCACTTTCACAAAACGGTTGCAAGGCCGCGGTAGCGCTCGTCGAGAGCGGACCGTCCACGGAGCTTCGACACAATGAGTGACTGGCAGAAAATCATCAAGGACGAGAGCATCGCGACTCTCGAAAAGCTGGCGGACAAGTTCGGCCACGACGTGATCGACGTCGAAGCCCTCCGCCCGGCATTCGACAACTTCCAGATGCGGCTCACGCCCGCGGTGCTCGACGCAATCAAGGAAGTCGGCGATCCGATGTGGCAGCAGTACGTGCCGACGGTCGAGGAGCTCGACGTCGTCGACGGCGTCATCGACTCGCTCGACGAGGACGGCGACTCCCCGGTGCCGAACATCACGCATCGCTATCCCGACCGCGCTCTCTTCCTTGTGAGTCCCATCTGCGCCACCTACTGCCGCTTCTGCACCCGGCGCCGGAAGGTCGGCGACCCGGAGAAGATTCCTCTCAACCAGTACGATTCGGCATTCGAGTACCTCAGGCAGCACACCGAGATCCGCGACGTCATCATGAGCGGCGGCGACCCGATGATGCTGAGCGACCGGCGGCTGGAATATCTCTTCCAGCAGCTCCGGGCGATCCCGCACATCGAGATCATCCGCATCGGGAGTCGCATCACCTCGCATCTGCCGGAGCGCATCACGCCCGAGTTCTGCGAGATGGTGCAGAAGTACCACCCGATCTTCATGAACACTCACTTCAATCATCCCGACGAGCTGACGCCGGCGGCAGTGGCGGCGCTCGACCGTCTGTCAAGGACAGGAATGTCGCTCGGCTGCCAGACCGTGCTGCTCAAGGGAGTGAACGACGACCCGAAGGTGATGATGAAGCTGATGCATGAGCTGCTGAAGGCGCGGGTGCGTCCGTACTACATCTACATGGCCGACCAGGTGGCCGGCGGTGAGCACTTCCGCACCACCGTGCAGAAGGGACTGGAGATCATGCAGGCGCTGCGCGGCTGGACTTCGGGACTGGCGGTGCCGCAGTTCGTGATCGATGCTCCGGGTGGTGGAGGAAAGGTTCCGCTGCTGCCCGAGTATGTGGAGGAGATCAACGACGACGAGGTGATCTTCCGGAACTACGAGGGCAAGCGCTTCACCTACAAGCAGCCGCGACAGCTGACCGTGGTCGCCGAGCAGGCAGAGTCGGACGTTGTCCCGATCCGGAGAGGAAAGAAAAAGGAGCGGGTGGCGAGGACGAAGCGACGCAAGGCGTCGGGCGAGTAGACTCGCGCCAGCGCCGCTACGTCACCTCCGGCTGTTATTGAACCGACCGGACGAGTGTACCGACCGCCACCGCTTCGTCGTCGGTCGGGTCGAGCGCCACGGCCGCATCTGCGAGCGCTCTTGCTCGCGCGATGAGCCGCTGCCGCTCACCGCCCATTCCGGCGTCACGCGCCAGCGCCGCGTCGGCCGCCGTGAGCCGTGCGAGCGTCGCGAGTTTCTTTGAATGACCGATGAGTCGCACGACAGATTCGACATCGAGTGCGCGGAGGAGCGGCGCTTCCGGACCGAGCAGAGTTCCGTACGCGTTTTCGATTTCGGCTCTCGCCTCGGGCATCTCGCCGCGGGAACGGAATC
>JBGPLS010000160.1:0-7252 GCA_041486565.1 Gemmatimonadaceae bacterium
ACGCGGTTTTCCGCGACTCCGGCGTGCCGACGACGTACCTGCTCGCTTCGTCCTACTGGGAGAACTTCATCTACGGCCGGTCGGGGCCAAAGAAGGATCAGAATGGAGAGATCGTGCTGTCGCTCCCAATGGCTGATGCAAAGCTCTGCGGCATCGCCTCAGAAGACATCGGGAAATGTGCGTATGGCATGTTTCGCCGAGGTCCGGAGCTGGCTGGCAAACGCATTGGACTTGCAGGCGAACAGCTCACGGGCGTCGAGATGGCGCAGAAGTTCTCCAGGGCATTCGGGAAACCGGTTCGCTACAATGCCGTCCCGTTCGACGTATTCCGGGGACTTGGGTTCCCGGGCGCAGAGGATGTCGGCAACATGTTTCAGTTCTACGCCGAATTCGCCGACATGCTTGGGAAGACCCGGGACGTTGCGGCGTCGCGCGAGCTGAATCCCGAGCTTCAATCGTTCGACCAGTGGCTCGATCTGAACAAGGACAAGCTGCCGCTGGAGTAACCGTGATGCCGTCTGAAAGCCTGCGTCGCTCACCGCCGTCGAAGTGAAGAGCGGAGTCGCGTCACTGGCGCAACCCGGGCTCGCTGCTTTCAGATCCGAGTACAAGCGCTCCCGCTTGCTCCTTGTGGGCGGCGACGGAGTGGCGTTGGAAGAGTTTCTGTCCAAATCCGTCGGGGCCGGCGAATCACCGCTTGGCCACGGGTTGGTGCGGTCGCCTGGCACCTCGAGCAATGATTTGTAGTCGTGGCCAATGAAACCTCGCCTTCATTGGGTCATGGCTGGGTTAATCTCATGATAGCACACCCAGCTTGGCCATCCATAGATTGATGTAGCCAGATTCGGCGACAAGGAGGCGTATGTGGCGCAGGCATCAGCGAAGGACTTGCTCAAGGAGGCGGTGGATCAGCTCCCGCCGGACGCTTCGGTAGAAGACGCCATGGAGCGTCTCTACTTCTTGTCCAAGATCGAACGAGGCCTCGACGACGCGAACGCGGGCAAGACATTGAGCCATGAAGAGGTCGGCCGGCGCCTCGCCCTGTGACCGAAGTGCGGTGGACCGAGCAAGCGGCGGACGATCTTGCCGCCATTCTCGAGTTCATCCGCCGCGATTCGCCTGCGTACGCGCACCTTGTTGTCGGCCGTCTGTATGGCGCCGTCGGTCAATTGCGCGATTTCCCTGACTCGGGGCGCGTGGTACCGGAACGCGCTCAGCCAACGCTCCGCGAGTTGATCCGTCCGCCGTCGGGAATGCTCTACGACCTGGGCCGCTACCCGGGCGTCTATCGAGAAAGGTCCGCGGGCAACCGCGTCTTCGGCGAGCTGTACGCTTTTCCGACGGAGACCACTGACCGCTCGCTCGAGACGTTGGACAGACACGAAGGTCCGGAGTTTACCCGGAAGCGAGTATATGTGACTCTGCGCGGTGGTAGGCGACGGGCAGCCTGGACATATCTGCTTCGCAGTCAGCCCGGTAAATCCGCGCGACCGGTTACTTCTGGGCGATACCAGTTGAAACGCGGCGCTGCCTGATGTAGGCGGCCGTTGCCAGCATCGTTTTGGTGAGCCCGGCGAGCTTTCGGTCCTCTTGTGTTATACTAAATCTGTTATAGTTTGCGGGTGGATAAGCCGCTTCGCTGGGTGGGACAGACAAGAAAGACTCTCAAGTCGATGCCCGACGATGTGAAGGACGAGGTCGGCCACTCACTTCGCATCGCCCAGCAGGGAGGCAGGGCCGACAATACATCTCCCATGAAGAGGAACCTCCGTACTGTCAGCGAGATACGTGTCGAGGAGAATTCCGGTACCTACCGCGCGATATACACGACTCAGTTCGAAGACGTGATCTATGTATTGGATGTTTTCAAGAAGAAATCAAGGAAAGGTATTGCCACGCCGAAGTCGGATCTGAACAGAATCGAGCAGCGGCTGAAAGCTGCACGAATTGATTACGAAGAGCATGGCCCGCCTGATATCCAGGGCCGAATCATACTGATGACGAACCCAAAAAAGCTGAGAGAACGATGAAAACTCCCGCGAAGAAGACACGGCGTCGCCGACCAGGCGAGGTCGCTATGGTTCGCGGAATTCCCATAGAAGAGGGCAGCGGAAATGTCTTCGCGGACCTCGGCCTGCCCAACGCGGAGGAGCGCTTAGCAAAGTCTCATCTCGCAGGGCTGATCACCGACATCATCAGGAAGAAAGGCTGGACCCAGGCGGAAGCGGCTGACCGCCTGAACACACATCAACCGACTATCTCGGCCCTCCGCAAAGGAAGACTGAACTCGATCACCTACGATCGCCTCGTCGGTTGGCTTGTGGCGCTCGGACGGCCAGTTGAGATCAGGATCGGGCTTGAAACCCGGCGAGAAGCGCATGTCGAGGTAGCGATCGCGGGACGGTAACTCAGGCGACGTGCCCCGCTGCACGCTACCTAACGCGGTCACTGGGGAGGCGCTCGCGTGATTCCCGACGCGGTGTTTTGTAATCTCGCCACGAGACAGTGCTGCCTTATTTGGGCTCATGGTCGTGCACTTCTCATGGGACCCTTGTAAAGCCTCTGGCAACGAAAAGAAACATGGCGTAACCTTTGAAGAAGCGGTAACCGCGTTTCGTGACCCCTTATCTATCACCCCAACCGTCGAGAACGGACAGTGTATGAAGAAGAGCTCTAAGCCGTCTCGCGCCAGAAAGTCGGTGCCTGTCTCCGTCGATGAAATGCGGCCCGAATACGATTTTCGCGGCGGTGTTCGGAACAAATATGCGAAGCACTTTTCAAACGGCGCCCATCTGATTGTCCTTGATCCTGACCTGGCTGCCGAATTTCCCGACGCGAAGGCTGTCACCCGTGCGCTGCGAGCCTGCCTGAAGACAAGGCCAAAGCGCCAAAGGGCATAGATCCGCCGGACTCGGCGTCCCGCGTAATTACGCTGACTCCGTCACGCACCCAGGATTTCATTCAGACCTTCCACCACGCGGCTCAGTTCTTCGTCTGACGCACGCGCGATACGCTTGCCGATCCGTTCGGTGGCGAGCGTGCGGATCTGACTGATCTTGATCCATGACTTTTTCGACAAGCCGGACGCCCGACTTTCCAGAGTGAGGGGGAAGCTGGCGCTCGGTTCCTGGCTGGTCAGCGCGACTGCGATTACGGTCCCCGAGCGCACGTTGAAGACGTCGTGGCTCAAGACCAGGACCGGGCGCTGGCCGGCTTGCTCGTGCCCGCGAGTAGGGTCGAGTTCCGCCCAGCGGATTTCACCCCTTAGTATGCGGGCCATGCATCGACCTCGGAGAGAAGCCCTTCTTCCGCGAGTGCCTTCTCTTCCTGCGTATCGAGCTTGGCGCACTCGCGTGCAAGCCGAGCCCCGCTCAATCGTTCGAGCTTCTCCCTGAGAGCGGCTTCTATCGCCTGGCTCCGGTTGGGGAACCGGTTTTGGGCGATCAGCTCGTCAAGTTCGTTGAGAATCTCTGAATCGACGGTGACAGCTACTTTGGTCTTGGGCATGTCGGCCTCTCGGGTATGACATAATATCATACCCAGAAGCCCCACGAAATTCAACTCAATAAGGATGCTGACCCACAGGGATTGCTTCCAATTCCGCGAGCCTTGGTGACTGCGTGAAATTGATGGTTAACGGAGGGAGCGGCTTGAGCCGTCGTGGCAAAGAATGAGACCGGGGGACCTTGAGATTCGAAAGCTGAACTTTCGTTTTTCAAGGTGCCCGGCCACGCATCATTTCCTGATGTCGCAGACGCTCAGCCGCCTCGATCTCCTCGCATATGCGATGATCTGCTTGTCGGCTGTCACGAGTGCCGCGGAATGAAGTTGTGCCGCAGCGACGAGCATGCGATCAGCGGGATCACCGTGCATTTCCTTCTCGAGCCGAGTGCTCTGGATAAGAATTGGCCGATCGAGTGGAAGATAGAGGATTCCCGGAGCGCGCTCCGCCTGTTGCAGCCAGATTGCTGGATCGAGCGAGAAAACAAGCTTTCCTACGGCCGCCTTCATTGCGACCTCCCAGAAAGAAATGTCGCATACATAGAGGAGTTGGGACGCGGCAGCTTTTCGCAGGAGAGGGATCGCGCCGGCTCCCATGCGTGTGGCGTCTCCATTCAGCAGCCACACCCATACATGCGTATCGAGGAGCAGAGCCCCGTCCGACTCCCTCCAGTTGGCGGGTTTCCACACACCCCCAGCGCTCACGTCGACTCTCGTTGACGCCGTCCGAACACCGGCATGTGGTTAGCCACGAAGCGGATCGGAACGCGAAGCGCGCCAACTCGCGAGATCCGGCGAGATGAGATCGCCCTCCTTGACGATGCTGTCGCCGAGAAAACCGAACGGGTCGGCCGGAACATTGTCGGCGCGAGTCAGCTTTGCGTACGGCTGGCCGTGCTTCGTAACGACGAACTCGGCGCCGCCTTCCTTGACGCGATCGAGAATCTCGAGGCATTTGGCTTTGAACAGGCCGGCGGGAATAGTTTCGGGGCGATGACGAGGCATATGGCTTTTCAATACTGAGACCGGAAAGTATCCATAGTCATAATATTATAGTCATAAATGGTGAGCGAGTCCAGCGTTGGCACCGCGGTTGCACCGGCCGCGAAACCACGACACGAAACCACGACGCGCTGGCGCAAAACAGGAATGCTCAATATCATCCGCGTATGACGCACGCGTTGGAGAGGGCCTTTGATGCCGCTTCGCGCCTGGCAGAGCGCGATCAGGACGATCTGGCCGCGGCGATCCTCGCAGAGATCGCCATGCCCATCGCGTGGAGAGGGACGCTAGTGCAATATGCTGGACGGCTCCAGCGAGCGCATGCTGGCAAGCTGAATGTGCACGTTTACGATTATGTGGATCGGGCGATTCCGGTGCTGGCGCGGATGTTCGAGAAGCGGTTACGCGGATACCGTGCGATGGGATATCAGATCGAGCCGTAAAGCTCGCGTGTCCAGCTGCTCCGTCTGCAAGAAGCGAGTGCCAGACGACTCCCGTATACGCTGAGCTCCTGTTTTCCTCGGATCCGTTCTGGCGGCCCCCGCCGCACTATCCCACATTCTCCAGCGATGACGAGCTCCGCTTCCATCGCCGAGCGCCTCTCCGGCCAGCTCGGCGACCGCTATCGCATCGAGCGCGAGCTCGGCTCAGGCGGAATGGCCACGGTCTACCTGGCCGAGGACGTCAGGCATCACCGGAAGGTCGCGATCAAGGTGCTGCATCCCGAGCTGTCTGCGGTCCTTGGAACCGAGCGATTCCTCAAGGAAATCGAGCTCACCGCCAACCTCCAGCACCCGCACATACTGCCGCTGTTCGATTCGGGTAGCGCCGACGGTCTTCTCTACTACGTGATGCCGTACGTGGAAGGCGAATCGCTGCGCGGCCGCATCGAGCGCGAGAATCAGCTCCCAATCAACGACGCCGTCCGCATCGCAACCGAAGTTGCCGACGCGCTCGAGTACGCGCACAAGCGAGGTGTCATCCATCGCGACATCAAGCCCGAGAACATCCTTCTGCACGACGGGCGTCCACTCGTCGCAGATTTCGGGATCGCGCTCGCGCTCCAGCAGGCCGGCGGCGAGCGGATGACAAAGACCGGTATGTCGCTCGGCACTCCGCAGTACATGGCGCCCGAGCAGGCGATGGGCGACAGGACAGTGGATCATCGCGCCGACATCTACGCACTCGGCACAGTGACATACGAGATGATCGCCGGGGAGCCACCCTTCACCGGGCCAAACTCGCAGGCGATCTTCGCCAAAGTGATCACGTCCGACCCGGAGCCGCTGGTCGAGAAGAGGCGCTCGGTTCCTCCGCACGTGGATGCCGCAGTGATGACGGCGCTCGAGAAGACTCCGGCGGACAGATTTGCGAGCGCGGCCGAGTTCGCCAATGCGCTGGCGAATCCAACCGCCGCTCGCTTGCGGCCCCCACGAGCAGCGGCTACGGCAGCTTTCGGGCGACGCTCGGCACTCACCGGCGTACTTCCATGGGCGATCGGAGCGCTCGTTGTCGGCGGAGCAATCGGATGGGCCGCACATCGTCAGCCGTCATCGGTGTCCTCGGCACCGATGACGTTCCTTCTCGCACCTGACTCCGTGCGGTTCCGCGCCGAGTGCTGTGGCAACATGATGCTGCTCACGGCCGACGGACGGACCCTTGTTTTTCAGGGCTCATCGGTCGTTCCGGACTCAGGATCAGCCCCGCGCGTGGCGCCATACGGTCTCTACGCGCGCGACCTGGGCGACACGGTCGTGCGACGGTTGCCGGGAACCGAGGGCGCGTCGAGCTTGTTCCTCTCGCCCGACGGACGCGAGGTCGGATTTGTCGCCAATAGAATTCTCTATCGTCTTCCGCTCCGCGGCGATCAGCCGCAGGAGATTGTCCGCCTGCCGAACGGATTCATTAGCGGTGGAGCGTGGATGAGCGACGGAAGGATCGTTGTCGCGGTGAATTCCGTTCTTCGAGCAGTGAACGCCTCGGGAGGCGAGCTCAAGCCCCTTGTCCCCGGAGACACCAGCCGGTTCCAGGCGGCGTCCCCTTTTTTCGTCGCCGAAGCAAATGCGATCCTGTTCACGAGGGTGAGCCTGGAATCTCAGCCGGTGGTTGAATGGCTGACACTCGCATCGGGGAAGAGCAAACGCGTCATCGCCGGAGCGACTCCGACGTATGTCGCGTCCGCGAAAGCGCTCATGATTGTCCGTCCCGACGGGACGCTCGTCTCGTATCCGTTCAATACATCAACCGGGGATACGACGGGGCCGGCGACGAGGATCGGGCAGAACGTGGCGCTGCAGTCACCGGTCTACGCCTATGCCGAATATGCAGCGTCGGCAAATGGCACGGTGGTGCTGGCGGCGAGATCCGGCTTGACGTCGGGTCCCGGTGCGACGGTGACGATGGCGGCGGTGGGAGGGCAACCAGTGCCACTGAAGATCGTCGCCGCCGCATCTCATTTCGACAGTCCCCGCTTTTCACCCGATGGAACCAGGCTGGCGATTGCCGCGCAGGACCCTTCAACCCGGCGTCATTCCATCTACGTGTACGATTTCAGGCGCTCGGCGGCGATACGCCTGACGATCGACGAGGAGTCGGATCAGTTGTCGTGGAATACCGGTGGCGACAGCATCATCTACCGCGTTGGCTCCAAAACCTTCATGAGCCGTGCTGCGGACGGCAGCGGAGGGGCAAAGGAAGTGCTGAACCTCCGCGACTGGGTGGCCACGGCAAGTCACGACTCGCACGGCCA
>JBGPLS010000161.1:0-7241 GCA_041486565.1 Gemmatimonadaceae bacterium
ATCGATTCAATCGGGCCGTCGGTATTCGCACCGCAAACCCGCTGCTTCTCGAGCCGACGCCCGCTCCCCCACCTACTTTAAGCCCACCCAGCCGCAGTGGCAATCGAAACCTGATCCCGCTGGCTCCGCTTGATCCGGTCGAGATCTGCCTGCGAGTAGCGGCGTCCTGACTCCGCCGACATCTCGTTCTCGGCCTCGAGGTTTACATGTCCAGCGTTGAGACTCTACCGCAGAAATGACTTGAGGTCACGGCCGCAAGCTATTATCACTTAGCGCGATACAATGCTGTCGCGCAAAGTGGCATGGCAAGTGCTCCCTTCTATAGCAGTTAGCCTACCTATTTCAGGACAAGACCGATGAGAATTGCGCATATCCTGGCAACTGCCGCGATCATGAGCGCGTTTGCGTGCTCGAAAGCGGACAAGACGTCAGCCGACAGTCTATCCCTGGCGGCTCAGAACGCAGCCACGCTGGATTCGATTTCCGCAGCCGAGCGAGCAGCCGCAGCAGCGCCCGGAATGACGACGACGACGACCACGACAACTCAGCGGACGACGACCTCGCCGACAAGCACTACTCCTCGCCGGACGAGCACGTCGAGCGGCGGCAGTTCGGCTGGCAGGTCGGGCGGTTCATCGTCAGGTACGACGAGCGCGGGAACGACTACAACGGTGAAGCACGGCGCGCGTGACGCGGCGATCGGCGCTGCTGCCGGCGCCGTGATCGGCGCAGTGACGAGCAAGGACAAAGTGAGGGGTGCAGTCGTCGGCGGCGCAGTCGGCGCCGTTGCCGGCGCAGTCATTGGCAACAACGTCGACAAGACGAAGAAGAAGAGATAACGCTCGACACGCGCTCAATCTCAGGCGAATGGAAAAGCCTGCCGGGTCCGCAATGGATCCGGCAGGCTTTTTTCAAACACAGCAGAACGGCCGATCGTCGGCTAACGCTCGTTTGCTGTCGGGTACGCCGGTACCGGGTAAGCGCCGAACGAGTTGTTGGCGTAGGCGCCCGCCCAGAAGTCGGGCGGTCCCTCGCTGTCTTCCACTTTGTGATTCACCGGTTTGAGACCGCGCTTGAGGTAGGCAGCCATGGCCCACAGCTCCGCGTCAGGCATATGCCGCCACGCCGGCCACGGCATCGGGACCGCGAGATAGTGGGGAGTCTGAGGGAAGTTCCCTTGACCGCGCGTGGTGGATGTGATTTCGACGTCCGGAGTCTCCTCGGGGCGCAACCCAAAGCGTAGCGCGTTGAATATCTGTCGCTCGCTGAACCTGCCGATACCCGTTGCGTTGTCAGGGGTCAGATTCTTCGGGCGGGTTGTGAAGCACGGCTGCGCGCCAGGCTGAACCGCACACGGCCCGATCTTGAACTCCTGGATTGGACTGCGCACTCCGTCCAGCCAGCCAACTGCCGCTGGATCCGCCTCGCCGCCGTGACACCCACCACAGTCGTGGCTGATGACCAGATATCGACCGAGGGCAATCTGATCCTGAGGGCCCATGCTTGTCCGCACATCGCTGGAAGTGGCTCCGCTCGATGGTGTGCAAGCGGCGATCACGAGGATCGGTAGAACAAATCCGAGACATCGGGACTTGCTGAACGCTGGCATCGCTTTCCCCTCCAGGTTAGTTGACTTCGAGAATCCCCATCATGCCGTGGTCCTCGTGGTCGAGGATGTGGCAGTGAAACATCCACTTCCCCGGAAAATCCTCGTAGTGAACGATGAATCGCGCAGTCTCATGCTTCGGCACGTTCACCACGTCCTTCCAGCTCCGGTACGGCTCCGGCACTCCATTCCGGTCGAGCACCTGGAACCGAAATCCGTGCAGGTGGAACGGGTGGTCCATCCCCACAAGATTCTCTATCTCCCAGATCTCCGTCGCTCCGAGTCGCGTGCTCACGTCGACGCGGCTCATGTCCATGAGTCGGCCATTGATGAAACCCTGGCCCATTGACATGACTCGCGTAGCCGTCGCATCCGCTGTATCGAGCGGGGGGATATGGCGCAGAACTACAGGCAGCGCAATGGGAGCCAACGCTTTTTCGTCTGAGTACTGCAGCGACAGCAGATCACGCGCCACGTTCCAGTCTTTGGGGCGAGTCTGCGGGGCGTAGCGGTCGTACGGAAGCGCCTCGAGCGTCGTCCTCGTGCCGGGTGGAGCGGTTCCGCGCACAAGGATCTCTACACGCTCGGCGTTCGCCAGAACAATCTCCTTGACTTCCACCGGCCGCTCGAAAAGACCGCCGTCATTCCCCACGTGCAGCAGCGTCTGACCCGGAATCGCCAAGCGATAGACCCGCGCCGCCGAAGCGTTGATCACGCGCCAGCGCTGAACCTCTCCGCTGCGGATGATTATCTTCGGCATCACCTGGCCGTTCACGAAGAGGACGTTGCCTTCGCGGCCATTCTCTTCGTCGATCTCACCCTCGACGGAGTGCGGATCGGGAAAATTAACCGACCCGTCCGCATTGAATCGGTTATCGGTGAGGATGAGCACCTTGTCGGGCAGCGACGCGGGCAACGGATCGTGGGCGGCGTGGACTACAATTGCCCCGAATAGTCCCTTGGCGATCTGATACCCTGTTCGCTGGTGCAGATGGGGATGATACCAGTAGGTTCCCGCGGTGCCGGGCTTGATCGTGAAGACATAGTCGTGCCTCTCGCCGGCCGCGATGGGATCGAGCGGGCTTCCGTCCTGGTTGGCAGGGAGGTGGATGCCGTGCCAGTGGATTGTGGACGCCTCGGGAAGGTCATTCCTGAAATGGACGATCACCCGGTCACCTTCGCGCACGTCGAGCGTGGGACCGGGAATGAGTCCATTGTAAGCATAGACATCGCTGACGGACCCCGGGACCAGCGAGAGCCGGGCGGGCGCGGCGGTGAGCGTTACCTCAACCGTGTGGGGCAACGACGACTGGTTAGCGAGGATCGGCCGGAGCGACAGTGTGTCGGGCGCCCGGGCGGCGGCGAGGCGGAAATTCCTCGGCTGATCGGCGGTAACGAACGGCCCGAGGTTGATCGGCCATGCAAGCACAGCGACCAGCGGCAACTTGATGGTCAGCGCGCTGAGATTCTTCAACGCAGAGCGGGTTGGCGGTGGATGGGGTTCACTCCGTGGCTTACTGACACGTGTGCAATAGCTCCTGGAGAACTTGTTGACAGAGCCGAACGGCAAGAGGCACAATGTAGCGGCCATGCTCCGAGATAACCATGCTCAGGACAGCGCCGCATTCTCCAGTAGCGACTTGAACCGCGGGTGATCACGGATCGGGCTCAAGTCGACGTCGTTGATGAGCCAGTCGCGGTGGTGGAAGCCCAGCTCGATTGCGCGCTCGAGGTGGTCCAGCGCGATCTCGGGGCGGCCGGCGAGGGCGTGGAAGCAACCGATGTTGTACAGCATCACCGGGTGCGCAGGATCGAGCTGGAGAGCCCGCTGCGCCCACTCCTGCGCTCGCCGTGACTCGCCGACGTGCTCCAGCATGATCGCCCCCAGATACAAAGCGCGCGAATCTCCGGGATTGATCGTCAGAGCGTATTCGGCTGCCTCGACCATTCGTCGTGCCGCTGCGAGCATGTCGTCGCGACGGCCGAGCCCTCGGTAAGCGGTCGCGACGAAACCCAGCGCCTGGTAATCATCTCCGCGCAGAGCGGCCGCCTTCTCGTACATCGTCGCCGCGCCCGCCAGGTTTCCGTTCGCCTGCAGCGCCCGCCCGTAATAGTACAGCGCCTCATACAGCGTTGGATCGAGGCGCATTGCTTCCTCGAATTCAGCGAAGGCTTCATCGAACCGTCGCTGGTGCGAGAGTACGAGACCGCGCGCGGCGTGTGCCTCCGCCAGTGACGGGTCCAGCTCGAGTGCACGCTTGCTCGCGGCGTCGGCCTGGGCGAGCGCTTCCTCTCCCCCGCCATGATAGCTGTGTCGAAACGTCGAGCAGTCGGCGAGACCGGCGTAGGCTAGCGCGTAGTTGGGATCGAGGGCGATCGCACGCCGATACATTTCTTCCGCCGCGTCGAGTGTCTCCGGCCGACGCTGATGGAAGAGCTGGCGGCCGCGCAAGTAGTACTCGTAGGCGCGCACGCTTTGCGTCGGGATCTTTCTTATCGCGGCCTCCTCTGTATCGGTGAGTACGACTTTCAGCGCGTTTACGATGTTGGTTGCGATCTCGTCCTGGATTGCGAAGACGTCGGCGAGCTCACGATCGTAGCGCTCGGACCAGAGGTTATTGCCCGTCGCCACGTCCACGAGCTGCGCTGTCACGCGCAGCCGGTTCCCCGCCTTGCGGACGCTGCCCTCGAGGATGCTGCGCACTCTGAGCTTGCGTCCGATCTCGTCCACATCCTGAGTCTTTCCCTTGAATGCGAACGACGCGGTACGCGAGACGACATCGAGCGCGCGAACCTTCGTCAGGGCGTTGATGATCTCTTCCGTGATCCCGTCGGCAAAGAACTCGTTCTCCGCATCGGCGCTCATGTTGGTGAAAGGCAGCACGGCCACCGACTGCTTCGTCGAGACTTCTCCCTTCACCGAGGCTTCCGATGTCCGCGCCGCGCGCGACACCGCGTCCGCGAAATCCGTCACGGTCGCAAATCTCTGCTCCGGCTCGAGCGAAAGTGCTCGCGCCACCGACTCGGCAACACCCGGCGGAGTGCCGGGAACGACTTCGGCGAGATTGCGCGGCTGCTCGGTGAACCGCTTTGCGATCACGCCCTGGGCTGAAGCACCCGTAAACGGCGCCGATCCGGAAAGCAGCTCGTAGACCGTGCACGCCAGGCTGTATTGATCGCTCTTGCCGTCGAGGTTCGTCTCGCCGCTGATCTGTTCGGGACTCAGGTAGGCGGGCGTACCGATGGCGATCCCCGTCCTCGTGAGGTTGTCTCCGCCTGCGGCAGTGATCGCCTTTGCAATCCCGAAGTCGAGGACTAGCGGCTCACCCTCGAAGAGAATGATGTTCTCGGGCTTGATGTCACGATGGACCACGCCGTGCCGGTGCGCAAAATCGAGGGCGGACGCAATCCGGAGAGTGATGTGCACGACGTCCGCGAGCGGGACGCGTTTTTCACGGTTGAGTCGCTCGCGGAGGGTCTCGCCTTCGATATGCGGCATCACGTAGTAGACGACTCCCTCATGCTCGCCGGAGTCGTGCACTGGAACGATGTTCGGATGGCTCAATCCCGCTGCAGTCGTGATCTCCTGAAGGAAACGCGCGGTACCGAGCGAAGCGGCGATCTCGCGGTTCAGAACCTTGACCGCGACGCTCCTGTTGTGCCGGCGGTCGTGCGCGCGATACACGGTCGCCATGCCGCCGCGCCCGACTTCGCCCTCGATCGTGTACGCGGAGCCGATGTCAGGAACAGATTCGGCCGGTGTGGTCATCCGGCGTGCGTCACGTGGGAGAGGTCCTTTCGGTGACCAGCGCCTGAAAGCGCGGGTGGTCCCTGATGGAGACAAGATCAGGATCGGTCTCCAGCCAGTCGCGGTTCCGCATTCCCATCTCGATCGATCGCTCGAGATGGTCGAGCGCGATTGCGGGCCTGCCTGCGACTGCATGAAAGCAGGCGACGTTGTAGAGCATCAGCGGGTGCGTCGGATCGGTCTGTACCGCGCGACGCGCCCACTCCTCGGCACGCTGGGATTCGCCGAGCCGCTCAAGCGCGATCGCGCCGAGGTACAAAGCTCGCGAGTCGCCGGGATTGAGCGAGAGTGCGCGCTCCATTGCGCGCACGGCGCGTCGAGCGGCACCCAATGCTTCGTCACGCCTGCCAAGCCCCTCATAATTCACGGAGGCGTGGGATAGCGCCTGATAGTCGTCGACGCGGAGCTCCGCCGCGTGCTCGTAGAGCTTTACCGCACGATCCAGCTTTCCTTCCGCCTGCAGCGATCGGGCGTAATACCAGGGTGCCTCGTACAGCGACGGGTCCAGCTCCATCGCGCGCTCGAACTCCTGAGCTGCTTCGTCGAAGCGTCTCTGGTACGCCAGCGTCAGGCCGCGCGATGCGTGCGCTTCGGCAAGATCCGGATCGAGCTTGAGAGCGCGCCTGCTCGCCGACTCTGCTTGTGCGAGAGCTTCGTCTCCACCGGCGTGCTCGAAAAAGCGGAAAGAAGAGCAATCCGCGAGACCGGCGTACGCGAGCGCGTAGTCGGGGTCGAGCGCGATTGCCCGGCGGTACATGTCCTCCGCGGCGTCGAGGGTCTCAGGCCGCCGCTGATGAAAGAGCTGGCGTCCGCGCAGGTAGTACTCGTACGCACGAACACTCTGCGTTGGGACCTTCTTGATCGCCGCCTCTTCCTTTTCGCTCAGCACGACCTTCAGCGCGTTGACGATGCTCGTAGCGATCTCATCCTGAATGGCGAAGACGTCCTCCATCTCGCGGTCGTATCGCTCCGACCAGAGGTGGAAACCGGTGGCGACGTTCATGAGCTGAGTCGATATGCGTAGCCGGTTGCCCGCTTTCCGTACGCTCCCCTCGAGCACCGTCTGCACCTTGAGCTTTCGGCCGATCTCGCTGATGTCCTCCTTGCTCCCCTTGAAAGCAAACGCCGACGTGCGCGACGCGACGTCGAGGGCGCGCACCTTCATCAGCGCGTTCAGAATCTCCTCGGCGATGCCCTCGGTGAAATACTCGTTCTCCGGGTCGGCGCTCATGTTCGTGAACGGCAGAACGGCGATGGACTTCCGACCGCTGTCCGGCGCCGAGGCAGCCGTCTCCGGAGGCAGGGCCTCGCCGAGTGCTTCCGCGAAATCACCGGCAGTCGAGTATCTGTCGCCAGGGTCGAGAGACATGGCTCGCAGCACGACCTCCCACAGGGCATTTGGTACGTTCGGAGTTTTCGTGAGCGGTGACGGCTGCTCGGTGAACCGCTTCGCAATCACCTGCTGAGGAGTGCTCGCCATGAACGGCGGATGACCCGAGATCATCTCGTAGACGATGCACGCGAGGCTGTACTGATCACTCCTGCCGTCGAGCTGGGTCTCGCCGCTCGCCTGCTCGGGACTCAGGTATGCCGGAGTCCCGATGGCGATCCCGGTACGAGTGAGGTTGTCGCCGCCCGCTGCGCTGATCGCCTTGGCGATTCCAAAGTCGAGAATGAGCGCCTCTCCCTCGTAGAGAATCACATTCTCGGGCTTGATGTCGCGGTGAACGACGCCGTGTCGATGCGCGAAATCGAGAGCCGCGGCGAGCTGGCGTGTCAATCTCACAACTTCGGCGACAGGCAGGCGCTTCTCGCGGTTCAGCCGAT
>JBGPLS010000162.1:0-7107 GCA_041486565.1 Gemmatimonadaceae bacterium
ACACGAGGCCGGCGGATTTTCTGTCGGTGTACTCGCGCGCATTCGACAGCGTCGAGGTGGATTCCACTTTCTATGGAGTTCCGGCAGCGTCGACCATCGAGAGCTGGGCGAGGCGCACGCCCGCGGGATTCATCTTCTCGCTCAAGATGCCGCAGGAGGTGACGCACGAGCAGCGGCTTCGCGATTCCATCGGAGTAGCCGAGCTTTTTTACCAGCGCGTGCGCGAGCTGGGAGCGAAGCTCGGACCGATCCTCGTCCAGTTGGGCCCTGACTTCGAGCCGAGCGAGCTCCCGGCTCTCGTGGATTTCGTCGGCAAGGTCCCGAAGGATCTTCGATTCGTCGTCGAATTTCGCCATCGCGGCTGGATCTCCGAGGGAGTTCTCGCACTTCTTCGCGAGCGCAACATCGCGCTGGCTCTGGTCGAGGGGCGATGGATTCCGCGGAAGATGATGCTGGCGCTGGCGAAGCGTCCGACGGCCGACTTCGTCTATATCCGATGGATGGGGCCGAACCGCGACCTCGTTGACTATTCGCGGGTGCAGGTGGACCGATCGCGCGAGATCGAAGCGTGGACCGAGACGATCGTGGAAGTGCGGGGGAAGGTAAAGTCGGTCTATGGCTACGTAGCGAACACGTTCACCGGCCACAGTCCCGCAACAGCGCGCGACATCCAGCGGCGGCTGGGCCAGAGGCCGATAGAGCCCGAAGCGCTGGGGGAACAACTGTCGCTGCTCTGAAGGTCGGACTCTACGTCAACTGACGTATTTGTTGTGCGCCGCGGGAGGCTAATCTCCAGTCAGAGATTTCAGCTTCGCCACCAGACAAAGCCGGAGGCAGAATGCAAAGCAATTCTCCTCTCAACCGCTCGACCGCCGACAGAATCAACAGCGCCCGATCGATCGTATTTGCGCTCTTAGTAACGGCAACGACTGGCTGTTACACTGTCGCTTCAGTGATACGCTCATCGAGCAGCGGAAGGTCAGCGCCTCTCGTCAACCAGGCCATTCCGCGCAGCGCGGTGAGGGGCCATGGGCCGATTCCGCCGGCGGACAGCCTGCGCAGGATGCAGGTCGCGACGCGCGAGACGCGAGCCCGCGCGGAATTTACGAGCTGCGTAAAGACGTCATCTATCCCCCGAGTCTCGGACGGTTTCATTGATCTCGACGTCGGGCCGTTGGCGTGTCTTGCTCTGCCCTTTGAAGCGAAGATCGAAGCCCGAACCGCTGCCCGGCGCGCGAACAGAGACCCCGGCTTGCCGGTCCGCATCGCCGATCCCGCCGACTACTCGGGTTGTGCGTCGATTTCGGCCGGATCGCGTGAATCGCCGTTGATTTATGTCACCGCGCTCGGCTGTAACAGCTCCTTCCCGATCGCGCGGATAGAAGCTCGATACCATCCGCGATTGAATTGGAAGCTGCCTGGGCTCCGGATGCCGTAAGTCCGAGCCGCGACTTCGCGGCCGCAATAGCCGCGCATAGGGACAGGTAATGAACCGCGGAGAACGCGGAGAACGCGGAGTAACTGCTGTTGTTGTTAAAACAAAAAAAAGACAGAACTTTCTTCTTTTGAGATGCGCGAAAGTGGAGAGAATCCTTGCGACACTTGGAGTTCTCCGCGTTCTCGGTGTTCTCCGTGGTATCTTCACCCTCCGTAACGCCCCGATCTAGCACCGGTAACGCATCCATCAGATGAAAATCGCGCCACGCGCGCTCATTGTCCTCGCAGTTATCATCGCCGCATTCTTCGCGCGGCTCGGCTTCTGGCAGCTCAGCCGGCTGGGCGAGCGCCGCGCCCTCAACGCCCAGCTCGCCAGCCGGGCCGTTTCGCCGGCGGTGCCAAGCGCGGGATTGCCCTCGGACACAGCCAAAGCGCACTATCGCCGGGTCAGCGTCGACGGGAGCTACGACTACTCGAACGAGATCGTGCTCACGCTCAGGTCGCGCGACGGGTCGCCGGGCGTCAACATCGTCACGCCGTTGCAGCGGCCGGGAAAGGATACGGCGGTGCTCGTCGTCCGCGGGTGGGTTTACGCGCCTGACGGGATGACCGTGGACCTCTCGAGATGGCGTGAGCGTAGCGAGGCCGCCGGAAATGGATTCGTCGAGACATACCCGCCTCCCCGCGGGGGACGCAACAGCTCGCCGACGCATCCGAATGCCTACCGCTGGCTCGACCGCGCGGAGCTCGAGAAAAGGTTTCGGTATCCGCTGGCGCCGTTCTACGTCGTGCTCACGGCGGGCCCGGATAGCGAGTCTGTGTCGCCAAGCCTCCCATCGCCGGACTCCGCCATAACCGCTCCGCCGCGCCTTTCAGTGCCGTCAATGGACGAAGGTCCGCACAAGAACTACGCGATTCAGTGGTTTTCCTTTGCCGCGATATCTATTATTGGGATGACCCTCTTACTGAGACGGAAATGAGCGACCAGGCGCATGGCCTTGCTACTGAAAAGGAGGCGCGCGACGTAGCCGAGTCAGCGCGCGAGACAGAGTGGGAGCATCCGAGCTTCGCCCGCGAGCTCTTCCTCGGCAGATTCCGGCTCGATCTCATCCATCCTCATCCCGAAGAGGACCTCGCCGAAGTCGCGAGGGCCAAGCCCTTCCTCGACAAGCTCGCCGCGTTCATGGATCGGGTCGACTCGGAAGAGATCGACCGCACCGGTAACATCCCGGAGCCGCTGGTGCAGGAGCTTCGCGACATGGGCGCCTTCGGGATCAAGATCCCTAAGGAATACGGAGGACTCGGCCTCTCGCAGATGACCTACATCCGCGCCATTGAGCTCGTCACATCCAAGGACGGCTCGATAGTCGCGCTGCTTTCCGCCAGCCAGTCCATCGGCGTTCCGCAGCCGCTCAAGCTTTTCGGGACCGAGGAGCAGAAGCGAAAGTACTTCCCGCGTCTCGCCAAGGGCGCGATATCGGCGTTCGCTCTCACCGAGGTGGATGCCGGCTCCGATCCGGCGAACCTGCGGACGACGGCGACACCGACCGAAGACGGCGAGCACTTCATCATCAACGGCGAGAAGCTGTGGTGCACGAACGGCACGCGCGCCGAGCTGTTCGTGGTGATGGCGCGTACGCCGGACGTCGAGAAACGCGGGAAGATGGTGAAGCAGATCACGGCGTTCATCGTGGATTCGACGATGCCGGGAGTCGAGGTGAAGCACCGGCTTTCCTTCATGGGGCTCAAGGGAATCGAGAACGGCGTCATCCGCTTCAACAACGTGAAAGTCCCGAAGGAGAACATTCTCTGGGGAGAAGGGAAGGGGCTGAAGCTCGCGCTGGTCACCTTGAACACGGGGCGACTGACGCTTCCCGCCGGCGCCGCCGGAGCTGGGAAGGTGATGCTGCGAATCGCGCGCAAGTGGGCACTCGAGCGCGTCCAGTGGGGGCAGCCCATCGGCAAGCACGAAGCGGTTGCGCAGAAAATCGCGAAGATGGCGGCCAACACTTTCGCGATGGAGGCGGTCGCGGAGCTCGCGACTGCGCTGTACGAGCGCGGCCATTATGACATCCGCCTCGAGGCGGCGATCGCCAAGCTCTACAATACCGAAGCGGGCTGGAAGATCATCGACGACACGATGCAGATCCGCGGCGGCCGGGGTTACGAGACGTCCGAGTCTCTCGCCCTGCGCGGCGAGGAGCCGATTCCCGTCGAGCGCGCGATGCGCGATTATCGGATCAATCTCATCTTCGAGGGATCGTCGGAGATCATGCGGCTGTTCATCGCCCGCGAAGCAGTGGACCATCATTTCAAGCTCGCGTTCGACATCGTGAAGCCCGAGTCCACGATGAAGGAACGACTGTCGGCAATGGCGCAGTCGAGTCCGTTCTATCTGACGTGGTATCCGTCGCGATGGATCGGCACCGGGCAGCTCAAGCGGTACGCGGAGTTTGGAAAGCTGGCAACGCACATCCGGTTCATCGAGCACAGCACGCGTCATCTGGGTCGCTCGATCTTCCATGCGATGGTGAGGTATGGGGCGAAGCTCGAGAAGAAGCAGGCAGTTCTCTTCCGGGCGGTGGACATCGGCTCCGAGCTATTTGCGATGTCGGCAGCCTGCGTCCGGGCGGAGATGCTGGCGAAAAAGGGACAACCGGAAGCGATCGCGCTGGCAGACACATTCTGTCGCGAGGCCCGGCTCAGGGTCGAGGATCATTTCAGGAATCTCTACGGCCCCAACGACGCGAATCTCTATAAACTGGCCATGTCCGTGCTCAAGGGTGAGCACGCCTGGCTGGAGCACGGCATCGCCGCCTACGGCACAGACATGGGCCTTCCGAGGCCCGCTGCTTCAGGGTCGAGCGCGACTCCTGTGAGCGCCGATCGCGGAGTTCTCGCCGGCGTTCCTTAGTCGAGATTTATGCGGGCGGTCGCCGATGGCGTCCCGCACGACAGACCGCTTGCGCGGCAGTCTCCGGAGCCCGTCTTCCGCTGCGCTTTCCTCCGGAAAGCTCCGCTCCAAAGCGCCGGTCTCCTCGCAGCCGCGCAGACAGTCTGCTGCGCGGGACGCCATCAGCTCCCTCGTCGGGCATCACGATATTGAAAAGCGTCGCGATGCGCCCATTCCTCGAAACCATTGAGTCGCGCCCGACCCTGATACCCAAACCGACGTAGCGGCCGATTCCTGGCGACGCGGAGGCGCTGCCGAGCAACGCCCTCGTGCTCACAAGCCTTCCACGATTTGGAAAACGTCGCGCGGTTCTTACGTCGGCGCCCGGGCGGCGGACTAATGCGTGGGGGAGGGAGGGCGCGGGGTGTCTGCTTCGGAGCGTGCACGAGGCAGCGAGGAGACACCCGGCTTTCGCAGCCGCGCTTTCCGGAGGAAAGCGCGGCGGAGAGGGTGGCTCCGTAGACTGCCTCCGTGCTAGCGGATGAAGCAGACACCCCGCAACCGACCGACCGCGAGACAAAAGGAGAGCCTACAAGAGTGTCCCGCGCAAAAAGAACAGCGCGACGTAGAAGTAAATGCTCAAAGCTGTGACATCCACGAGCGTTGCAACAAAGGGAGCCGACGCGCTCGCGGGATCGAAGCCGATGCGGCGAAGAACGAACGGGAGCATGGACCCCGCCAGCGACCCGAACGTCACCACTCCCACGAGCGCCACGCCAACCACCGCGGCAACAAGGCTGTAATGCTCCCCGTAACCGCCCCCTATCCCCATGTACTGCCAGATCAACACGCGCAGAACTCCAAGCATCCCCAGTATCGAGCCGAGTGCGATCCCTGACGGCAATTCGCGCAACGCCACGCGCCACCAGTCGCGCAGCTTGATCTCGTCGAGTGCCATCGAGCGGATTATCAGCGACGTCGCCTGCGAGCCGGAATTACCGCCCGAGCTCATGATCAGCGGAATGAACAGCGTCAGCACGAGCGCCTTGCTCAGCTCCACCTCGAAATGCTTCATCACCGTCGCCGTGAACATCTCCCCGACGAGGAGGATCGACAGCCACCCTCCGCGCTTCCGGATCATCGAGAAGAATCCGATCTGCGTGTACGGCTCGTCGAGCGCTTCCATTCCGCCGAACCGCTGGACGTCCTCGGTGTGCTCCTCCACCAGCGCGTCGATCACGTCGTCGACGGTCACCACGCCGAGGATGCGGTGCTCGCTGTCCACCACCGGCAACACGACGAGGTCGTAGTTCGACGTCAGCTGGGCGACCTCCTCGCGATCGGCGGTCGGTGGCACCGTCACGACCTCTTCCCAGGCGATGTCGCGAACCAGTGCGCCCTCGGCCGCCGCCAGCAGCTCGTGGAGCGACATCACACCTTTCACGCGCCCGTCGTGATCCGTCGTGAAGATCGCGTACATCGCCTCGCGCCGGCCACCGCGCGCTATTCGCCGCACTGCCGCGAGCGCTTCCTCGACCTTCGAATCCTCGGACACCGACACGAACTCGGTGGTCATCAGACCGCCGGCGGTGTCCGGCTCGTAGGCGAGGAGTCGCTCGGTCTCCTGACGCGCATGCTCCGGGATCTCGGAGAGGATCTCGTCGGCGCGCTCCTCCTCCATCTCCTCGAGGACGTCGGCGCGATCGTCCGGCGTCATCTGCGTGACGAGCTCCGCCGCCTGGCGCGTCGTCATTGCCTCGAGCACTTCGCTGCGCAGATCCTCGTCGAGATACTCGAGGACGTCGGCCGCGCGGTCCGGAGCCAGCGCGCTCAGCAGATCGGCGACGCGCTCCCGCGGGAGAGCCTCCGCTACATCAGCGAGATCCGCCGGGTGCATCTCCTCCGTCTCGGCGGCAATGCTGTCTGGCTGCTCGTCGAGGAGATTGAGTATGTCGGGGGCGAGCAACGCGGCCACCCCCCGCACTTCATCATCGCGCAATGGCGTGTGCAGGGGAGTGTGCCGGGAGTCCTTCATCACACCACCGGAAGAGTGCGCCGGTCGTCGCTGAACCCGACGACCTCGTATCCGGCGATGGCGATCGCCTTCGTTATCGCCTCCGTGCTCACGCTTCCGTCATGCTCGATCACTGCCTTGCCGATCGATACGTCGGCACGCGAAACCCCCTCCACCCCGGCGAGAGCGGTGAAAACGGCTCGGACGCAATGCGTGCAGCTCATTCCGGCGATGATCGCGGTGCTCACCATGGCCGACAATATACTATTGAAAAGGCGTGACGCGTCCGGCGATTTGCGCCGCACCCGTCACTTTGCGTCCCTCAATTGCGTATCGTAAGAGAGGACTGAAGTCGGGTGAAAGGATGACCGGACCGCCGGAGCACCAGGCAGAAGAGCGCGAAATCGCGGCGAGCGCGGCGTCGCCCGAATGGAATCGCGCGGAGATGGAGCGCGCCCCCGAGGCGAACCCGCCCGTCAGGAGGGAAAGAGTCTTTTCTCCGAAGGTTCTCATTGGCTGGGCGCTCTTCACTCTCGTCATGTACTTCGGCATCCACTTCGTCGGAACCGTCGTCAAGGAGACGGTTCGCCAGGCGGTCGTGTCGAGTCGTCGGGCGTCGACGCCGGGACCGAAGGGGGACGTCGTCATCGTGCTGCCGAATGGAAAACGCATCACCATCCACACCGACAATCGACGGGGGCCGACCGTCAGCGTGACGGAGACGCCTCCAGCAGGAAAAGCCCCGGTGACGGCGACCCCGCCG
>JBGPLS010000163.1:0-7095 GCA_041486565.1 Gemmatimonadaceae bacterium
GGCCCTGGCGCCTCACATCTACCACTGGATCGAGCTGATAAAGAACAGCGCGAGCAGTTGATTGCAGACGGAATGTACTGATTCGGCGGTGCGGACCTGCAAGTGATTGCCAGCTCGTACACCCTTCTCTCTCAAGCTACGAACCTGACTTCAAAGGGAACTGAAGAATATGGCCACGTACATTGTTGGATACGATCTAAATCGTCCTCATCAAGATTATCCTGATCTGATTGAAGCAATCAAGGCGTACGGAACTTGGTGGCATCACCTTGATTCAACGTGGATCATAGTCACGAACAGCACGGCGAAGGAGATCCGCGATGACCTTGCGCGGCACATCGACAGCAACGATGAGTTGCTCGTAGTCAAATCCGGAGGAGTAGGAGCTTGGAAGGGGTTTGATGACAAGGGCAGCTCGTGGCTCAAGGATCATTTATAGGTGCCGAGCAACGCCGGACGGTCCGAATGGTCGGCAGGCATCACCTCTGAAAGATTTCGGAGAGAGGCTGTCCCAAGAGGAGGCTCGATCTGAATCGAATCGCTTACTCAACTTTCTCTGCGCGCTCGCTGAAGCTTTCCCTCATGGCCTAATCGAGAAAGAGTAAGAATGAATCTTTTCTCTCGTCATCGGCAGGATATGCTGTCTTCGACGTACAGAAGTTGGGAATAATTTAGGAATGTTTCAACCAGCTTTGGCTTGAGACGTTGAGTCATTCATCAAAGTTCTAATTACGCTGATCTGCTGTAGAATTCTTTGTGAAATAAGGGTCCTGCACTTCCTTCAGGGTTCCAATGCCAGGCTGCTGCATCGAGTAACCCATGACGAGCGATATTCAAACGAGAATCGATGGCGAGTTCCATGGCTGTGGCGGCAGCTCAATCTTCAAGCTAGCAAACGGCCAGGTCTGGCAGCAGAATGTGTATCGGTACGAATATCGATATGCATACCAGCCGCCGGCACGCCTTTTCCACGACGGAAGGAGTTACATGCTGGAAGTTCCTGGAATGAGCCAGCCGATACCGGTGGTGAGGGTCAACCTTGTCGAAGACGGGACAATCGTTTCAAACTTTACAGGCTTCTTCCAAGATGCGCGTTTCGAGTTTCAGAACGGTCGCATCTGGCTGCCTGCTGAGTACAAGTACTGCTATCACTACGCGTATCGACCACCCGCAATCATCGTTGATGGTGTCAACGGACTCGAACTAGCCGTCGAGGGAATGTCCGAGACGCTGAGGGTTCGCCGAGGAAACTAGGTCCGGATTGGCTGCGCTCATAGCCCGATCAGTTCGACTTTCGCCGCTTCTTGATCTCCTTTGTGAAGTTCTCCAGAGCATCGATTCTGTCCCTCAAGCTGGCGGGCTTGGGAAACGGAGTGCCGTTTGCGGCTGCTTGATCATGGCCGCGAATCCACCTAGAACACTCCGTCATCTCGTCTTCGACGATCTTACAATCCCCCGGAGTGATATCATGTAAATGACGCACCTTCTTGCTCTCGACGCTGGGCCGGTACCGGCCGACAATGTCGTTCAGCAACACTTCCGCGATGGCCTGTTCCCAAGACTCTCGCACGAGCCCGTAGATGTCGTGGGCATCTTTCTCGTATACGTCAGGCTCTGCGGTTCGATGGAGCTTATCCGCAGCCTGCCAGCGATTCCGAAGAACTCCGATCCGCTCCTTGACTCCCATTGCCACCCAAGGCAGCTCGGTCGAGCAGACACCGGCGCCCTGCCCTTCGCTATAGCGCACGTACTGATGGCCGCATTCCACCCCCTTTTGTTCCGAACCATCCTTCAGAAGCTTGAGGAAAAGTAAGTCGTGAGTAAACACGATGACTTGTCGCTTCTTTGCCTCTTCAATCAGTCGATTTGCGATGCGCTCTCGCCAAATGTGATCGAGCGAGGACACCGGATCATCGAAAATGATTCCTGACAGACCGGAGGCCGTACTAAGCTCCGTCAGGAACGCAGCGAGTGAGAGCGTGCGTGATTCCCCCTCGCTCAGAACTTCGGTCATCAAAACGCCCGGTGCGTTCGTGAAGGCGAGCTTGTGGAACATCTCGCCCTTCGCTCCGCCTGCGGACTGGATCTCAACCGCCAGATGAGTGAACTGCAATCCCGCGAGTTCATCCTTGAAGGTCTTCTGAAGCCGATCAGTCACGAGCTTTTTCGTCAGCTCAGTGCTCTTGAGCGTAATGGGCTTTGTGCCGGTGTCGTCAATGCACTGAGCGTAGACGGAGATCTGTTTCTTTCGCTCGACTTCATCGTCGATCGCTTTCAGATGCCCGGCTAGCACAACCCTGGCCTCTAGTTCCTGTAGCTCCTTCGCCGCGCCGAGACTCATACCAGGACTCGCAGACTTGAGTTGCTCGGCGCGCTTCCGTAACGAGTCCGCCATGGCTGTGAGCTTTGCGGCCGGAGTCGACAGGGCGTCGCCGGTTGGCAGCTGCGTCCCGTTCCTGACTGCGTCGCGAACATCGCGTTGAATCCGAGCTGACGTTTGCAGGAAGTCGACCACTTCATTTCCGAGGGCGGGATCATCAGCGGCGATCTCGGTGCGTATGAGTTCGATATCTGGCTTGTCGACGGCAGCGCTTGTGACACTCGACAACTTTCCCCGAAACACATCGTCGGCACGGTTTACCTCGGCCTGAGCGCTCGACGAAACGTATTCCAAGAGGTGAGCAACCCTCGACGCAGCGTCGGTGCCGATCACCTGTTGGCAAAATGGGCAGCGAGCGCCATCCGTGACCGCCGGAAACAGTTGCTCTGGATAAGCCACGCGCGAGAACTCCCGCGCTGCCTCCCACATTTCTATCCAGACGCTGCCGCCCGTCCCCGGTAGCAGGTCCGCAGTCAGAACGCTCTTCCTGAGCGCTTGCAGCGCACCCTGCGCAACTCGCAACACCTCCGCGGCCGCGGCCAGGTCCTTGAGTGCCGCCGTACCCAGCGCGCGTTCGATTTCGCTCGTATGCTTCGCCACACTTTCAATCCGCTTCGTCTTGAGCTGGAGCTCGCGCGCACGTTGCTTCGGATCGGCGCTCCGTGCATCACGCTCCTCCGCCCTCAGTTCGTGCAGCTCTGTAGTTTCCTGCTCGCTTAACATTGCGATCGCTCGAACACCTTCGACATTTGTGAGAGCCGTAAGCCCGTCGATAATCGCTCTTGCCCGGGTTCCTTCCGGCAGCGACGGAAGGTTGGATGGTGTGGCAAGGAGCTTTCCTCGCTCGCTTTCAAGCTTGAATCGCACCTCGCCGCAGACTCGCGAGAGCTTGTCGAAAATGTCCAAGCCGAACGGACGGAACGCCACATCCGTTTTGTCGCGGAGATAGACACCCGCCGAATGAGCGTCGAAAACACTCACCGCGGTCAGAGGAGCCGGTGATGCCAGGTCCGGATGCCACTTGTGCAAATCTTCCGTGGCACCGTCCTTGTATCGGATCGTTGCCTGTGCCTTCAGGGGCTTTCCGCCGCTGATCACGTTCCCGAGAATCACTTCGGTCGAGCGTGAGCGGCATGCGCGCTTCAGTATTCGCGTGTAGCCAGACTTACCAGCGGCATTCTGTCCGTAGACCACGGTAAGGGCCAGACCGAACGAAACGGTCTGCTCCGGCGCGAGTGCGTTCACGCCGACGTGGTGCGTGACGCTAAGCAGCGCGACGGCGGCCGTGCTCCCACCATTCGCCCGAAGATGGTCCTTGGTGAGCACGTCTGCGGTTCGCGGCGAGGCCAATCCACGAGCGGACTTGCACAGCTCCGTCAGCGCATCAATCTCCTCGGGTCCGATTGCTCCGGTCGTGAAGAGCTGCCTGAGCGCGTCTCTCTGCCAGGCCGGTCGCCCTTTTGACCAGTCGAGTATGTCAGTGGAGGTAGCATCCGTCATGTCGGACTACACTGTACTACGGCCAAGCGCCAAGGGAAAGACATGTGACCTCGCCAAGCCGATTTCAGCCAGCGCGTCTGGCTTTCGCCACCCAGTCGTAGGTCGCGAGCACAGCGCCGGGGTCATTGTGTTCCGTCAGTGTTGTCCTTAGCCTCGGTTATCCACCTAGCTGAACTAACGTCGTTCACGAATGTGCACAACAGAACTTCGCCTTTGTCTAGGCGGAATTATTTGCCACACGTGCAGAAAAGCCCCAGAAATGGGGCTTTTTAGTGTCCGCATTTTCTGGCGGCAGGATCAGAAAAGTGAGTCTTGCGTCTCAATAAACGAGGAACCTAAACAGGAATCGAACTCTTCCCGTTCTCAAGCCTTAGTCGAGGTTGTTGTTTTCGGAGCGGTCTGGGTTAGACACAGGCGTCTTCACGCCGTTGACAACCCGAACGTGATAGTTGTCGTAACGTTCATTCTCGATCTGCTTAACGAAGTCTTGTCGTGACATAATCGTCCCAGTGCGATTGTCCCGAAACCTTTCGTTCCGCCCCGAGTCCGACTCGCTCACTAGAGTGATTCTTTTCGGCATGTTGGATAACCTCCTTAAGTCGTCAGAAAAGGAAGAAACACTGCGATATTGCGCCACTAGTCCTGTGTCGCAAGGTACTAGCGACGACGCGTGTACCTGTGCCTCGAGCTCTAAGTATTCTCACTTTCTTCCGATGTTAGAACTCTTCAAACTTAGGATCCCAGTATTGTCAGCTATGTATGCGCTTATGGACAATGTCGGCTTCGCGTTGTTTGAGTCTTTCAACCAGCACTTTTAAAGCACTCCGGCGATTTTCCGGCTCAGACAATCCCTCCTGCTCGATGTAATGATCGTCTCCAATCGGTAAGTGCGGCGCAAGAACCTTACGTCGTAGCGAGCCGTCCACCTTCGGGTCGTGGACGATGTAGACTGGTCTCGCCGTTTTGAGGGCATAGTCTATCTCGGCTTTCGTGCCGCCTGTAGGTTTCTGGTATTCCTCATCATCCGCACTTAGGCCGGTTGAGTATTGCGGTCGATAGACAACAACACAGTCCGCTTGATCGATTAGTCGGAGATCCCGCTCCTCAACTGAAAACTCCAGTTCGGTGCGATCCCTTCCGTCCACAAGCTGGGCGATCTCCTGAATCTGATCACGTTTCAACCCTTTGATATCCGACACCGTTTGGCCATTGAGCGTGTTTTCCGAGTCGAGTGGCCAGCGAAGGGATGCCGACAAATCGAGCAATGAGTTAGGTGCTTCAAGCAGTGCTTGCAGGGGAAGCTCGTCGATTGTAACTGGATCGAAGACGCAGAAGGCCGCATGTAGGCCAGAACGAAAATCATCAATCTCAGCTCTGCGCGCGGGATCGTCGCGAGTGCGACCTATGGGATACGACGCGTAAACCCGCGCGCGATGTGGCTGAAACAGATACCGGAAGAGCATCTCAGGTGGGTGGCCACCTGAGACAACGGGTGATCGGTCAAATGGAAACTCAGGCGAATCGTGTATGCCTTTTCGTCGCAAGACGGTTTGCTGAGTAAGCAGGTCAGTAAGCATCACTTCTACGTTACGCCAGGTGAGAAGCTCTGCCAAACGCAAATGAATTGCTTCGGGCCCTACCGCGATGCGGTGTTGCGCGGCTTGAATATCATCGATGAGGCACACGCAGTAGTCAGGCTCGAATGTCTTGCCGACCAGTTGAATCAGTGTTTCAGAAGCCGCCGGGCGCCAAGAGAGCGGCGATTGAAACCGATTGTACCATCGGTATGAGAGGTGCAGTGACAGGAAGGCATAGTCGGCGCTCAACAACATCTCCATCTTCCGCCGTACAGAGCTATACCAGACGCGCTGCTGGGAAGGGCGCTCCATGGGCAGGAAGCTGCCCATCGGTTTGAGAAACTCCTCCGCCTCGGCCCAGGCAACCGATCTTTCGACCCCGTCCAGCGCGAGCTGTGTTTTGACAAATTGGACAAAGCGTTCAGCAACAGCGCCTTTAGCGACACCGGCATGGCCCGTAAGGATCACGCGCAGTTTCTTGGGTAACGGCGAAGCCTCATTCATAGAGAAAAGGCCGCCTCCTAGGAAGCGGCCCAGATTTACTCGGAAGGGGAGCTATGCAACACTAGTCGCCTGAGATTCCCAGAGGCGTGCGCGATCGGCGAAATAGCGAATCTGATCAAGCCCACGGAACAAACCAAGCTCGGTCACCATATATGGCAACGGCTCACCGAGACTGTCTCCGTTGAGATCGCAGACAGCGATCTCACCGATGCGGTACGCTTCCTTCACTTCCTCCACGAGCGCTCTAGCTTCACGGCTCTCCTTGGGCAGAGTCGAATAGTCCAGATAGAGCACGAGTTGCGTTCCGGCTAACTTGCCTCCCCAAATGTCGTCATTTTTAGCCACCGAACACCTCACAGAATGATGTATGTATCAAAAGAACTGGAAGAGCATTTGCCGGACCGCTGCGGTATGAGCGGGTCGAAGGTGGTACACTTTGAGCATTCAGGCAACCCAAGCTCAACACATGGTATGTCTTAATGCAGCTCGGTCTTTACCGAATATACACCGAAACAAGGACGCACGTCAACGCCGCTGTCCACAGGTTTCGGTTCGACAAAAAGTGCCCCTTACCTGAGGTGCATATTTGGTAACCTCGGTACGTTTAAGCAGCTTTCTCAGTCTCGAATTTTTCCATTGTCTCAACAATTGTTCGTATTTGTGCTATCATCTTCGTGAAATCTGGGTCATGCTGCTCTGCCAGAGTTTTAATGTCCTTCACGAATGTGCACGCAGAATCTTATTGGTGTCTAGGCGGCAAAACCCACCAAAAGCAGGGAAAACGTCGAGAAAATGGGCATTTCGTTGATAGAGAACCAGCACTTGGATGATATGAAAACAGCATTGTGCCGCGTACGCGGGCCTTCAAATTCTGTCGGGAAGAAGCTCAGTGTTCTCCTTGGCCGGCGGAGCACGTGCGTAGATCAACGACAGGCAGGGCAAGAATCGTCGCTCCATTTGGGCTCTTTATCTTAGGGGCTGATTAAGCGGAGGACGTGTGACTCTATCACGTAAGAAGAGAAAGCGGAGAAACGATTTCGCTCGGGCTCGAACTCTAAGAAAAGCGTCGTTCGACGACGCACAAAGTTCCGCGGCGCTTTTTGAATTGGCGTCACCAGAAGTCATGTCGATCAC
>JBGPLS010000164.1:0-7083 GCA_041486565.1 Gemmatimonadaceae bacterium
ACCCCGGGCTAATCATCCGTGGCGACTCCGCGGGGGGATGGAGGTAGCAGAGGCGTTAGCGAAACGGAGAGAGACTGAATCCCCACCGGGGTGACATTTCTATCCGTGTAACAGCGGTGACATTTCTATCCGTGGTGGACACGGCGCGGCGGGACCGTTGAACGCGGCTAGTGTCGCGGGTAAATTTCAAAGCTATGCCTTTTCCGGAGCTCGGCGCGCGAATCGCTGACGTGCGGTCGCGCATTCGGCTCGCGGCCACGCGCGGCGGATACGGCCAGAACGTGACGATCGTCGCCGTGACCAAGACCCATGGGCCGGACGCTGTCCTGGCGGCGTGGGAGGCGGGATTGGCAGACGTCGGCGAGAACAGGGTTCAGGAAGCAATCGCCAAAATGCCACAGGTGACTGTACCGGTGCGGTGGCACCTGATCGGACATCTCCAGCGCAACAAGGTGAAGTCGCTCGGCAGGTTCGCGATGTTCCACGCGCTCGACAGCGCGCGGCTCGCGGATGCGGTGAACAGCTTCGGCCTCGAAGGTGCCGGGCCAGTGGATGTGCTGATGCAGGTGAATGCGGCGCGTGAGACGACAAAGGGCGGTTTTTCAATCGAGGATCTACCCGCCGAGTCGGCGAGACTGGCAACGATGAAAGGAATGAGAGTGCACGGAGTGATGACGATGGCGCGACTGGGCGCCGATGAGAGCGAGCTGCGCGAGACGTTCAGCGCGGCGCGTGACGCGCGCGACGTACTGGCGGAAGCGGGGCATCCGGCGAGCGAGCTGTCGATGGGCATGTCCGGCGACTACGAGATCGCGGTCGAGGAAGGCGCGACGATCGTCCGCCTTGGAACCGTCCTGTTTGGAGCGCGGGAGTGACGACGGTAGAGGCAGTGATGCGTTATCGCCTTCTTCCGACCGACAGGCGGCCAGCCGACGTCGAGCAGGAGATGCTCGAGCGCTGGACGCGCGAGGGGCTGTTCGCGCGCACGCTTCGCGAGGCCCGGGGGAGGCCCGAGTTCGTCTTCTTCGAGGGCCCTCCGACCGCGAACGGCAAGCCGGGCATCCATCACGTCTTCTCCCGGACGATGAAGGATCTCTTCTGTCGCCATCGCGCAATGAAGGGCTTCCACGTAGCGCGGCGGGCGGGCTGGGATACTCACGGACTGCCGGTCGAGATCGAGGTCGAGAAGCAGCTCGGGATCAGCGGGAAGCAGCAGATCGAACAGATGGGAGTCGAGAAGTTCAACGCGCTCTGCCGCGAGAGCGTCTGGAAATACAAGGCCGACTGGGAGAGGATGAGCGAGCGCATCGGGTTCTGGCTCGATTACGACCGCGCCTACATCACCTACACGAAAGAATACATCGAGAGTGTCTGGTGGGCGCTGACGACGCTCTACGACCGCGACCTTCTCTATCGCGGGCACAAGATTCTTCCCTATTGCCCGCGGTGCGAAACGGCGCTCTCGAGTCACGAGGTCGCGCAGGGATGGAAGGATGTCAAGGATACCAGCATCTACATCGCCCTGGACCTGCTTCCCCCTGGAAACGCGGCAACGACTGATAAGCGGGAAACTCGGCGGCGAATCCTCGTGTGGACGACGACCCCGTGGACGCTGGTCTCGAACGTGGCGCTCGCCGTCAACCCGGAGCTCGAGTACGCCGAGCTGAGGCAGCGCGCAGGAGATGGAACGGAGACAGTGATCCTCGCCGCACCGCGCGCCGCGGCCGTGCTGGGCGAAGACTACGCCGATCGATGGCAGACCGTAGCCACGCTGCGCGGCACCGACCTCGAAGGTCGCCGGTATCGGCGCCCGTTCGACTGGGTCGAGCTGGGCGAAGGCAAGCACGAGATCATCGTCGCGGAGAGCTTCGTTTCATCCGAGGACGGGACGGGTGTCGTGCACATGGCTCCGGCGTTCGGCGCCGATGACTACGCGTCGGGCCAGAGGAACGGACTGTCGTTCGTCCAGCCTGTGGACCAGCGGGGCGAGTTTCCCGCCGACATTCCGGTCGTGGGCGGGATGTTCGTCAAGAAGGCGGACGAAAGGATCATCGA
This sequence comes from Gemmatimonadaceae bacterium, assembly GCA_041486565.1. Lineage (GTDB taxonomy): Bacteria > Gemmatimonadota > Gemmatimonadetes > Gemmatimonadales > Gemmatimonadaceae > UBA4720. Next base: position 2,056 of record JBGPLS010000164.1, read on the forward strand.
GGAGCTGGAGCACCGCGGACTTCTGTGGAAAGCGGAACAGATCGAGCACCCATATCCGCACTGCTGGAGGTGTGAGACACCGCTCCTCTACTACGCGCGCAACTCGTGGTTCATCCGAACGTCCGCCTACAAGGACGCGATGCTCACCCGCAACTCGCGCGTGGACTGGCATTCGCCCGAGATGGGGACGGGGAGATTCGGGGAATGGCTCGAGAACAACATCGACTGGGCGATCTCCCGCGACCGCTATTGGGGAACGCCGCTTCCACTGTGGATCTGCGACGCCGACGACACGCACGTCGAGGCGATCGGAAGCTACGCCCGGCTCGCTGAGCGCCTCGGCGCGCCGCTCGGCGAGGGCTTCGACCCCCACAAGCCCTACATCGACAGGCACTCGTGGAAATGCGCGAAATGCGACGGGACGATGCGTCGCGTTCCGCAAGTGATCGACACCTGGTTCGATTCGGGCTCGATGCCCTTCGCGCAGTGGCATTTTCCGTTCGAGCATCGCGACGAATTCGAGCGGCACTATCCCGCGGATTTCATCGCCGAGGGCGTTGACCAGACGCGCGGATGGTTCTATTCGCTGCTGGCGATCGCCACCGGCCTGGGCGACGCACTGCCGCGCAATACGCTCGCGCACCACGCGCAGGTCCAGAACGCGGTGGACACGGCGCCCTTCCGCGCGGTAGTGGTGAACGATCTCGTGCTCGACGCCGACGGGCTCAAGATGTCGAAGAGTCGCGGAAACGTCGTCGATCCCGACGAAGTGCTTCCACGCCACGGCGCCGATGCGGTCCGGTTATTCCTTGTCGCTTCGAGCCAGGTCTGGGTGCCCCGGCGTTTCGACGAGAGCGCCATCCGCGACACCGCGGGGAGATTCCTCCTCACGTTCAAGAACGTATACAGCGGGATCTTTGCGCTCTATGCCAACTTCGGCTGGGTGCCGTCCGCGAATGATCCTCCGGCGGCGGAGCGTCCCGAGATCGACCGCTGGATTCTCTCGCGGCTGGCGGGCGTGGAGCGCGATGCGGACGCGATGCTCGAGCGCTACGACGCAACTCTCGCCGCGCGCACGATCATGGAGTTCCTCGTCGACGACGTCTCGAACTGGTACGTCCGGCTCAACCGCCACCGATTCTACGACGTTGACGGTGCGGACAACCGCGCCGCATTCGCAACTTTGCACGAAGTGCTCGCCGTCACCTGCCGCCTGCTCGCTCCATTCGCGCCTTTCCTGACAGACTGGGTGCATACCGAGCTCACCGGCGAATCGGTGCATCTTGCCCGCTACGTGCGCGCAACGGCGCATCCCCGGGACGGCGCTCTCGAGGAGGCGATGGATCACGTTCGCACGCTCGCCACTCTTGGCCGCGCGGCGCGCGAAGAGGCTGCAGTGAGGGTCCGCCAGCCCCTTCAGCGCATGGTATGCGTTGTGCCTTCCATCGGAGCCCATGGATCGGATGCGGGTGTGCGGAGTATCGATAAGCTCATACCGCTCCTTGCCGACGAGCTGAACGTCAAGGAAGTCAGCTTTCTCTCGTCGGCTGATGCGCTCGTGACGCTGGAGGCGAAACCGAACTTCAGATCGCTCGGAAAGAAGTTCGGGAAGCAGACGCCGCTCGCGGCGGCGGCCGTGGCATCGCTCGGAAACGAAGAGCTCATGCGGTTCGAGCGCGGTGAGCCGGTCTCCATTTCAGTCGGCGACGACACGCGACATCTGGACGCCGACGATCTGGTCGTCGTCCGCCGCGCTTCGGGCAGTCTGGTGGTGAAGGAGTCGGCGGGATACTTCGCCGCGATCGATCCGGCGGTGAGTCCGGAGCTTCGCGTCGAGGGGCTGGCGCGGGAATTGGTGAGCAGGATTCAGAGAATGCGAAAAGAGGCAGGCCTCGCGGTGAGCGATCGAATAAATTTATCGATTGCCGGGCCGGCCGAAATCGAAGAGGCGGTTCGCGCCCACAGGGGGCGCATCGCCGAGGACGTTCTTGCGCGGGAAATCATTGTTGGCGAGAGGATCGGACCACATCACGCGGCGCAATCGGTTGACATTGACGGTCAGGCGGTCAGCATCGCATTCGAGAGGGCCGTTTAGATGGCATCACCCATTGCCGTTAGGAAACAGAAGCCGATGACCAAAAAGATGCTCGAACATTTTGAGAAGCGGCTGATGGAGGAGCGCAAACGAGTGCTCAAGGAGCTCGGTCATTACGACGAGACCTTCGGCTCGACTCCGCAGGGCGCCGACGGCGATCTCAGCGCGTACTCGTTCCACATGGCTGATCAGGGCACCGACGCGATGGAGCGGGAGAAGGCGTTTCTCTTCGCAAGCCAGGAAGGAAGGTTCCTCTGGCACCTGGACGAGGCGCTGCGGCGCCTCTACCGCTCCCCCGAGACCTTCGGCAAATGTCACAACTGCGGCCAGGACATCGCGTACGAGCGGCTCGATGCGCTGCCCCACGCTCGCTTCTGCATCGACTGCAAGCAGCGCGAGGAAGATGCAAAGAGGCAGAGCTAACCCGCCGCTGTTCTGGAGCGTCGTGGTGGTGATCGTCGTTGGCGACGTCATCACCAAGACGCTGGCTGTGTATTCGCTCTTGCCACAGAGGATGCCGCACGACCTGCTCGGCGCTGCCGTGCGGCTGACGCTCGTCTACAATCCCGGCGCGGCGTTCGGACTCCATCTCGGCGCCTACTCCAGGTGGATCTTCATGGCCCTCACCGTGGGTGCGCTGTTCATCCTCGGCAGGCTTTATCGCTCGACGCGCGATGGCGACCTATTGCGGACGCTGGCGATCGCGCTTGTCTGCGGCGGTGCGCTCGGCAACCTGATCGATCGCATCCGTTCGGCCGCAGGCGTGGTGGATTTCATCGACGTCGGCGTCGGAGACATGAGGTGGCCGACGTTCAACGTCGCCGACATGGCGGTCAGCATCGGCGCATTCCTTCTCGCCTGGGTGTTGTGGGGCGATGAGCACGCGGATCAGCCCGGCACGCCTCGGGACCTCGACACCGCCAAGGACGCAGCGCCCAGGCCGGCGTCATCGGTTTCGCAGGCGAGCCCAGAGATCTGACGCTGCCCAGGCAGCATGAGTTTGTCGTCGAGGCGGACGGAAACGTCCGCCTCGATCTGCTTGTGGCCCGGCATGCCGACCTCTCCCGCAATCAGGCGGCGACGCTCATTGCGAACGGCAACGTAACCGTCAACGGCAGGCGCGAGAAAGCCAGCTATCGTCCCGTGACCGGCGACGTCGTTCACGTCGAGCTCCCCGAGCCGGTGACGCGCGAGATCGCCGGCGAATCCATTCCCCTGTCGGTCGTCTACGAAGACGAATTCCTGCTCGTCATCGACAAGCCGGCAGGCATGGTGGTTCACCCGGCGCCGGGCAACTGGTCGGGAACACTGGTCAACGCGCTGATCGGACGCGGCTCGAAGCTGCCCGCCGGCGCGGAGGCCGGTAGACCCGGAATTGTTCACCGTCTCGACAAGGAAACATCCGGGCTTCTCATTGTCGCCAAGACTGATCGTGCGCACCGCATTCTGGGGAGCGCGCTGGCGGCACGGCGGGTTCATCGCCGCTACGCGGTGATGGTCTGGGGGCACCTCGCGGAGGACACCCTGTCCGTGGATCGTCCTGTCGCCCGTGACCCGCGAGACCGAAAGCGCATGGCAATCGTCAGTACTGGAAGGCAGGCGAAGACGGATTTTGTCCGGCTCGCCCGCTTCGAATCTGGAGACCTGCTGCGCGCTCATCTGCACACCGGGCGGACCCATCAGATTCGCGTTCACCTCGCGTCGGTCGGACACCCTGTGGTCGGTGACGACACATACGGCGGCGGAGGCGGGAGGCGAATCACGGGGCTTCCGCCGCGGAGGCATTTTCTGCACGCGGCGTGGCTCGTGTTCGCACACCCAATCACCGGCGCGCCGATGGACATCCGCTCACCGTTGCCCGAAGATCTCAGGAGTTCGCTCTCCGCGTTCGCGGAGGGCTCCGGGCTACCCGAAGCCGAGGATCCGCTTGCCGCCCTCGGCTTCTATGATTAGCTCGACCGAGAGCACCGCTACTCTCGAGGTAGACAGCCCGCCCGAGTTCGGCCCATCGGCCGAGTCGGCCGCCGCTGGCCATGCGAGAGTTCTGCTGTTCAGTCTCGCCGGCCACCGGCACTGTGCCGGCCTTGGCTCGGTGCGCGAGATAATTCCCGTCCAGGCGGCGACTTCGCTTCCAGGCGCCCCGGACCACGTGCGCGGACTGATCAACCTTCGCGGAAGCATCGTGACCGTCATCGACGCGACGATGTGCGAGTACGGCGTCGCCGCCGGCGGCGCCGGCGCAAGCATTCTGCTCGTCGAGCGCGGCAGCCGCGTCGCCGGCGTGGTGGTGGACGAGGTGCACGACCTGGGTCTGCTCGACAAGGACATACCAATCGACGCGCTGCTCGATCTTGGCGCGATGGTGCAAATGGCTCTCGCCTGAAGGGGGATCAAGTGAACAGTACGGTACTGGTGTGCGACGACGCGGCGTTTATGCGGACGATGATCAGCGACATCCTGACGCAGGCTGGCCTCGACGTGGTCGGCGAAGCCGAGTCGGGGACTGAGGCCGTCGAGAAATACAGGGAGCTCAGGCCGGATCTGGTGACGATGGACATCATCATGCCGGAGATGGGCGGCATCGACGCAGTGCGCGCGATCACCGAGTACGATCCGCAGGCGCGCGTGCTGATGTGTAGCGCGATGGGGCAGCAGGCTCTCGTCGCCGAAGCGATTCAGGCGGGGGCCAAGGATTTCGTGGTCAAGCCGTTTCAGCCAAGCAGGGTGCTCGAGGCGGTGCAGCGTGTGCTTGGCTAGGTGAACGCGCAGCGTTATGCCGATCTCTTCCGCGCGGAGGCGCGGGAGCGGCTGACGGAGATGAACAACGCGCTCCTCGCCATCGAGCGGGGAGCGGGACCGGAGCGCGTCTCGGAGCTGTTTCGCGCAGTCCACAACATGAAGGGAATGAGCGCGGCGATGGGCTACCAGTCCAT
>JBGPLS010000165.1:0-7056 GCA_041486565.1 Gemmatimonadaceae bacterium
AGAGGACTTTCCTCCCGAGGTGCTGGGAGAGCACCGTTCACTCGCGCTTCTATTCAAGGATCTGGCGACGCTGAGAACCGACGCGAAGCTCTTCCGCGACGTGGATGAGCTCAGATGGCGCGGACCTACAAGCGACTTCGCTGCGTTTGCGGAACGGTTCGGAAACCCGCGTCTACTGAAGCGCAGCCTCGAGGCACCAGTAGACGCGAGCCAGCAGTTGTGACACCGCTACCCCGATATCAGCTACCCGGTACCTGATTCTTGACAATCAGCGTGCTTCATGGCGGTCGGGTACCGGGTACCGGGTAGCAGGTAACGGTTCCGTTGCCTGTCTAACGACCGGCGCGACCTTCGTCCCGTACAGCTCGATCGAGTGCATGATCTTCGCGTGCGGCATCGTGCCGACGCTGAACTGGATCAGGAACCGCGTCATTCCGAACAGCTCGTGCTCGAGCAGGATCTTGTCGATCACTTCATCGGGACTGCCGACGAGTATCGCGCCCCGGCGGGAGCGGTCCGCTTCGAATCGGCCACGCGTGAGCGGCGGCCATCCCCGCTCGCGGCCGATCTTGGACATCACCACTTGATAGGCGGGAAATGCCTCATCCGCCGCCTGCTGGGACATGTCCGCGATGTAGCCGTGTGAGTTGATCCCCACCTGGAGCTTCGCCGGATCGTGTCCCGCGCGGCGTCCGGCCTCGCGGTAGAGGTCCACCATCGGAACGAATCGCGCGGGCTCGCCACCGATTATCGCGAGCGCCAGCGGCAGTCCCAGCGTCCCCGCGCGAATCACTGACTCCGGTGTCCCGCCCACCGCGATCCAGACAGGAAGCGGATTCTGAATCGGCCGCGGATAAACTCCGAGATTGTCGAGCGACTGTGTGTGCTTTCCCCTCCACGTAACTCGCTCGTTCTCCCGAATCCGCAGCAGCATCTCGAGCTTCTCCGAAAAGAGCTCGTCGTAATCGTCGAGCGCATAGCCGAACAGCGGATACGACTCGATGAACGAGCCGCGTCCGGCCATGATTTCCGCGCGCCCGCCGGACAGGAGATCGAGAGTCGCGAAATCCTGAAAGACGCGGACCGGATCGTCCGAGCTCAGGACGGAGACGGCGCTCGTGAGGCGGATTCTTTTCGTCCGCACGGCAGCGGCGCCGAGCACTACCGCGGGCGTCGAGACGGCAAAGTCGGGACGATGGTGCTCGCCGACGCCGAAGACGTCGAGGCCGAGCTGGTCGGCCAGCTCGATCTCCTCGAGCAGATCGCGGAGCCGCTCCGCCGGACTGATCGTGTGACCGGTCGCATCCGGCGTCGTCTCGGCGAAAGTGTAGATGCCTAGTTCCATTTCGGCTCAAAGTTACGCCGCGCGACGACTCGGACCAATTGCGGATTACAGACTATTGTGGAAACGGAATCAGTCCGGATTGCGGACCTGCGTGAGGAGCTTGATGAGAGTCCTCAGCTGCTGCTCAGTGAGATGGCCCAGCTGTTGGCGGTGCTTCTTCTCCACCACTTCGTCGAGGCTGTCCACCAGGTGACGGCCCTTCTTCGTAATCCGCGTCGTCACCAGCCGGCGGTCTTCGCCGCTTCGGGCGCGGGTGACGAGCCCGCCCTCCTCCATCCGGTCGAGCAACCGCGTGGCGTCGGGCATCCGGTTCAGCAGGCGCTCTCGCACCTCGTTCCTGCAGAGGCCCTCCGGCTCTGCGCCCCTCAGGATACGCAGCACATTGTACTGGGTGCCGGTGATCCCGTAAGGCTTGAGCATCTGCTCGAACGAGTCGACGAGCAGATTGGAAGTGCGAACGATGTTGAGCTGCGCCTCCTGGTGGAGGCTCTTGAAGGGCTTCTTCTGGTGAATCTCCTGCTTGAGGTCCGGAGTCATCAATGGAATATAGGTGTTATAACATCTAATGTCAAGTCCGTAGTCCGCAGTTAGTCCGCAGTCCGCAGTGTTGTTGTATACTCATAGCGAATGAAAGCATCCCCCTGCCGGGCAGCAGCGGTCGCTCTGCTGGCGCTAATCGCTCTCACCACCAAAAGCACGGCGCAAACCGATACAAGACGTCCGCCCTTCACCGCGGCCGATGTCCACTTCATGCAAGGCATGATCACCCACCACGCCCAGGCCCTGGTGATGGCCGCCCTCGTTCCCACTCACACGAGCCGCGATGACCTCCTCCTCTTTGCGAAACGCATCGAGGTGTCGCAGCAGGATGAGATCGCCGCGATGCGACGCTGGCTCGAGAGCCACCACCAACCGGTCGAGGACATGGATGCCATGCACCACGACTCGGCCGGCACGATGGAAATGCTCATGCCCGGAATGCTCACCGCCCACCAGCTCGCTCAGCTGTCGGCAGCGCAGGGCCCGGCGTTCGACGAGCTCTTTCTCCAGTTCATGATCCGGCACCATGAAGGCGCGCTGACGATGGTCTCGCGTCTCTTCGCCACCACCGGCGCCGGGCAGGACGCGGAGATGTTTCGCTTCGCCTCGGAAATCGAGTCCGACCAGCGCGCCGAGATCATGCGCATGCGCGCGATGCTCGCTGCCCGCCCCTAGCGCAGCACCCCGTCCTTCGTCATTCCTACCGAGTATTTCGATTTCCCTAACTCTTATGCGAGTACAGCAATGACATCTGTGCCGACGATCCGCCGACTCCTTTTCCCTGTCGCACTGGTCGCTATGGCCACGACAAACACCGTGGGTGCGCAGGGCGACACTTCCAGCGCGAAGGCCGACCCGCGTATCGGACTCCGTGGAGGTTGGAACGACGCGGCAGAAGCTGCCCGGAATCTCCAGCTCATCGCCCACCGCCCCAAGCCCGAAGGATGGTTCCGGGCGGATTCCATGGGTGACATCAATTACTGGAATTCCGACATGGCCTTCAAAGGGAATTACGTTTTCCTGGGCGGCTACTATGGCGTTCAGATCTGGGACATCTCGAACGCAGCCAGTCCCACGCTGCGCGCGAAGCTCCTGTGTCCGGGCGGCCAGGGGGACGTCTCGGTCTATCGCAATCTGCTGTTCCTGTCGGCGCAGGAAACGCGCGCTCGCATCGACTGCGGAACGCAGGGTGCACCCGACACCGTGAGTGCCGAGCGGTTCCGCGGCGTGCGCATCTTCGACATTGGCGACATGGACCATCCGAAGCAGGTGGCCGCAGTTCAAACCTGCCGCGGCTCGCACACCCACACGCTCGTCACCGACCCGAAGGATCCCGCGAACGTGTACATATACGTGTCCGGCACGAGCGTCGTTCGACCGGACGCCGAGCTCGCGGGCTGCTCGGGGCGGCCGCCGGAGGAGGATCCGAATACAGCGCTCTTCCGCATCGATGTCATTCGCGTTCCGCTGGCCAGGCCCCAGGACGCAAGGATCATCGCCAATCCCCGACTCTTCACAGATTCGGCCGGCGCCATTGCCGGTCTCGCAAAGGGTGACACGCTGGACAAGGAGCATCACCATTCCGAGACGAGCAGGTGCCACGACATCACCATCTACCCCGCGCTCAGCCTTGCCGCGGGAGCGTGCGCCGGCAACGGAATCCTTCTCGACATCCGCGATCCGGTGAACCCCAAGCGAATCGCCGAGGTCAGCGATCCAAACTTCAGCTTCTGGCACTCGGCGACGTTCAGCAATGATGGCCGGAAGGTGCTCTTCACGGATGAATGGGGTGGCGGCGGACTGCCCAAATGCCGGGCGACCGACAACCCGAAGTGGGGCGCCGACGCGATCTTCACTCTCACCGGCAAGACGCTGAATCCCGCGGGTTACTACAAGCTGCCGGTCGTGCAGACCGATACAGAGAACTGCGTTGCGCACAACGGCTCGATAATCCCCGTTCCGGGCCGTGACATCATGGTCCAGGCCTGGTATCAGGGCGGAGTCTCGGTGTTCGACTTCACCGACGCTTCGCATCCGGTCGAGATCGCATTTTTCGATCGCGGTCCCGCGGACTCGACTTCCCTTTTCGTGGTCGGCTATTGGTCAACGTACTGGTACAACGGTCACATCTACGGCACGGAGATGGGACGTGGCCTCGACGTATTCGATCTGAAGCCGAGCGAGTATTTGTCGCAGAACGAGATCGACGCCGCGAAGCTCGTGCACGCCGATCTGTTCAATCCGCAGAACCAGCCGAAGGCGGTCTGGCCCGCGAGCTTCGTCGTGGCGCGAGCGTATCTCGACCAGTTGATGCGGGACAAGGGAATCCCGAGCGCGCGATCGACGGTCGTCGCCCGTGATCTGGGTCGAGCCGAGAAAATGAAAGGCGCCGCGCGACGTACCGCGCTAAAGCAGCTTGCGGCGCAGCTCGATCGCGACGCAAGAAGAGCATCCGACAAGACTCGGGTGCAGGCGCTGGCCGACGAGGTGAGGCAGCTGGGCGGGGTTAAGGCAGCGAGCAACTAGCGCACTGCGAGCGGGAAAACCCCATCCAGTCGCGCGTAGTGAGTTTCCAGTTCTTCAGTTGACCCGTTTGTCCGTGTGATTATCACGGAAAAACGGGCGACGGGATTACAGGAAACTCATAACGCGCATACTGGATGGGTCACGTTCTGCCGCCCCTACTGCGCCGGCTTCTTCGCCGTCGGCGGAAGCATGCCGTTCAACCGCATGTAGATCGCCGACTGACTGTAGTGATCGGCGTAGTCCGCGGTCGTCAGCGTCATGATTGCGGCTCGCGACATCTTGCTGCCACCGAAGAACGGCAGCTCCTCGGACAGCTTCGAGTCATCGAGCGCCGCCAGCGACTGATCGCAGAAGGCGAACGTCTCCTTGAGCCTGGCGACGAGCGCCTCCTTCGTGTCGGTCGCCATGACCTTCGTGCGCGTCGGCGCCGGGACTCCGCCTATCGTGCCGCAGAGAAAGTCATTGCCCCCGGCCAGGTGGACTACTATGTCGCCAAAGCTCATCTGGGCCGGCGTCGGCTTGAACCCGTACTTGTCGGCCGGAAACTGCTCGGCGGCCGCGATGAGGTTCTTGGCCTCTGACTTGGTGTGATCGCGGAAGGCGGTGGCAACGGGACTCGCAGCCTGCGCCGAAGCGAGCGCTGGGACGAGCATTACGGCGAGGGTCGCTGTGTAAGCGCGGAAACGCATTCTGATTACTCCGGTTGGGGGGCGTCAAATTTTGCGTCTCGCACCCACGCCTGTCCAGTCATGAGCTTACATCTGGCGATTCGGACCCCGGTGGGGCGTACTTTTAATACTAACCGGGAGACACTATGGATATCGCTCTGCTGATCGCGCGCCTCTTCTTCGGACTCGGACTCGCCGCCCACGGAGCTCAAAAACTCTTCGGATGGTACGGGGGCGGAGGGATCAACCGGACCGGGGAATTCATGGTCAAGCTCGGCTGGAATCAGGGCCGCTTCTTCGCGACGGCCGCCGGGCTTGGGGAATTCGGAAGCGGCCTGCTCGTCGCACTCGGGTTTCTCTCGCCGGTGGGGCCGGCGTTGATGATCCTCGTAATGCTCACCGCCACATTCTCGGTCCACATTCACAACGGCTTCTTCACCTCCGGGAATGGCGTCGAGATGCCGATGCTCTACGCGATGGCAGCGCTCCTGCTCGCGTTCACCGGACCGGGCGAGTACTCGCTCGACCGCTTCCTGGGTCTCGACTGGTTCTATAGTGTGAAAAATTCGTGGATCGCGATCGCAGTCGCCGTCGCCATCGCGCTGCTCAACGTCGCGATCCGGCGACCGAAGCCACCGGCGACCGCCTAAACAACAAAGAAACCGAGAGGCCCATAGCGACGAGCTGTCAGAAGCGCAGCGAATCAGCCGCGAGCCAAACGACACGAAAGGGATCGGGATCAAAAATGATGAGCTTTGAGCAAGCTCACCGCTGGCTCGGGCCGCGGGATGGATTCTCCGATCAAGACGCCGACACAGTGGCACGAGCAGTTTTTCGCTCGCGGCTCGCCTGCTGCGCCTCTGACAGCTCGCCGCTGTGTCGCTCTCGGTAACTCTTCACCCAAAAAATGACCGATGAAGTCTTCCGTAAGGCGGCAGTTCGCGCCAACCTTTCCCGGATGAGCGCCAGTCGAGCCCACCCGGTTGTCCACATCGAGTACCCCGATTGGGTAGACTCGGTCGTTGACTGGGACAAGAGCTATCGCTCCGACCAGGAGCGAATGCGGCTCGCGATCGCCGTGTCGCGCGCCAACGTCGAGAACGCGACCGGTGGTCCATTCGGCGCCGCCATTTTCGAGGCGCGCTCGGGCCGTCTCGTCGCCATCGGGATGAACAGCGTCGTCCGCCTCAACAACTGCACTCTGCATGGCGAGACGATGGCGTTCATGATGGCCCAGCAGCGCGTCGGGTCCTACACGCTGAACGGGCCGAACATGCCGGCGCACGAGCTCTACACTTCCTGCGAGCCCTGCGCCATGTGCCTCGGCGCCACTCTCTGGAGCGGCGTGCAGCGCGTGGTGTACGGCGCCGCGCGCGAGGACGCGTCGCTCCTCAACTTCGAGGAAGGGCCCGTGTTCCCCGAGTCTTATCACTACCTCGAGGAGCGGGGAATCAGAATCGACCGCAACGTCCTTCGCGAGGAAGCCCGCGCGGTGCTCGAGCTTTACCGCGCCAGGAGCGGTAAGATCTACAACGCGCGATGAGCACGAGTCTCGACCTCGGCATGCTCGACGAGGCGGCGGCCGCGCTTCGCGAAGCCAATCTCGCATTTGCGGTAGCCCATCCGGGGGAGAGTCCCGGCCGCCAGCCGGTGCATACCGTCTACGGCGGCGCGCAGCTCTTCGCCGCCGATTCGGTTCCCAAGCTCGGCGGAGTCGCTGTTCGTGCGATGAACCAGTACGCGCCCGACGCTGCAGCACTCGGTCGAGCGCTCGGGATCTCCAGCCATCCCGCGCTCACAACGATTGACAAGCGCGTGCGCGACAAGCTCGCCCGCGAGCCGATCGAGGATTTCCGCATCGACTTCGAGGACGGATACGGCAACCGCCCCGACGCCGAGGAGGACCATCACGCCGGGGTCGTCGCCCGCGAAGTGGCGAAGGGAATGCGCGACGGCACGCTGTCGCCCTTCATCGGC
>JBGPLS010000166.1:0-7037 GCA_041486565.1 Gemmatimonadaceae bacterium
ATATTGAAGAACCTTCTGTCGAACGCCTTCAAGTTCACGAAGGAAGGAGGGATCGCGCTGAAAGTCCGGCTGGCTGACAAATCACGCCGGTTTGCGAACCCGATACTCGACAACAGTCCGGCGGTGATCGCGTTCGGGGTAACGGATACCGGCCTCGGTATCGCCAGAGACAAGCAGCGGCTCATCTTCGAGGCATTCCAGCAGGCCGACGGGACGACCAGCCGCAAGTTCGGCGGCACGGGACTCGGCCTGTCCATCAGTCGCGAGATTGCGCGGCTGCTTGGTGGAGAGATTCGGGTCGAGAGTGTTCCCGCTAAGGGGAGCACGTTCACGCTCTTCCTGCCGGTTGCGATGAAGGTGCCCGAGCATACGAGTGGGTTTAGTCGGTCGTCGCAGTCCTCGGAGATGGGTGAGAGCACCCGCTCGCAGCGGCTCCGCCCGAATCCGACATGGAGGCAGACGCCGACCCGGGGATCGGTCGTCGTGCAGCCGGAGCGACGTGCGCGACAGTACGTGATCAAGGACGACCACGAGACCATCGAGCCCGGCGATCGAACCGTTCTCATCATCGAGAACGACGCGAATTTTGCCGGGATCCTGCTCGGGATGGCGAGGGAGAAACACTTCAAGGGGATTGTGACCCTCGACGGCGATAGCGGCCTGGCGGCTGCGCAGGAATATTGGCCCGACGCGATCACGCTCGACATCGACATGCCCGGCGTAGACGGCTGGAAGGTGCTGGAGCGGCTGAAGCACAACCCCCATACGCGGCACATTCCGGTTCACATCATCAGTGGGATCGAGCGCCGCCAGCAAGGCCTCAAGGCCGGCGCAATGGCGTATCTCGCGAAACCGGTGAGCAAGGAAGCGCTTGAGGAGGCGTTCGCGCGGATCTCCCGTTTCATCGCCGATGTTCCCAAGCACCTGCTTGTCGTCGAGGACGACGCGACCCAGCGTGACGCAATCGTGGAGCTGATCGCGCACGAGGATGTGGACATCACGGCTGTCGATTCGGCGGAGTCGGCGCTCGAACAGCTGTCGTCAGGCAAGCACTACGACTGCGTGGTGCTGGATCTCGGGCTCCGCGACATGAGCGGCTTCGACTTTCTCGAGAAGGTCAAGTCGAACCTGGCAATGTCTGATCTGCCGATCATAGTCTACACCGGGAAGCAGCTTACGCCTCCCGAGGAGACGCAGGTCAAGAAGTATGCGGAGACAATCATCGTGAAGGACGTAAAATCTCCCGAGCGGCTGCTCGACGAGACAGCGTTGTTCCTGCACCGTGTCGAGGCGAAGCTGCCGGAGACGAAGCGAAAGATGCTCGAGCAGCTCCACGACTCCGACTCGGTGATTGCCGGCAAGCGCGTACTGATCGTCGACGACGACGTACGGAACATCTTCTCGCTGACGAGCGTGCTGGAAGACAATGGAATGGACGTGCGGTTTACCGAGAACGGCAAGGATGCGATCGCCGCGCTGGAGGAGGACCCAGACGTCGACGTCGTGCTGATGGATGTCATGATGCCGGAGATGGACGGGTACGAAACCATGCGAGCGATCAGGGCGAACCCCCGGTTCAAGTCGCTCCCGATCATTGCCCTTACGGCGAAGGCAATGAAAGGTGATCGTGAAAAGTGCATCGCTGCCGGTGCTTCCGATTACATCATGAAGCCGGTCGATACCGATCAGCTGATCTCGTTGCTACGCGTGTGGCTTTACAAGTAGACGAGACGATTCCGTCGTCGGCGGCAACGCCATCGGGTTATGACCCCGAGTTGGAGCAGGTGGAAGTCGAACTCCTGCTCGAGGGGATTTTCCGGAAGTATGGCTTCGACTTCAGAGCCTACGCCTACGCGTCGATCAGGCGCCGGCTGTGGAAGAGAATCGAGGCCGACGGGTTGAGGACAATCAGCGGGCTTCAGGAGCGGGTTCTGCACGAGCCGGAGATGATGGAGCGATTGCTGCTCGATCTGTCCATCAACGTGACGGCGATGTTCCGGGATCCTCAGTTCTACCGGGCATTCCGCGAGCAGGTCGTCCCGATGCTGCGGACTTATCCGTTCATCCGGCTGTGGCACGCCGGCTGCGCCAGCGGTGAAGAGGTCTACTCGATGGCGATCCTCCTGCAGGAGGAAGGTCTCTACGAGAGAGCGCGAATATATGCGACGGACATCAATGAGGTGGTTCTCCAGAAGGCGAAGGAGGGAATTTTCCCGCTCGACAGAATGCAGGAATATACCGAGAACTACATCGCCGCCGGCGGGAAGCGGGCTTTCTCGGATTACTATGTGGCCAGATATGGTGGAGCTCTCTTTTCCCCGAGCCTCACCAAGAACGTCGTTTTCTCGCAGCACAACCTCGTGACGGACCGATCGTTCAGCGAATTCAACGTGATACTCTGCCGCAACGTGCTGATCTATTTCGACAAGAGCCTGCAGTCGAAGGTCCACGGACTGTTCTACGAGAGCCTGGCGATGTTTGGCATACTCGCACTGGGAAGCAGGGAGTCACTGCGCTTCTCGGCGTACGAGGAGTGTTACGAGCAGATCAATGGGCCCGAGAAGATCTATCGGAAAGTGCGATGAACGGAACGTCGATCGTAGTCATTGGTGCATCATGGGGCGGTCTGGCCGCGTTGAATCGCGTCATCGGCGATCTGCCGAGCGATTTCGAGGCGCCTGTTGCCGTCGTTCAACACCGTAGCCGCGACGCCGCCAACCTGCTGGCGTCTCTGCTGCAGGATGCCACCCCGCTGCGGGTGGTGGACGTCGAGGACAAGGAGCCGTTGGTCCCGGGGAGCGTGTACATTGCCCCGCCGAACTATCACATGCTCGTGGAGGACGGGCATCTCTCGCTCAGCGTCGATCCGCTGGTGCGATTCAGCCGTCCATCGATAGACGTCACCTTCCTTTCCGCCGGCGACACTTATCCGCGGTCGACGATTGGCGTGATTCTGACCGGAGCGAACGACGATGGTGCGCTGGGACTGAGACACATCGTCGACCGCGGTGGTCGCGCCGTCGTGCAGGATCCGGCAACAGCTGAGAGTCCGGTGATGCCGCGTGCGGCACAGCTTGCGGTCCCGGAAGCAGAGGTCGTCCCGCTGGCGGGGATCGCCCGGCATCTCGTGCGCATGGTACGCATGGAGCCCCCGGGTGCGAGGAGAGCAACAGGGTGACAATCGACCGGCGCGTGAAGATTCTGCTCGTTGACGACCGCCCCGAGAACCTGCTTGCTCTCGAGGCGATACTCGAGCCGCTCGGCCATATCCTCATCTCTGCCCACTCCGGGGAGGAAGCACTGAAGTACGTGCTCCAACACCACTTCGCGGCGATTCTGCTCGACGTTCAAATGCCGGAAATGAACGGGTTTGATGCCGCGCAGATCATCAAGTCGAGAGAGAAGTCGCGCTACATTCCGATCATCTTCCTCAGCGCGATAAGCAAGGAAGACGCTTACGTCTTCAAGGGCTATTCGATGGGAGCGGTGGATTACGTCTTCAAGCCGTTCAATCCGGATGTCCTGCGGTCGAAAGTAGCGGTCTTCGTCGATCTCTACCTCAAGCAGGAGCAGATAATGGAGCAGGCCGAGCTGCTGGCGGAAAGTCAACGCCGCGAGCTCGAGCTTCAGCACCGGACCGCACTGCTGGAATCCGAGGCGAAATCGGCGGCCAAACTCGCGGAGCTCAACAATCAGCTCCACAACCGACAGCTCGAGCTCGAGCAGGCGATGGGCGTGAGAAACCGCTTCTATGCTTCGATGAGCCACGAGCTGCGGACTCCGATCAACGCGGTGATCGGCTACAGCACGCTGTTGATCGACAATATCTACGGACCGCTCAACGAGAAGCAGAGAGAGGGCCTTCAGCGAACACTGAAAGCAGCGAGACACCTTCTCGAGCTCGTGAACGATGTTCTCGATCTGTCGAAAATCGAAGCCGGCAAAATCGAGCTCGCGCTTCAGCCGGTGAATGTCGCGACGCTGATCGAGGATCTGTTTGTCACGGTCCGGCCACTGGCGGATGAATACGGCTCCCAGCTGTCGTTCAAGCAACCTCCCCAGCCGGTGACGATCACAACCGATCCACGACGAGTGCGACAGATCCTGCTCAATCTCCTCTCGAACGCGATCAAGTTCGGCAAGAAGCAGCCGATCGCGGTGGAATGCGACCCGATGGATGAGGGCGGGGTATCCATCAGCGTGATCGACAAGGGCGAGGGAATTTCCGAGGAAGACAAGGCCCGCGTCTTCGAGGAGTTCGTGCAGGTGTCGCCGACGCAACAGCCGGGAACGGGGCTCGGGCTGCCCATCTCGCGACGATTGGCGAGCCTGCTCGACGGCTCTCTCGAGATGGAATCGGTGCTCGGCGAGGGAAGCACGTTCAGGCTGCTTCTGCCTCCAGAGGCGACTCCGCGGACTATCGACGTCGAAGAACTTTCACCCGCCACGGCGGCCTGAAACAGGGCCCAACAGAGGGCCTTAGCTGGACCTCGAATACTGAGGCTCAACGCCACCGGTCTGGCACGGTACCTGCCCTTCATTATGGTCTGGGCGCGTTCTGCGGCCATAATTCAGGAGGAAATGATGAGACTTAACCGAATGCTTTTGTTCGTCCCGGCAGCCATTCTGGCGGTTGCATGTGGGCGTGATGATAGCAGCAAGCGTGTAGACGACGCTCTGAATTCCGACCTGTCTCTGGCGGCGCAGGCTCGCCCATACACAGCGTTGGACAGCATCTCGGCGGCTGAGCGTGCAGCGATCGCACAGGGCCTCGCGCCCGTCGGATACGTTGGTGGCCAACCCGTTTACACGACACCACGCTCCACGGTGCCAGTTCGCCGGACGAGCTCGACCCGATCGTCGTCGGGGGTCTATTCCGCCCCACGGCGTCAGGTGATCGTCAAGCACACCAAGCGTGATGCCGCGATCGGCGCAGCGACAGGTGCCGTAATCGGAGCGGTGACGAGCCGCGACAGGGTCAAGGGTGCGGTAATCGGCGGTGTCGCCGGTGCCATCCTTGGTGGCGTCATCGGAAACAACGTCGACAAGACGAAGCGGTAAGCTCGTCGGCTCGCTTCAGCAGGTGAGCGCCCCGTATCTCGCGAGAGATACGGGGCGCATTTGCATCTGCGCCTGGATAGCAGTGACTTTCGAGCGCTTGTGAACACAAACCGAGAAGCTCCCGAGCGCGTGAGTCATCGGCTGTGTCCACACCCTGCGTCCTCTCACTAGGACAACGTTAACCCAGGCTCCGCGCAAACCTCGTATTCAGCTTCTCGGCCCTCTGCTCGGGGCATTAAATTAGGCGCATGTCTACCCCGCCCATCACGAGCGTGTTTAATGACGGATACATAGCCGAGGCTTATGAGGCCTATCGGCGCGATCCCAATTCGGTGGACGAATCGTGGCGGCAATTCTTCCGGTTCGCCGTATCCCTCAGCGGTATCGCTCCCACCGCTCCCTCTGCCCCCTCTGCGGCTGTTCGTGCTAGAGCTGCAACCACAGTGTCGGACACGGGGATTTTGCGAAAAGTCGCGGGCGCTGCGGGATTGTTCGATTCAATTCGTGCCTATGGTCATCTAGCCGCCGAGATCGACCCGCTCGGGACGCGTCCTCCGGGAACGCCGGAGCTGACCCCGGAATTTCATGGCATCACGGAAGCCGATCTCGAAGCAATTCCGGGTGCGGCCCTCAATGCTCCCGAGCCAACTGCGGCAGAAGCAGTGGGGCGGTTGCGGAAGCTCTACTCCTCCAACGTCGGATTCGAGTTCGATCACCTCGGCGCAGCGAACGAACGAGAGTGGCTTCGGCAGCAGATCGAGAGTGGAAGAGTCCAGCAGCCGCTGAGCGCCGGTGAAAAGAAAGCCATTCTCCGGCGTCTCACCGAGGTTGACGGGCTCGAGCGTTTCCTCGGTCGCATCTATCAGGGCTACAAGCGCTTCTCGATAGAAGGCATCGATATACTCGTGCCGATGCTCGATGTCGCGATAGACATGGCGGCTGCGGAGGGCGCGCAGGAAATCCACGTGGCGATGGCTCATCGTGGTCGCATCAATGCTCTGGCCCACATTCTCGGCAAGCCGTACAGGACGATTTTCGGCGAGTTCGAGGGCAAGCACGCGGCCGCCAGTGCAGAGAGCGAGACGGGGGACGTGAAGTATCACCTTGGCGCCAAGGGAAAACGCGAGGTTGCGGGAGGCCGCGAAATCATGGTCTCGCTGATTCCCAATCCAAGTCATCTTGAATTCGTCAATCCGGTTCTCCAGGGAGTAGCGCGCGCGCGGCAGGACGTGCTTTCGAACGGGGATGAGAGGGACGAGTCGTCGGTCGTACCCATCTGCATTCACGGAGATGCCGCATTCCCGGGCGAAGGCGTAGTGGCCGAAACCTTCAACATGTCCCGGCTGCGAGGTTTCCGTGTCGGCGGCACGCTGCACATCATCGCCAACAACCAGGTGGGGTTCACGACCGATCCGTGCGACGGGCGGTCGACGCGCTACGCGAGCGACCTGGCGAAAGGCTTCGAGGTTCCGATCGTGCACGTGAACGCCGAGCACGCGGATGCGTGCGTGAGGCTCATGCGACTTGGAGTCGAATATCGCGCGAAATTTGGCAAGGATTTCCTCATCGACCTGGTCGGCTACCGCCGTCACGGCCACAACGAGACGGATGAGCCGGCGTTCACGCAGCCTGCTCTCTACACCCAGATTCGCGTGCATCCCACACCGCGCCAGGTGTGGGGAACCCGCTTGGTGGCGGAAGGAATTGTATCCGAGGACGAGGTCAACGCGCTCGACGCCGAGATCACGTCGAATTTCGAGCGCATTCAAAGCGCCGCGACGCCCGGGGATGGAGAACACAACGGGGAGGAGGAGCCGGCGATCGAGGACGAGCAGCGCGAAACGGAACCAGCCGCCAAGATCGAGAACCCCCGGCCGGACCAGCTCGTCTCACTCAATGAGCAGCTATTGGCGTGGCCGCCGACGATCAAGCCCAACCCGCGACTTGCGAAGACGCTCAAGCGCCGGCGGGAGGCG
>JBGPLS010000167.1:0-7031 GCA_041486565.1 Gemmatimonadaceae bacterium
CCGCGAGTTGGCGAACGTGTTGATGCGAATGCCGAACCACGCCACGCCGTAGCTCCCCCCGATGCCCACCAGGCTGAAGCCGAGGATGATCGCCACCTTGATCGGCGCGAATGCCAGCAGCCATCCGAAGTAGAGCAGGATGACGAGCCCGATGAACAGCTCCAGGATAAGAATGAACTTCCCCTGGGTGATCAGGTACGTCTTGCAGGTCTCGTAGATCAGTTCCGAGACCTCGCGCATCGACTCGTGCACCGCCATCCTCTTGAGCTGGCCGTAGATCACGAGGCCAAAGAGGAGGCCAAGGCCGCAGACGACGAGTCCCGCCATGAGCAGGGTCCTGCCCGGTATTCCGAGGAAATCGACCGAAGATAGATCGGGGATGATGAGGTTTGCCTCGCCGCCGGGACGATGAGGCACCTCGACCTGAGCCGAGTCGGTGACACCGACGGCCTGTGCGAGCGCCGACGGCGCCGCCGTTGTGCCAGCGACCATCGCGATCAGCACGGTGACGATGAACGGAACAGCGCGACGAAACACTGGGTGGAGCACGATCTTCATTTAAAATCTCCTGGGGTTACCTGCAAAATTGGCGTCGTTCTTTCGGGCGGCGCCAAAGTCATTGTTGTCATTGATGCTGCGCTTGATGCTGTGGAGCACGGACGGCCAGGCGACTACGGCTGCGGCTCCGCCTTCCTCCATAGGAAGTACACAGGGATGCCGAGCGCCACCAGCACGAGCCCGGATATCGCCTGGGCTCTGGTGCTGTCGGAGATCAGCAATACAACGGCCACCGTCAGTGCGAGCACGATATACAGCGCGGGAAGCACTGGATATCCGACCGCGCGGTATGGGCGCTCGGCATCGGGAAGCTTTCTTCGCAGAATGAACAAGCCGACCGTCGTGAACACGTAAAATATCAGCGCCGCGAAGATGACGTAATCGAGGAGTTGTCCGTAGGTGCCGGTGAGACAGAGGAGGCTGGCCCAGATCAACTGAGCGATCAGCGCCACGGCCGGCACGTGATTCTTGTTGAGTCGCCCGACCCTCCTGAAGAAAAGACCGTCCCTGGCCATCGCGTAATAAACGCGGGCGCCGGACAGAATGAGCCCGTTGTTGCATCCGAACGTGGAGATCAGGATCGCCGCCGCCATGAGCGATCCGCCGATCGGTCCGAAGATCATCTCGGCCGCAGCGCTTCCGACCCGGTCCTGCGTTGCGTGCTGGATTCCGCGCGCGAGCACGCCTGGCGCGTCCGCTACTCCATGCAGCGGCAGGACGTTCAGGTAGGCGACGTTCGCCAGCAGATAAAGGACCGTCACCAGCCCGGTTCCCAGGAAAAGGGCGAGGGGGAGATTTCGTTTCGGGTTTTGGACTTCTGCCGCCGCGAAGGTCACGTTGTTCCACGCGTCGCTCGCGAACAGGGAGCCGACGAGTGATGCTCCGAACGCTATCATGAACGCCGACGTAATCGTCACGCCACCCGAGAAAGCGCCCGCTCCGAAGTTGGCGCTGATCGCCTCGGAGCTGCGGCCGATCGTCAGCCCCAGCGCAATCAGGGCGACCAGCGCACCCGTCTTGACCAGGGTGAGTGTGGTCTGGACGAGCTTCCCTTCGCGAATTCCACGCAGGTTGATCCAGGTGAGAATCCAGATCGACACCAGGGCGATGAGCCGTTGTGGCGAAAGCCCGACTTCAACCAGACCGCCGGGGGTGTTGAAATCGACGTGCGGGAACCAGGAGAACCTGTCCGGCGTTATGCTCGGCCAGAGAACACCGAGGAAGCGGCCGAACGCGACGGCGACGGCGGCGATGGTTCCCGTCTGAATGACTATGAAAAGCGTCCACCCGTAGAGGAATCCCATGAGCGGACCCATCGATTCGCGGAGAAAGACGTACTGCCCGCCTGCGCGAGGGTACATCGCCGCCAGCTCGCCATAGGCGAGGGCGCCGAGCAGCGTGATGACTCCGGCGGCCACCCAGGCGAGCATCAGCCATAGCGGCGATCCAACACTGCGCGCGATGGCTGCCGAAACGATGAAGATGCCCGACCCGATCATCGAGCCGGCAACGAGCATCGTTGCGTCGGTCAGGGTCAGAGCTTTGACGAATCCGCCCGAGGACGCCTGAGCGTCGCCGGTATCGCCGGTGTCCGGGGTGCTGCTCATCCACTGTCTCCGTAGGGATAGGGGCACCGGCGTAATTGCCCGGTGGGTGAGTCTGTCAAACTTACGAACCCTCACGCAGGATGGCTAGCCACTTGGGCGTCCCGCTTAGGTCAGTTGAACCAACACCACGATTCGTGGTGCTCAAAGTGAAAAACCAAAACCGAGAGAACCATAGCGACGAGCTAATAGCTTTGTCAGCGGCCGGCTGCGAGGGAAACGACATTGGACCTCCCGGAGGTGCGATGAGCGGGCTCTGAGCAAAGCTGATCGCTGGCCCGACTTGTGAGAGCGTTCCTTCGATCAAGACGCTCCTTTAGGAACACCAGCAGTACTTCGCTCGCGGCCCGTTGCTGTGCTTCTGTCAGCTCGTCGCTGTGTCTCTCTCGTTTCTCCCTCAACTCGTCGCGCGAGAACTCCGACTAGAAAATGAACTGAATATCAACGGTGTCCCGGACGGGCGTGCCATCCGTGCGAACGCCGGGACGAAAGCGGAGCGACAGCAGCACGTCGCGCAGCTTGCGATTGTAGCTTCCATCGCGCGACGGATTGAAGCCGAGCAGTGTCGCGTTCCCCTTCTCGTCGACGTCGAACCAGGCGACGAGATGATATCCTCTGACGCTGGCGGGTGCCGGGAGCGGCGGAAGGAAGAATTGCGTCGGCGTCGGCGGATAACTCCCGGCGGGCCCGCCTCCCGAGCCGGGACCAACGCTGCTCCCCGTCCCGGGTCCGATTCCAGATCCTGTCGAGCCCCCACTCCCCGGCCCCGCACCCGCCGTTCCGCTCGTACCGCTCCCCGCTGCAGCGGCGCCGGCGGCACTCGGCTGAGGCGCGGGCACCGCCTGCGGTGTCGTGGCTGCCTGGGGAACAATCGGCTTTGGCGGCTCGGTAACCTTTGGCGGCACTACCGCCGCCGCTGCGTCAGGCACAGGCTTGAGTCTCACATACTGCAGCCGCTCGCCGCCCAGCTCACCGCCACTTCCTCCACCACCGCCACCCGCAGGTCCTGGCCCGCCTCCGCCTTCGGCGTGCTCGCCCTTGAAATCACTGGAGGCGAGCGGGTACAGAATCAGGATGATGATTGCCGCATGTGCAAAAAGAGAGGCGGCGACTCCCTTCCACCGCCCCTCCCTCTCCTTGCTCGGTATGCCGACTGGCGGCCGATAACGAATGCCTACTTCACTTCCTTTGGCGAAACACCGATGACCTTCACTCCGGCGCCGCGGGAGACGTCCATCGCGTAGATCACGTCGGAGTATTTCAGCTTCGGGTCGCCGTTTACGAAGATGATCTTCTCCGGGCGGTCCTTGTAGATCTCGGTCAGCCGCTTCGCCAGGTCGTTCTTCGCCACCGGCTGCTTGTTGATCAGGAATACATTGCCCTGCTTCACCTCGAGAACGATTTGCGGAGGCGGGGTCGAGCTCTGCGTCGTCTCGATCGGATCGGGCAATTGAAGATCGATCGCCTTCCGCGACATCGGAACGACAAGCATGAAGATGATGAGGAGAACGAGAAGCACGTCGATCATCGGCGTGACGTTGATGTCGTTGGTGAGGCCCTTGGCCCCTCCGGCTGTCATGGCCATTACTTCTGCCCTCCAGGCGGAGGCGCCTTCATGCCGAGCACGCGGTCGGTGGAGATGAGCGACACCGTGCCGGGGCGCTGATCGGTGATCATGCCGGTCACACGCACGTCGTTGTGCGCAGCTATGTCGAGAGCGTCGAGGACCTTGCCGTAATCCAGATCCTTGTGCGCCTTTATGTACAGCAGCTTGTCCTCTTCGCGGTTCTCATAGATCGCCTTGAGGCGCTGCGGGAGCTCCGCATTGGGAATGGGCGCCTTATTCAGGAAGTACTGCCCATTCGCGTCGATGCCGAGGACCTGGTCGCGCTCCTCTTCGGGGTGCGGCTTGAGGTTCACGCCACTCGGCGGAATGGCCTGGAATCCGGCGCTGATCGCCGGTATGACGAGCATGAATATGATCAGCAGAACGAGCATGACGTCGATCATCGGCGTCACGTTCGGCTCCGCTTTCACATTGCTGCCACCCGAGGTGGTCATTGACATGAGAGAGTGCCTCCTCTCTTACTGCGAGATCGGCGTCGATCCAGCCGTCGAAGCGGTCGTGTTGAACTCGCGGGTGAAGCGGGAGCGGCCGAACTCGCCACTCACGTTCTTGATCATGTAGTCGATCATCTCCTTCGAGGTGTACGTCATCTCGGCGGTGAGATTGTCGATCTTGACCTGGAAGAAGTTGAACGCCCACACCGCCGGAATGGCGACCATGAGGCCGAACGCGGTCGTGACGAGCGCCTCGGCGACACCCGCTGAGATCGCGGAGAGTCCGCCGGAGCCGGAGGCGGCCATTCCGACGAACGCGTTCACGATACCCATCGTCGTTCCGAGAAGACCGACGAACGGCGCGGTTGCGCCGACGGTCGCGAGCACACCCAGGCCGCGCTTCAGGTCGGTGACGGTCATCAGCATCTCGCGCTCAACCGCGCGTTCGGCGGAATTGATGTCGCCGACGGTAACGGTGCCATCCTGAATCAGCGGCTTGATCTCGGTGAGAGCGCCGCCAAGCACGCGGGCGACGTGCGACTTCTTGTACTTGTCGGCGAGCGAGACGGCTTCACCCATGTTGTCTTCCTCGAGGAACTGCGAGAACTCGGGGGCGAACTTGCGGGTCTCGGCCTGTGCACTGCGAAGGTCCCACCACTTCTTGATGGTGATCGAAAGCGACCAGACGGACATGATGGCGAGCACCACGACGATGCCCTTGGCGAAGCCACCCATCTGGCTCCAAAGATCGATTAGCGAGAGTTGCATTGAGAGTTGTCTCCGGTGGTGGGGTTACCTGTCGAGCCTGAACTGGAAGCTTTGCTGGACGAGCTGTCTTACTTTCCTGCCGCCGACTTCGGCCGCGTAGAAACGCATCTGCGGCATCGCCGCACGGACCGCTGAGGCAAAGAGATCGTTCGTCGCCCTGAGGACCTTGAACGACCCGGACTCTGCTCTTCCTTCTTCATTGACTACGAACTGCGCCTGAACTTCGCCCTCGACGCCAGAGGAGCGGAGCGCGTCGGGATACCGCGGCGTGCCGGTGCCGGGGATCTGCTGAACCGGCTTCTCGACCTGGAACTCGAAATACGGCTCGTTCGTCGGCTTGGCGGTGCCGCCGACGACGCCGGCGGCGATGCCGCCCTTCACACCCTTTCCGCTGAAGTCGGCTTCGTCAGTGACTTTCTTCGTGAGATCGATGTCGGGGATCTTGATCGGGATCTCGACCGGGGCGCGCAACACCTGGAACCCCTTGGGGGGCGGCGCCTTGAAAACCTCCTTCGGCGGGGGCGGGGGCGGCTCCTTCGCCTTCGGCGGCGGCTCCTTCTTCATTTCGACGAACTGGATCTTCTCCGTTTTTGTCTTGTCGTCGGCGATGCCGGCGCGCGCCGTCGCCACCACGGCCGCAGTCACCAGGGCTCCGTGGAAGACGATGCTGAAGAGAGTTCCCCCGGTCATCTTCTGCCTATGCGGTTGGGATTCGATCAGTTTATTGAACATTGAATCACCGATAGAGGGATCGTTATCTCTTAGATTATTCCCACCGGCCGGTCGATGTAATACCGGGAAGATTAAGAATCAATGAAATCCGACTTAATCAAAACTTCATTCTGACACCGCGTCCTGCGGTGGCTGGGGCGGCAATGGCAGAGTGACAGTGAACAGGCTCCCCCGTCCGAGCCGGGACGACGCAGTCAGAGTGCCACCGTGCGCCTGCGCGATCCATTGGCTGATCGCGAGCCCAAGTCCGAACCCACCCCGCTCCGACATTCTCGACCGCGCTCGATCGGCCCGCCAGAACCGCTCGAAGACGTGAGGCACGTCCGCGGCCGCGATGCCGATTCCAGTGTCGCGCACCGCGAACGTCACGTTGTCGGAATGCAGCCCGAGCCCAAGCTCCACCTTCCCTCCCGTGGGCGTGTACTTGATTGCGTTGGTCACGAGGTTCAGGAAAAGCTGACGGAGCCGCGTCGGGTCGCCCATCACGGTAACGTCGGCCGTAAAAGGAAGATTCACGGCGACGCCCGCGCCTTCACCGAGTATGAGCGCCGTTTCGTAGATATCCTGCACCAGAGGCTTGAGCGCGACCGGCTCGCGATGGATGTCGAACCGGCCCTCGTCGGCGCGCGCCAGCGTCAGCAGACTCTCGACGAGATCCGCCATCCGCGTCGTTTCCTGGAGCGCCTCCTCGAGTGCAACGAGTCGCTCCGGCGGCGGAATCGGCTCACTCATCGCGCGCTCGACGTCGGCGCGAAGAACCGCCAGCGGAGTCTTGAGCTCGTGACTCGCGTCGGCGGTGAATCGCCGCAATCCGCCGAACGACGTCTCGAGCCGCGCTATCATCGCATTCAGCGTTCCGACGAGCTCCTCGAATTCCTGTCCCGCGTTCTCGACGCTGAGCCGCCGATGGAGGCTCCGGCCGTCGGTGATCGCCGCCACGTCGTGGGTGATTCTGGCGATGCGCTGTGACGTCAGCCCCGATGTCGCCCATGCTCGCCACCCGGCGAGGATAATGATGAGAGGCGCGATGAAGAACAGCACGATTCTGTATTCGCGGGGAAGTGTCGTCACCCGCGACGTAGGCACGCCGACGACCACCCGCCCCATTGAACCCGTCGTGTCCGAGATCTCTCTCGCTACCAGAAGCAGCTCGTCCACCCCCGGCAGCGGCACGACTGCAGCGGAGTCGTCGGGAAGAACAGACAGTTTGGCGATGAGGCTGTCGGCGCCGTCGTCAGGCATACGGGTTACGGCGCCGGATTGGTACAGCGGCGTGCCCCGGCGATCGAGCACCACGAGGTAATCCGG
>JBGPLS010000168.1:0-6999 GCA_041486565.1 Gemmatimonadaceae bacterium
CAGCTCGAGGATCTCGCCCTTGACGTCAACAGTCATCTTGCGCGAGAGATCACCGCGCGCTACAGCCGTCGTCACGTCGGCCATGTTTCTCAGCTGGCCGGGGAGGTTCGACGCCATGAAGTTCACGTTGTCGGTGAGGTCCTTCCATGTGCCTGCTACGCCCGGTACCTGCGCCTGTCCGCCCAGTCGTCCCTCGGTTCCCACTTCGCGGGCCACGCGCGTCACTTCATCGGCGAACGAGCTGAGCTGATCGACCATCGTGTTGATGGTGTTCTTGAGCTCGAGTATCTCTCCCTGCACGTCGACTGTGATCTTGCGCGAGAGATCTCCCTTGGCGACAGCCGTCGTCACGTCGGCGATATTGCGGATCTGGCTCGTGAGGTTCGACGCCATTGCGTTCACGTTGTCCGTCAGATCCTTCCACGTTCCGGCGACGCCAGGCACATTCGCCTGTCCGCCGAGCTTTCCTTCCGTTCCCACTTCCTTCGCGACGCGAGTCACTTCGTCGGCGAATGAGCTGAGCTGGTCAACCATCGTGTTGATCGTGCTCTTGAGCTCGAGCGTCTCGCCTCGTGCTTCGACGGTGATTTTCCTGCTCAGATCACCCTTGGCGACGGCGGTCGTCACGTCGGCGATGTTTCTCACCTGACTGGTGAGATTCCCAGCCAGCGTATTCACGTTATCGGTGAGGTCCTTCCACGTTCCGGCGACACCCGGAACACTTGCCTGGCCGCCGAGCTTTCCTTCCGTTCCCACTTCGCGCGCGACACGTGTCACCTCGGCCGCGAAAGCGCTCAGCTGGTCCACCATGATGTTGATGGTGTTCTTGAGCTCGAGAATCTCGCCCTTCGCGTCGGCAGTGATCTTCCGGCCGAGGTCGCCGCGCGCCACCGCCGTTGTGACGTCGGCGATGTTTCTCACCTGGCCGGTGAGGTTCGACGCCATAAAGTTCACGTTGTCGGTCAGATCCTTCCACGTTCCCGCCACGTCCGGCACGTCGGCCTGTCCGCCAAGCTTTCCTTCGGTTCCCACCTCCTTGGCAACACGCGTGACTTCGCCGGCGAAGATACGCAAGCTGTCCACCATCGCGTTGATCGTCTGCTTGAGCTCGAGGATCTCGCCCTGCACGTCAACCGTGATCTTGCGGGAGAGATCGCCCTTTGCGACTGCGGTGGTAACGTCCGCGATGTTGCGGATCTGTCCCGTGAGGTTCGACGCCATCGCGTTCACGTTGTCGGTGAGGTCCTTCCACGTTCCTCCGACACCGGGCACTTCCGCCTGACCGCCGAGCTTGCCTTCAGTCCCCACTTCCTTCGCCACGCGCGTCACTTCTGAAGCAAAGCCGCTCAGCTGATCGACCATCGTGTTAATCGTGTCTTTCAGCTCCAGTATCTCGCCCTGCACGTCCACCGTGATCTTCCGCGAGAGATCTCCCTTCGCGACGGCAGTGGTGACGTCGGCGATGTTACGCACCTGGCTCGTGAGGTTGCCCGCGAGCGTGTTCACGTTGTCGGTCAGATCCTTCCACGTGCCGCCTACGCCGGGTACCTGCGCCTGCCCGCCAAGGCGGCCTTCCGTGCCGACCTCGCGGGCCACGCGAGTAACCTCGGAGGCGAACGAGCTGAGCTGATCGACCATCGTGTTGATCGTGTTCTTGAGCTCGAGAGTCTCGCCTCTCGCTTCGACCGTGATCTTTCGCGAGAGATCTCCCTTTGCAACAGCGGTCGTCACGTCGGCGATGTTTCTCACCTGGCTCGTGAGGTTGCCGGCCAGTGTGTTCACGTTGTCTGTGAGATCCTTCCAGGTTCCAGCGACGCCGGGCACATGCGCCTGTCCGCCAAGCTTGCCTTCGGTTCCCACTTCCTTCGCGACACGGGTGACTTCGGAGGCGAACGCGCTCAGCTGATCAACCATCTTGTTCACCGTCGTGCCGATGCGGAGGAACTCGCCCTGCACCGACTTGCCGTCGATCTCGAGCACCATCTTCTGCGAGAGGTCACCTTCGGCGACAGCGGTCAGAACACGAGCGACTTCGGTTGTCGGCGACGCGAGATCGATGATCAGTGAATTGAGCGAGCTCGTCATCGTCGCCCAGCCGCCCGTAGCGCGACCAATTGAGGCGCGCTCGTTCATCTGGCCTTCGCGGCCGATCGTCGTGCTGACGCGGACCACTTCGGAAGCAAGACGCTCGTTACGCTCGGCGATGCCGTTGAAGGCCTCGGCGAGATCGGCCATGAGAGGATCGGAGCTGCCGGAGATGCGCACGTCGAATTCGCCGTCGCGCAGATCGCGGAGGCCCGCGAGAAGTGTCTCGAGCTCGACGTGCATCTGCGGGTCGCTCGCACGCCCGTTGTCGTTTCGCTGCCGCGATGCACCATCGGAGCCGTTTTTTCGGCGGACTACCGTCTTCCTCTCCGATGTCTCGGTTTTGGCGCCGCCATTCGAATTGCGCACGCCGCGGGTTGACCGTTTCCGACGTGGCAGCTCGGTCTCGGTGTCGGTGTCGATTGTGTCACCTATTTCCACGACATCTCCTGATGGAATGTGCTTCTACCCGTCGCTTCAACTGGAGAAGTGCGGGGTCCGGACGTCGAACTTGCGACCTTGGGGACTAATCGGATCTACTGTATTCAAAAGTGGTACCGCTTCTTCTGAGCGGGCATTCCGGAATCGATTGTTCGCCCCGATGACAGAAGCTAACAGCCTTCGCCGCTTGGCTTTAGGGAACCAGCAGCGCTATCGGGTCGCCGACGGTGACCGTGCCTTCCCGAAGTACGCAAGCATAAACCCGGCTCCAGGCTGGATAGAGCTTGTGCGAGATGCGGCTTATATGATGGTCGGTGAACGACTCCCGGATCGTCCGACAAGGACTCGTATACGACGTGATCATAAGCCGGACGTCTGCGACGTCCAGGGTCACACCTGGCACCATCGCATCCCGTGGAACGCCGGTCAGCGTCAGGTTCTCTCCAATTGATCCGGGATAGATCGGATTGCCTTCAGCCTGTAGCGCAAGAATGTGCTCGAGGGAATAGAGACAGATCGCTCGGTCCGAGCCTCCATGATGAACCGTGTCAGCGTGGCGATCGGTATCGACTCCATTGACAGTGATTCGGGCGGAGTGAACCGGCAGCTTCGGCACGCCACCGTCCGACCTGTTAATGAAGGCGAGTCTGCCGCCTTCGCTCATTCCGCTGAACCCTTCATCAATCGCACAGGTATTCCTCCGTTCCTCGTACGGAAAACCTCCACGAGCTCGAGCTGCAGCATGGACTCGAGCATGCTGTCCCCGGAGAGCAGGGCGATGGTATAACCCTTTGCCCGCGATCGCATGATTTTTCCGAGCTGCGCATAGAGGTTTCTGAGCGCCCCACGTTCTCCGACGCGAACCCCGTAGGGAGGGTTGGTGATTATCCATCCCGGTTCCTTCGGCAGCTCTAGCATCGAAATGGCACGCGTCTGGAAACCGATGTCCTTTCCGACCTCTGCTCGCTCCGCATTCGCCATGGCTGATTTCACGACACCATCATCTCTGTCAGACGCCATCAAGGCGCCAATTGGACCAGAAATGACTCGATCTTGAGCTTTCGCTCTTACCGAGTCCCACCTGCCCGGATCGTATCCCGGCCACTCCTGAAAAGCAAATGCGCGACCCAAACCCGGAGGGACACAGCGAGCCATCAACGCCGCTTCGATCACAATTGTCCCTGACCCGCACATTGGATCCACGAGCGGCGAATTGCCGTCCCATCCGCTGCCAATCACCATCGCTGCAGCCAGCGTCTCCCGGAGAGGTGCCTTCCCCACAGCCTGGCGGTAGCCGCGGCGGTGCAACAAGGCACCCGAACTGTCCACGCTCACTACGCAATTATCGTGGGTCAGCCGGACGATGAACAGCTGCGCCGGTGCTTCCTCTGCCGGCCCACCATCGCCGTCGTCGCCCAGCGCGCTGGGGACCGAAGAGAATGCAACCCCTTCCACTCGCTTTGCGACGGCAAGCGCGAATCGCCCGGCGACCGCGTCCGAATGATAAAGACGTGACTTTCTGCAGGTCACACGGAAGCTGGCGCGCGCTCCGGGCCGAAGATATTCGTCCCAGCGAATTCGTTTCGCGCGCCTCTCGAGCTCATGAAAGCTGCTCGCATGGAATTCGGCCACTCGCACGACTACTCTGCTCGCTGTGCGGAGATGGAGATTGGCTTCGTAGAGCCGGGTCAGATCCCCGCTGAAGATCACGCCGCCCTCGACCTGCTTCGCGCCGGTGATACCCAGCTGTTCGATCTCCGCCGCGACAATCCGCTCCAACCCCGGAGCTGAGCTTGCGAAGATATCAAGTGGCATATGGTTTCGCATTCAGCTCAGCGCGTTATCCTGAATTGGATTGAAGGCCTCATTTCATCCCGTTGGCTTGGTGGTCAGAGACTCGCGCTGAATATAGACGGCATCCGACGCCGCCACGCGGGAATGGTTCCTGCCATTGAGTGCTTGACATGCAGCAACAGATTTCAAGAGAGGCCGCACACTCCAAGCTTACGGAGCGGTTCGGTCATGCGGAATTCAGACGCGGACAGTGGGCGTCCATTCAGGCCATCCTCGAGGGCGGTGATGCCCTTGTCGTAATGCCGACGGGAAGCGGCAAGTCCGTGATCTACCAGCTCTCGGCGCTTCTGCTCCCGGGGCTGACGATTGTCGTCAGTCCGCTTATCGCACTGATGAAGGACCAGAAGGACAAACTCATGGCGCAGGGAGTGGATGCAGTGGCGATGCATTCACACCTCTCTACTCTCGAGACCCGCGAAGCGCACCGGCAGATACAGGATGGCGAGGGAGAGCTCCTCTACCTGACGCCTGAAAGATTCAAGGACCGCGGCTTTTTCGAGCACCTTCTCAGCCGCAAGGTCAGCCTGTTCGTAATCGACGAAGCCCATTGCGTAAGCCAGTGGGGACACGATTTCCGCCCCGACTACCTGTCGCTCGGCTCGATCGCCAAGCGTCTCGGCCGGCCGCCGATTCTTGCGCTGACCGCCACCGCAACACAGGAAGTCCAGGACGACATCGTTCATCAACTCGGCATGCAAAATCCGCATATAACGATCACCGGATTCGCTCGGCCGAATCTCCGCTTCGAGGTGAAACGGACCGTCAACGACAGCATCAAAGACTCGGTCGTCGAGCAGATCCTGCGGGAAAGCCAAGGCTCCGGTGTGCTCTACGTCGCGACGGTCAAGGAAGCTGAGCGGCTATATAAGATGTTGTCCGAGCGGCACAACATCGGTCTCTACCACGGGAAACGACCGGCCGCGGAGAGGACGGCCGTTCAGGAAGCCTTCATGAAAGGGGAGATCAAGGCGATCATTGCCACCAACGCCTTCGGTCTCGGAATCGATAAGCAGGAGATCCGCTTCGTCATCCACTATCACTTTCCCGGATCGATCGAGTCCTATTATCAGGAGGCTGGGCGCGCCGGGCGGGACGGACTTCCCGCGACCTGTACGATGCTCTACCGCGTCGAGGATCGCCGGATTCAGGCATACTTTCTGGGTGGACGCTACCCCGAGGTGGAGGAAGCCGCTCGAGTCGCCCTTGCCCTCGAGAAGTATCCCCTCGATCAGCCCGTTGCACTGAGCGACATCTCCGGAATCACGGAAGTCCCGCAGCGCAAAGCGAAGATCGTCTTCGCCCTTCTCAAGCGGCATGGGCTCGTCCGCGAACACCGCGGTGGTCGCTGGGAGCGCCTCCGAGGAAATCTCACTTCGGTGGATCTAAGCCGTGACCTCCTCGACTACGAGGAGCGCCGTGCAGTCGATCAGAAGAAGCTCGCTACCATGATCCAGTTCTGCCAGACCGCCGACTGTCGCACCAAGTTCATCCTCGAGCACTTCGGCGAGGAAGTTGCTCCCGACTGGACCTGCAGGAACTGCGACGCTTGTGACGCTCGGATGGAGTGGGTGAGGCTGGCCTAGCTGTAATTGATCAGGAGGTTGTTCACAGGTCGTAACGGTAGCAAGCTGGGGTTGTCTAGACACTCAACCGGCAACCGCCAGAGGACCTGTGAACACCCACAAGAATGCACGCCTGAGCTATGCCAGGCGAGCCGAGCTCGTGCGAAGAGCTGTTTCCCCTTCAGCCAATCATAGCGCACTTGGGCGCGAGTTCGGCGTCTGTCGCCAGACTGTGCGGAAGTGGCTCCGGCGCTACGAATGCGATGGAAGCTCTGGTCTCGCTGACCGCTCGAGCCGCCCACAACGGTCGCCGTCCCGGCTTCGGCGCGTGAAACGGAGGCAGATCGAGCGGCGGCGCCGAGCGCGCTGGAGCTCACCGCGTATCGCCCGTGACCTCAAGCTCCCTCTCGGCACTGTCGTCCGCGAGCAGCGACGGCTGGGGCTCAATCGTCTCAGCCGGCTCGACCCACCACGTCCGGCTAACCGCTACGAGTGGCCTGTGGCGGGCGATCTCCTGCATCTCGACATCAAGAAGCTGGGAAAGATCGGACGCGTTGGTCATCGCATCCACGGTGATTGGCGAATACGCACGCGTGGGATCGGCTGGGAAGCAGTCCACGTCGCAATCGACGATTGCACGCGCCTCGGCTATGCAGAAGTCCTCCCCGACGAGCAGCAAGCCACTACAGCAGCTTTTCTCCAGCGAGCCCTGCGCTACTTCGAGCGCCGCGGGATCCGGATCGCCCGCGTCATGACGGATAACGGCTCAGCCTATCGCTCTCGCGTCTTTGCGGCCGTCATCGCTCAGCACGAACTCAGACACCTGCGCACCCGACCCTACACCCCCCGCACAAACGGTAAGGCGGAGCGCTTCATTCGCACCCTACTCTCTGAATGGGCATACGCCCAAGCTTATCGCACCAGCCTGGTTCGTGCCCTCGCTCTCACGCGCTATCTTGGCTATTACAACACTGCACGGCCACATATGGGAATCAACGGAGCAACACCCCGGCAAAAACTCGCCGCTACACTGTGAGCAACGTCTTGATCAACAACA
>JBGPLS010000169.1:0-6978 GCA_041486565.1 Gemmatimonadaceae bacterium
GCGTTCGTGACCACGAATCCAAGCAACATCAGGACAGGCAAATACGCGCGACTCATCGAGTTCCCGACTTCGTGAAAAATTTCACTAGCTGCGATTATGAAAATCTATCGTGCCCTGGTGCGGCCGCGAAAGGGGCGCTGCAAGTGGCACGAAATCAATTGCGCCGATACATTCTCGACCTTGCAACCAGCGTCTTTCCCGGCGCATCCCTCCGCAACATCCTATCCACATAATGTCAATCCAAGCCGACCGATGGATCACGCAGATGGCGCTCGAGCACCGCATGATCGAGCCCTTCGAGAACAGCCAGGTGCACGACGGCGTGATCTCCTACGGAGTGAGCTCGTATGGCTACGACATGCGCGTCGCGAACGAATTCCGGATTTTCACCAACGTCCTCAACTCAATCGTCGATCCGAAATCATTTGACCCAAAATCGTTCGTCGAGTTCAGCGGCGACGTGTGCATCGTCCCTCCCAATTCATTCGCCCTCGCGAGGTCGGTTGAGTATTTCCGGATTCCGCGAAATGTGCTGACGGTGACATTGGGAAAATCCACATATGCCCGGTGCGGGATCATCACCAACGTGACGCCTCTCGAGCCCGAGTGGGAGGGTCACGTGACGCTCGAGATCTCGAACACCACTCCCCTGCCGGCGAAGATCTACGCCAATGAGGGCATCGCCCAGGTGCTCTTCTTCAAGGGAGACGAGGAGCCGCTCGTCTCATACAAGGACAGGAAAGGCAAGTACCAGGGACAGACGGGCGTCACGCTTCCGAAGCTGTAGCCGCCGGAACGCACTGCAAAAAGAAGGGACTCTTTTTCGAGAGTCCCTTCTGATCAGGGAAAGAGGCGGCTTTGAAGTTGCTGCCCACCGCCTCAGCGCGGGCAGCGCGCGGGTCGTCGTCCAGGCGTCAGTTTCCTAGTGGATATTGACGTCGTGATGAACGGTCGCGGTCAATCCAGCCGCGTCGGTAACAGTCAAGACAACCCTGTACCTGCCTTTGCCCGGATACGTGTGCGAACTGGTTGCGACCGTTGAGCTGGCGGCGACGCTTGCATCGCCGTATGACCAACGGTATCCAAGAACCCCCTTGTCATCCGACGAAGCGCTGGCGTCGAACCCGCAGGATTTCGCCTGACACTTGGAGCTGAACCTGGCTGTCGGAGCAGAATTGACAGGAGCCGGCGCCGGGGCTGGTGCTGGCGCAGGAGCCGGTGCAACGGCCCCAACGTTTACACGAAGGAGCAGATTCGGCGATCCGGGTCCGAGTCCCGACAGAACGCCGCTCGTCGCTCCCGAAAGAATCGCCTGGGCCACTTCGGCGGGAGACGCTGACGGGTTGCTCTCGAGGTAGAGAGCCGCGGCGCCGGCAACATGCGGCGACGCCGTCGATGTACCCGTTAACGGGGTCTTCGCATAGTCATCCGTGTTCCACGCCGAGTAAATGTTGTAGCCTGGAGCATAGATGTCTACGCAAGTGCCCCAGTTGGAAAAGCTTGCCTGGGCATCCGAGCTGAGCGTGGCGCCAACGGTGATTGCATTGGGCGCCGATGCGGGCGAGACATTGCACGCGTCAGACGCGTCGTTCGCCGCCGCTACGACATAAGTGACGCCCGAGCTGATGGAGCGCTGAACGGCGTCGTTCATCGCCAGGCTCAGCGATCCGCCGATGCTCATGTTGGCGACGGCGGGCTTCACGGCGTTCGCAGTCACCCAATCGATTCCGGCGATGACGTCGCTGTCGGTTCCGTTTCCAGAGCAGTCGAGGACTCGGACCGAGTAAAGCTTGACACCCTTCGCGATGCCAACCTGATATCCTCCGACGGTGCCGGCAACGTGGGTTCCGTGACCGTGACACCCCTGCGGTCCATAGCCATCGTTGATCGACGTAAACACGCCGAACGCGCGGCCCTCGAACTGCGTGTGTGTGGTGCGGATTCCGGTATCAATGATGTAGACGTTTACGCCCGCGCCGGTGGCCGTCCACGTGTAGACTCCGTCGAGCGGGAGAGAAGACTGGTCGACCCGGTCGCGCCCCCAGGACCAGGCCATATCAGATCCGGTGATGCTTACGACGCCGTCCTGCTCGACGTAGGCAACGCTCGGATCCGCGGCGAGTGCTTGCGCCGCCTCGGCCGTCATGTGGCCGGAAAAGCCCTTGACTGAATTTCTGTAGAACTTCCGCGGCGAGATTCCGCGGGACTTCGACAGTCCCATCGCCTTGCCTTCGACGTCCTGAACACTCGACCTGAAGACGACGATGTACTCGTCCTTGATCTTCAGCGAGCGGGAGACCAGGACTGGAGGAGGTGCTATTGATGGGGGGGCCGTCGGAGCGACTGCATCGCTGCAGGCAGCCAACGTGAAACCAACTCCGGCTGCGAGGACAAAGCGGGTGAAGCTGGCGAATGGCGGCCGACTTCCTGGGATCAACGACAGCATTCGACTCCTCCTGTGAATCGTTCGGTAACCCGACTGGCCTAGCCGGCGCATTCGCGTCCGCTTTAGCCTCGTGGCTTTGCGTCCCCGCCTTTCGGCGAGTTTGCCTTTGTCGCGACCTCCACACGGGAGGAGCGAACAAATCAGTTTTTTTCAGTATCTCACTACATCTGCTACCCGACGGACGACCTGCATTCCAACTCGTAACGAATGTTCGATGGGCAGCGCCAGCACGACTGTATATGGCATGAGCGGGGCCACCCATCTGTTTCGATCGAACCACCCGCATATTCGTGCATCGGACGTCGTCTCTACGCGCTAATGACGATCAACTCATCGAAATGGTTCATTAGGGTTTCGATATGGAGAACGTGCAAAATGCAAGAGTCCAGGAAG
The DNA here is from genome assembly GCA_041486565.1 of Gemmatimonadaceae bacterium. GTDB lineage: Bacteria > Gemmatimonadota > Gemmatimonadetes > Gemmatimonadales > Gemmatimonadaceae > UBA4720. The sequence continues at coordinate 2,840 of JBGPLS010000169.1, forward strand.
GCATCGCGAACTGCCAGACCAGTGGCGAAATGCAAGGGCTCACAGGTTGCCGAATGAGCTGCGTCAACAGCCCTTGTTGACGATTTGCGGAACCGGCTGTGGGAGGTGCTATTGCTATGCGCGAAATCCTTCTCTAGCTTCGCTTCCGCGGTGAAAAGCGGCTTGGAGTTGCCCTTGGGCGCGGTAGGCGCCACGAGTGGTTCTCGAGGGTCGATGTGGAACTAAGCACGCAGACACTTCAGGCATCGCTTGGCGAGAGCTACCGAGTGATAAGAGAACTCGGTGGCGGAGGCATGAGTCGTGTCTTCGTCGCCGAAGAGGTTCTTCTTGGTCGTCAGGTCGTGGTCAAGGTCCTTCCTCCCGACCTCGCCGCCGGACTAAAGGTCGACCGATTTCGTCGCGAGATTCGGCTCGCGGCCGGTCTCCAACATCCTCACATCGTGCCTTTACTGTCGGCTGGAGCATCTGGTGAGCTCCTTTACTACACGATGCCCTACATCAGCGGGCAGTCGCTCAGAGATCGCCTGCGAGACGAGGGAAGGTTATCTCCTGCGGAAACGGTTTCAATCCTTCGGGATGTCACTGACGCTCTTGTTTACGCTCATGAGCACGGCGTGGTGCACCGCGATGTGAAGCCGGAAAATATTCTGCTTCAATCGGGTCACGCGGTCGTGCTGGACTTCGGAGTTGCAAAGGCGCTGCGTGAAGCTACTGCGGGTACGTCGCTCACTTCGACGGGTTTGGCACTCGGTACTCCGCGCTACATCGCTCCAGAGCAGGCTCTCGCGGATCCGGCCCTCGATGAGCGCGCTGACCTATACTCGCTAGGCGTCGTGGCATACGAGCTGCTCGCCGGCCTTCCGCCATTTCTCGCGACGTCGCGTCAGGCGTTGATCGCCGCCCACGTCACGCTAATGCCGGAACGTCTGTCAGATCGAAATTCAAGCGTGCCCGCGCCGCTGAACGACGTAGTAATGCGGCTGCTCCAAAAGAATCCCGACGACCGCTGCCAAAGCGCGCGTGAACTTCGTCAACGACTTGATGAGATCCGCCTCACAATTTCGAGTGGTGAAGCTGCCGGCCTCCCCGGCACTGCTGGGGCGGTCGGACGAGTGAGCCCGACAACTCCGGCAGCACCGATCAATCGGCGACATTGGTCAAGCCTTTCCAATCGTTGGCTAAGCGGGGCGATTGTTTCACTGGCGTTGATGGCGGTCGCCGCCACCGCGTATCTAACTCGTCGTTCCGGACCTTCCCCTCGTCAGCCGACGATTGCCGTGCTGCCGTTTGTGAACATGGGAGACAGCGCCGCTGAGTATTTCACGGACGGCATGACCGAGGAGCTGATCAGCGCACTGATGAAGCTCGATGGTCTGAATGTTAGACCGCGGACTTCGTCATTCGCGTACAAGGGCAAGCAGGAGGACATTCAGCAGATTGGGCGACAGCTGGAAGTCGGCAACGTCGTTGAAGGGAGCGTGAGGCGCGCGGGCGACAGTCTTCGAATCACGGCCAAGTTGATCAACGTCTCAACGGGCTACCCTATCTGGTCGAACAGCTATGATGGAGACATTCGCAATGTCTTCACTGTCCAAACGAATATCTCGAGAGCGATCGCAACGGCACTGGCAGGAAGGCTCGTCACACGAGAGGGACAGGAAGTCGGGTCCGGATCAACCCGAAGCCTGCGAGCATACGACCTGTATCTGCGCGGGCGATACCTGGAGCAGAACTTTACTCAGGAAAACGTCGAAAAGGCAATAGGGTTATATGAGACAGCCTTGACACTTGATCCTGCTTTTGCCGTTGGGTATTCCGCGATTGCCAACGCATATTACAATCTTGCGGACGACTATCTCCCTCCCAGACAGGCGTACCCAAAGGTCCGCGCGGCCGCGATCAATGCGTTGAACCTGGATCCTACGTCAGCTGATGCGTACGCCTCGCTGGGGAGCTATCAAGTATCATACGCCTGGGACTGGAAAGCTGCTCGCAATAATGCCGAGCGGGCGGTGGAGCTCAATCCGAATTCGTCTTTCGCCCGTATCATCCTTGGCTGGTATTTCGTGACGGTCGGAGATAATGCCCGGGCAATTGCGCATGCCACAGCCGCCGCAGCACTGGAACCACTCTCGGATCAGATCGGAGGAAACGTGGTCTCCATTTTGCGCGCGACTGGACGTCACGATCTGGCAATCGCCCAAGTGCGGAAGATGATGTCGACTGACACAGGCGACCCGTCGACGCTGAGGGCGTGGCTTTCCTGGGAATCCATTCAGCTCGGAGACCTGGCGACTGCGCGTGCCCAGCTCGATTCAGCGCTTCTGCTAACCCCTGGTTGTTGCAAACGTACTCGTGCACTCTATTACGCTCACGCAGGGAAACCGGACTCAGCGCGCGCTCTTCTCGCCCAGCTGGAAACAAGGCGACAATCCACCTACTACAGAGCAGAGTCCCTAGCCGAGGTCAGAGCGGCCCTCGGTGATCGCCGTGGGACCTTCATGTGGCTTGAACAAGCCTACACGGACCGGTCGTCGGGGCTGCCGGTGTTCAGAAGAAGCTACGAAATCCAGCGTTTTGCAGACGACCCTCGTTACCGCAACCTGGAACGCCGCCTGAATCTCCAGTGAGCGACGACTGACGGTCGCCTGCCAAGTTAGCTGAAACTTCATTTCGGGTTCAAATATCAATCAACCCCAAAAGTGGCTGTGCTTGTCCCACCATGACCGCCGATGGTACAGGTGATAATGACTGACGGGTGAATTGGCGAACTGTAATAGAACTTTGTGACGGCGCCCTCGTAACCGCTCATCGTGACTGTTAAGGGTGTCGCATCGAAGCAATCGATAAACTCGTGGGACCCGTTCGCATCGAGCCGAACCCCACCGTCCGATAAGCCAAGAGGATCGCCCGTTACCGTGATACTCGGCGGATGCTTGTGTTGTTCCTTGGGCGAGTCACCCTTCTTGCCAACAATTTCGTATACGACCGCGCATTCTCCTGGTGCGATGGTGACAGACGTGACGTATTGATCATGCTTTTCCTTGGCCACGTCGGAGATCGAGTAGGTGTATGCGGCGGCCGGACTGAAACGACTTGTGCACACAATGAAGCGTCCTGGCTGTAGCACTCCGGAATAAGGAGTCAGCTCGGGGAGAACAGTTGGATTGATGCGGAACGCCAGAGTCTGACTCGTTTTCGGTGCGGCCACCGAGCTTCCATCGCAAGCGCCGAAATCCAAGAGGATAACAGCAGCAATTATAATCGCTCTGCCATACGTGAGTCTCTCCATACGACCTCCCCTGAGGCGAAACCAGCCCCCATGGGGGGCTGAACGGAGGAATCGCCAACGGCTCTGCCCGATCAAAGTAACGCTACGGAGAAATGCATGTGTCGGGCGGAGCAACATGCAACCCGGCGTCGACGGAGTCAAGAACACCGGAGCGGCTAGTGGGTCCTCCCTGACCGGTTACTCCAACAGGCCGGCGCGGATGAAATCCCCGTTCATCCGGGCGATCGTATCGATGCTGATCTCCTTCGGACACGCCTCTTGGCATTCACCGTAAAGGCTGCAGCTCCCGAAGCTCTCGAGGTCCATCTGCTCGACCATTGAAAGCGCCCTTCGGTAGCGCTCCGCCCGGCCCTGAGGGAGATGGCCTAGGTGGCTGATCTTTGCCGAGGTAAATAGCGACGCCGACGCATTCGGGCAGGCGGCAACGCACGCTCCGCAGCCGATACAAGCAGCGGCGTCCATTGCTGCCTCAGCGTCGCCCTTCGGGACAGGGATCGCGTTAGCGTCCTGGGCTCCGCCGGTTGACGCACTGATGTAGCCGCCGGACTGTATGATTCTGTCGAGCGCGCTCCTGTCCACCACCAGATCCTTGACGACGGGAAACGCACGCGCACGCCACGGCTCGACGTAAATCGTCTGGCCGTCGGTGAAACTTCTCATGTGGAGCTGACATGTTGCCGTGCCCCTCATCGGACCGTGCGCCACGCCGTTTATCATCAGCGAGCACGATCCGCAGATTCCCTCGCGGCAGTCATGATCGAACGCGATCGGCTCTCCCCCGCTCTCCGTCAGCCGCTCGTTGACGACGTCGAGCATCTCGAGGAAGGACATGTCCGCGCTGATGTCC
>JBGPLS010000170.1:0-6957 GCA_041486565.1 Gemmatimonadaceae bacterium
CTCGCTGAACGTGACGTTCACGACCGTACTCGTCGCGACACCGGTCGCGGCGTTCACCGGCGATACCGCGATCACTGTCGGCGGCACGTTGTCCACCGTGATGAAGGTCCAGGGGAAATTCGACGCCATCGCGTTGCCCGCAATGTCCTTCGCACCGGTGGTGACCGTCGCCGTGTACGTGGTCCCCGACGCGAGCGCTGCCGACGGAGTGAAAGTCGCGGTGTGCGTCGCCGCATTGTACGCGGCTGTTCCCGCGACCGCGACGCTCGTCGCCGTCACCCGAAGCGTGAAGGTCGTCCCATTGATGGTCGTCGCATCCATCGCTTCGCTGAACGTCGCGCTCACCACCTGGTTCGTCGGCACGTTCGTCGCCAGGTTGGCCGGCAGCGTCGATACGACCGTCGGCGGCGTCGTGTCTCCCGTGGAGAACGCGAACTGGAAAGGCGTGCCCATCGAATTGCCGGCGGCGTCCTTCACCGTGCCCAGGACAGTGGCAGTGTAGTTGACCGGCGCGGAGAGGGGACTCGACGGAGTGAATGTCGCAACGCGTGTTGCTGCGTTGTAGTCCACCGTGCCCGTGACAGCGGTGCCCGGGGCCGAGGTCAACTTCAGCGTGAAGGTGCCGGCGGCGGTTATGGTGGTCGCGTCCATTGCCTCACTGAAGGTCACCGTCACGACAGCCGACACCGGAACACCGCTGGCGCCATTTGCCGGAAAGTTCGCGATGACCGTCGGCGCAACCTCGTCGCGAATGGTGAACGTCCACACGAAATCCGCCGCCAGACGATTTCCGGCGACATCCTTCACGCCGGTGGTGATTGTCGCCGTGACTATCGCGCTGCTCGGCAGGCTCGGGGTCGGTGTGAACGTCGCCGTGTGGGTGGGCGCGTTGTACGCCACCGTACCGGCGATCGGCGTTGTGCCCACCTTGAGCGTGAAGGTCGTCGGATTGATCGTCGTCGGGTCCATCGCCTCATTGAACGTCACGACTGCGTTAGCGGCTGTCGATACTCCGACGAATCCACTCGGCGGCTGGTGAAAGGTGATAACTGGCGGAGTCACGTCAGCGGTCGTAACCGTCGCCTCGACTGTCTCGACCGACGCTTCCGACAGCAGTCCCGAGCGGCAGTTCGCCGAGACCGTGTACTTGTAGGTTGTCTTCTCGGCGAGCCCTGTGTCGGTGTACGACGTCGTCGTGGATTCGCCCACCTTCGTCCCGTTGCGCAGGATGTTGTAGCTCACAACGCCGTCGCTCTGTGGGCTGGGCGACCAGCTGACACTGACCGACGTCGCGCTCGACAGCGTCGCAGTGACGTTGATCGGCGTTTCGGGCGACTTGGGCCCGGTGAGGTCGGCGCACGCGGCGATCACCATCGACGTCACGACAAGACCGCAAGCGGACAGGAAAATCCTCGTCGTTCCAAACCGTTTCATCGTCTTCCGGATCGTCGCGCGCATCTAGTTGGTTCTCCGGATGACGATGCGACGGTTGCGCTGCCTGCCGAGCGCCGTGTTGTTGGGGGCTATCGGAACGTCACCACCGACGCTCGAAACCGTGATCCGGTCGGCGGTGATCCCCTGGTTGATGAGGAACTCACGCACAGCCTTCGCGCGGTCGAGCCCGAGAGCGATGTTGCCCGGCCTCGATCCGATGTTGTCGGTGTGGGCCTCGATGCTGACCTTGATCTTTTCGCCGGCGTCGGAAACCAGATCCACGGCCAGTCCATCGAGGAGCGGCTCCGCATCGTCGCGCCAGTTGGTCTTGTTGAAATCCACCTGCGTGCCGTCAATCGTCAGCAGGACAGTGCCGGCGAGATTGGGTGCGAGCGCAGCCGGCGGTACGGTCTGTGGTATTACGCGCGGCGGCGTCTGCGTCGGCGGCGCCTGGGGCGGCGGTACAGGAAGCGTCTGCGCCGGAGTCGTTCGCGGCGGGATCGTGACCGGCGGCTCGGTGCGCACTCTGTCAGGTGGCCTCGGCCGGCTCTTCACGACGCTCGGTGATCCACCGACAAACAGTGACATCCCCATTCCAATGCTGAACGCCGGCCCACCCGAGGCGAGCTGGCTCGATGCCTCGATCCTGAAAGCGCGGCGGTCACCGATCATCTTCCTCACGCCCAGACCGACGTTCGCGATCCCGAGACTCTTGCTCTGCTCGCAATCGCAGCGCGGGCGAGTGAAGCGGACGAATTCGTAGCCCGCGCCGACAAGGGCATACGGCTGGAACTCGTTGGCCGTCGATTCCTGGAGGATTAGCGACAGCGTTGGAGTGAATGTGAAGAGTGGCGGTTTATAGTATGTCTTGTCCTGGTTGCTGTAGGCGACGCCGAGTGCGCCCTGGACCGCCATGTGGCGGTTCAGATGGGACGCGAGGGAGACCGCACCGCCGGCGGCGGAGCGTCCGTCGCTCACGCTGTAATCGGTCGAAAGAACCCTCCCGGTGACGAAGAAGCCGACCTCACGCGTTCCGGCGAGGCTTCCATCGGTGCTTGCGGCGAGTGACTGGGCGGCGAGCATACCGGCGGGGGCCGCCATCGAAAAAATGAGCAGCGGAAGGACCAGGCGACGCATCAATTATCCTTGTGAGTGTTGCGCAGAGCGACCGGCGTAGAAGAAATGCCCAACCTCGTGAGGCTGGGCACTATGTGCGGGCGGCGGGGTGACGCCGCCCACAGGGACTGCTAGATGCCCGGTGAAAGCAAATGCCGGGGCGTGATAGACGCAAGAAGAATTATCACACCAAGCTCGAGCGGGGCGTCCGCGTGGAGACCGTGTCTCACGCGTCCTGATGCGTGCCATACTCTTCGCGGTAGAAATGGAGCAGCTCGAACAAGTAGGCAATGGCGAGCGGTCCGAGCAGCAGCCCGAGCAGCCCGAAATACTTGACCCCGGCGAAAGCACCGATGAGCGTGATCATTGGATGAATGTTCGACACGCGTCTGTAAACGAGCGGGCGAATCAGGTTGTCGATGTTGCTCGCAACGACGCCGCCGATCACCGCCATGACCACAGCCGCGCCATACCGGCTCTCCCCGAGCAGCACGAGCACCGCAGGCAACCAGACCAGGGCGCTCCCGAGTACGGGAAGGATCGACGCGAAGGCCGTTACCGTTCCCCAGAAGAGCGGATTCGGAAGACCGACGAGCCAGAAGCCAATACCGACAAGGCTTCCCTGAATCACTGCGACGAGCCCGGTGCCCAGCAGGGTTGCTTCCGTAACGCTGAAAAAGCGATCACGCAATGCGTCGGCGGTGTGGAACGAGAACGGTATGTAGCCCCGCATGACACCCCACATCTCATGTCCCGAACGCAGCATGTAGTACAAGCCGAAAAAGGCGATCACGAGATTCAGGACCGCGGACGTGGCGCTTCCCACAAAGGACAAGGCCTGCGCGGATAGCCACGAGATGATTGTGCCGCTCGCTTTAGCGAACTCTGCGCCCACCTGAAAGTCACCGATGCGAAGCTCGCCAACGCGCGCGAACAACGAGCTGGTCTGAACGATTTTCAGAGCGTCCGGCGCCTGATTTATCAGAACTCCAACCAGCCAGGTAAGAGGGAGCGCAATAACGAGGAGAGCAGCAACGAGCGTAATCGCCGCCGCAATCCCCGGTTTCATCATTCGTTCAAGGCGCCGATATGGATTGACGAAGATGACGTAGAGCACTGCCGCGCCCAGCAGCCCACTGAAAAAGGGCGACACGGCCAGGAGAATGGCGACACCCAGCACCAGGATGAGAAGGCCGGCGCGGTCCCGCGGCGTCTGAAGAAATATCATAGGAGGCGAATTATCATGCTGGCCGCCGACTCGGCCAGGTGCTGAGTCCACGGGCGGCGGCGAAAGGTAGCGAGATCGATCTCCTTGGAGTGACCGATGTCGTCGAAGAAAACACTCTCCATATACCGCCCCGCTGCCGAGTCGAGAACCATCAGCGTGGATTCGTCGTTCAGTGCGAGCGATCGGTTGTCGAAGTTCATCGTTCCAACCGAGACCCACAAACCATCGGCGACGAGAGTCTTGGCGTGGAGCGTTGTCGGCTGATACTCGTACACGCGAACTCCCGCGCTGAGAAGCGCTTCGTAGCGTCCGTGGGCCGCGAGGCGTGCGGTGCGGATGTCTGTCTTCGGTCCGCCCACGAGTATGCGCACATCTACGCCGCGCTTCGCGGCGCCGGTGAGGAGCGCGACAAAGTTGGTATCGGGGGCGAAGTATGCGTTGGTGACATAGAACCGTTCGCGCGCGCCGCCGATCGAGAGGGCGAGGTACCGCTCGGCCGGAGTGCTTCCCAGGGTCGGCGCCGTGTAGAGCAGTCCGGCCCTGGCAACGCCACCCTCGTATGTATTGATCTCCATTCTCCCCGTCAGCAGTTCGCCCGTAGCCTCCGCCCACGCGGCGACGAACGCCGCCTCCAGCTGAAGCACAGCGGGTCCCTCGAAGCGCGCGTTGGTGTCGCGCCATTCTGCCTTGCTTCGAGCGTCGCCGAGCCACTTGTCGTCGATGCCGAAGCCGCCGGTCCAACCAACTTTTCCGTCGATGATGATGCCACGGATATGCGAGCGGTTCTGCACAACCCAGAGGTTGCGGAGGCGGAGTGGACGGAAGGCAACGACATGCACCCCGGCTGTGCGAAGCCGCCCGAGGTAGCCATCGCTGAAGTTCGAGCCGAAGGCGTCATAAAGCAGAAACACCGCGACTCCCGCGCGCGCTCTCTCGACGAGGATCTTGCCCAGTGAATCCGCGACGCGGCCCGGCTCCGCGTAATACATCTGCACGGTGATCGCCCGCTCCGCGGCGCGCAGGTCTGCAAAGAGGCGAGGGAAAATACCGTCACCGTTGAGCACGAGCTCGACACGATTGCCCGGGAGAATCGGCGTACCGGTAAGGAGCGCGACAGTGAGAGGAAACTCGGGCTCGGCGGGCGAAACCGGGGCGCCATCGCCGCCCACACCGCGCACACGCTGCACGGCCGTCCCGCGCGTGATGAAGAGCAGGCCGATGACCGCCGAAACGCTGATGATCGCGACAAGCGACCAGCGGATCATGTTGGAGCCGTAACGCTGAAATGCTTCCCTGAAGCTGATCGGCATCCTGTTGAACATACCCGGATAGATTCCCCTTCGAGCGAGGTCGACCGGCGCGCGATTACAGCCGGGCGATCGACTACCCTACGTTGAGGCCCATACGATGACCGTCATAGCGTCGGCGCGCGACCTGGCGAGCGCGTACCAGCGAACGAGCGAGGAGGTCGCTGGCATGCTCGGCGGCGATATCCGGCGCGGCCTGAGCGACGACGAGGCAAGCGCGCGACTCGCGCGGTTCGGGCGCAATGAGCTTGCGGCGGAGCTGCCAGTGCCCGCATGGCGGCGCTTTCTCGCTCAGTTCCAGGACGTGCTCGTCATCCTGCTGCTCATCGCGACGGCAATCTCGGCCGGTCTCTGGTCCTACGAGCGCGATACGGCACTGCCCTATGAAGCAGTCGCCATCCTTGCCGTCGTGTTGCTCAACGCAACCATGGGCTACATCCAGAAATCGCGCGCCGAGGCAGCCGTCGTGGCTCTTCGGGGGATGTCGGCGGATGAAGCCGCTGTCCTTCGCGGCGGCAGGCGGCAAACAGTTCCCGCGGCGGAGCTCGTACCCGGCGATGTCATCCTCATCGAGGAAGGTGACACCGTTCCCGCCGACGCCCGCCTGATCGTTTCAACGGCGCTCCAGACGACCGAAGCGTCGCTGACAGGTGAGAGCCTGCCGGTTTCGAAAGACACGGACCCGATCGAGCAAGAAGCCGCACTCGGCGACCGGAACAACATGCTCTTCAGCGGCACGTCGGCAACGTATGGACGCGGGACCGCTGTCGTGACGGCGACCGGGATGCAGACAGAGATGGGGCGCATCGCTGGTCTGCTGAAGCAGACTCAGGCCGAGGCGACGCCGCTGCAGCGGGAGCTCGACCGCACCGGCAAGCTGCTTGGACTCGTCGTCATCGCCATCGCCGTCGTGATGATCGCGACGATCATTCTCGTCGAGGATGTGCACGGGTTTGCAGCGACTGTCGATGTGCTCATCCTTGGCGTCGCGCTCGCTGTCGCGGCGGTCCCCGAGGGTCTGCCAGCCGTCGTCACCGCGGTCCTCTCCATCGGGGTGCAACGCATGGCGCGGCGTAACGCCATTGTGCGGCACCTTGCGGCAGTCGAGACGCTGGGGTCGGCGAGCGTGATCGCGTCCGACAAGACGGGCACACTCACGCGGAACGAGATGACCGTGCGTGTGGTCATCACAGCCAGCGGACGCGTGTCGTTTGGCGGGTCCGGCTACGCGCCCGACGGCGAAGTGCGCCGCGAGGGCGGCGGCGCAATCGACGGCCCGCTTCGCGCCGAGCTCGAGCGAGCGCTCGCTGCCGCCGACCGCGCGAACAACGCCGAGGTGCAGGAGCACGACGGCCGCTGGACAGTCCAGGGCGACCCGACCGAGGGCGCGTTGCTCGTCGCGGCGCGCAAGGCCGGGCTCAGGGCCGAGGCGCTCGACGCTCGCCTGCCTCGCGTCGGAGAGGTTCCCTTCTCTGCCGAAAGAAAGCTGATGAGCACGATGCACCGCGACCGCGAGCGCGATGAGCGCCTGGTGGTGTTCACCAAGGGGGCCCCTGACGTGCTGATCGCGCGGTGCTCGCGCGAGCTGGTGGGCGACGAGCCACGGCCGCTGTCGGCGGAGCGCCGCGCCGAGATCGGTCGTGCCAACGAGGAGTTGGCAGACCAGGCGCTTCGTACAATCGGAGTTGCGATTCGCCGGTTCCCCGCCGACGCGGCCATCGGAAGCGATGATGGCGGAATCGACGCATCAGTCGAGCAGGATCTGGTCTTCGCGGGATTGATCGGCATGATCGACCCGCCGCGCGCCGAGGCAATGGACGCTGTGGCGCGCGCGAAGCGCGCCGGCATCCGTCCGCTGATGATCACAGGTGA
>JBGPLS010000171.1:0-6956 GCA_041486565.1 Gemmatimonadaceae bacterium
ATCGAGCCGGGACCAAAGAGAAGCGGCGTGCCCCATCGCGTGAGCAGCGGAATGTCCGATGTGTATGCGACCGGCGCGGTCTCGAAGCCCGGCACCGTGTGAAAGTGTTGAACCGGGATATGCGAGCCGAATTCGATCTCCGCCTTCCCTCTCGCCCATTTCTTGATCATCGCCTTCATCGGATCCACGTCGCCGACAAGGCGGATCATCAGCTCCGCTTCGGCGTGGGCGGGGATGATGTTGGCCTCGGTGCCGCCGTGGATCGTGCCGATGTTGACAGTCGTCTCGCCGAGGATCGGATCGGAGGGCAGAGGGAGATCGCGGAGGGTGGGGAGAAGCGCGAGGAGCGGCTCGATGGCCGACTTCCCGAGATGCGGATACGCCGAGTGGGCTTCGCGCCCCTTGGTGCGCACCGTCACGCGAAGCGATCCCTTCGCCCCGCTGGCTAGCTTGCTCTCGGTGGGCTCACCGTTGATGAGAAAACGGCTCCGAGTGGGAAGATTGTTCGCCGCGCGCGCGCCATCCGAGCCCTTTTCCTCGCCGACAACAAGGAGAAGATCGATGCGCTTTTCGCCGGATTTGGCGAGACGATCGGCGGCCGCCATCATCGCCGCCGCGATGCCCTTCGCATCGCACGCTCCGCGTCCGTAGAGGCGATTTCCTTCCATCCGCGGAGTCAGAAATGGAGGCACCGTGTCGAGGTGCGTCGAGAAGGTGACACCTCCGCCCTTGCGCGACGCCCACACGTTACCCCGCCCCGGCGACACCTCCTGAACGGTGACGTTCCAGCCGCGCGCAACCAGCCATCGCGAGACGTAATCGACGACCGCCTCCTCGCCCAATGAGAGCGAGGGAAGCGCGAGCAGCTCGGCGGCTAGCGCAACGACATCAGTCATGGCGGGAAGTTAGTCAGGTCGCGGTCGGAGCGACACGGCTCGAACGGGCCTAGAGTGAAGTAACCACGGAGAACACGGAGTGAGCCTTTTGGGTCCTCCGCGTCCTCCGTGGTAACTTTCGCCCGATCGGCGCGAAAGCGGCTAGGCGGCCACCTCCCGATGACGAGGTATTCATGACCCTGACTCGTTCACGTAACACGCTTGTTCCGCTCGCGCTGGACGGAACGTCGGCCAGCGTGCCGCTGATGCGCCAGAGCGTTCCTCTCAGAATCGCGCGCACGGCAAGCTACGCCGCGGTCGATCTGCTCTACGGCAACTCCGCCTTCGCAATGACGGTGGTGCTGCCGAACCAGAACGTAGACGTCAACACGCTAATCGAGTCCCTTACCGAGGCGGGCTGGAAATCGCTCGAGCAATCGTTCAGTGAGCAGCAGTCGGAATTTTACTTTCCCCGTTTTCAACTCACCTGGAAACGCTTGCTGAACCCTGACCTCAGGGCGCTTGGCATGGGTATCGCTTTCGATCAGGCGGATTTTACGGGGATGTCTCCGCGTGGACACGATCTGGTGATCACGAACGTCATTCAGAAAACGTTCGTCGATGTGAACGAAGAAGGTACCGAGGCGGCGGCGGCAACAAGTGTAGGCATCGGCCGCACTTCAGCCCCGGCCGCGATCCGGGTGGACCGGCCATTCCTGTTCGTCATCCGGGAACGTTTTTCCGGGACGATCCTGTTCATTGGAAAGATTATGAAGCTGCCGGCGTGATCTCCCCTGGCTATCGTCCGCCCAGCCAAAGGCCAGTCCCAAGAACGAGGCCGTTCAGACTCTCCTCACGCTTACCGTACTTGAAGTATTCCGTTCGATATCCAAGTTGCGCGAAGATGGGTACCTTGGTGAGCGTATAAAAAATGTTAGTCTCCCCTTCCCACCCAAGGAACGCTGAGCTTGTGTATGACCCTGAAGATCCAGACGTCTTTGCTGGATGAAAGTCCCCGGGGAAGTATCCGGAGCCATTGAAGCTTAACGATACCCCACTGCCGCCTATCTGAACGAGCGAGCGGATGCCACCTCGCGCGAAGCTGATCAGGGAATCCGTGCCAAAAAGCGACCGCTGACCGTAGCCCGCCTCGACGTGAAACCCGTTCGCGCCGATGAAGAGAAGCGCTTCCTTGAAGCTCAGATCGCCTTGGGGATATGACCCGTTCATCATTCGGGCACCGATGCCTATCTCTCCCCCAGGAGACGATAGCATTACATCGACGCCGATCAATGAAGCGCTGGAGCGTCCAACTATGGTATCGGCAAGGCTGGCATTGCGCTTCGTGCTAGCGGTGTGCACGCCAACTCGAAAATCGACTGGATAATTCGTCTGGCCTCGAAGCGTCGACGCGTCGACGATGACCGTGCACGCACACAGGATAAGTCGCGAAGTCCTCGTCATTTGATCTCCGGGTCGATTGCGATCGCAAGTTTGTATTCGCCAATCCGGCTGCGATTGGTTTCGGTCGCGTCACCCAACTGCTTGAGATAGCCGGTCCTCATGCGTTCGTTTTCCCTGATGTTGTCTGGCAATCGCTTTCCATGATCGAGGATGCCACCGGCTATTGCCCCCGCAGCAATCGCCAGTCCAACGACGGTTGCTCGGCCATCCTTCGCTTCGTCACCCAGCGCTTTCGGAGGTCGCGCATAGTTGGCGAGGCCCCATGTCAACCCGCCGATACTCACGCCGCCTACGATCCCCGCGAAGATTGCGCGGGTGGCCCGCTCAGGCAGGAAACTGGACGGATCGAGTGCTCGCGGCAAATCAACTAGCGTCGGTGCGGAGCCGGTAGCGGTGCCGTCGAATCGCAACATGATTGTATCGGGTTGCGACGTGGAGATACTGAGGACCCTGAATTCGTAGCTCCCCGGCTGGATCACGACGCTCAAACCGTCATGCGCACGCAGCGAGAGCTTCCCTGTGGTCGCAGGCGCAAGCGTATCGAGAAGGATTGCTGCTCCGCCAGCTCTGGAACTCAGATACAGTTGCCAGCGGGCGGGCCGTGTTGATACGACTTCGATCGCCGCCCGGGTCTCCGTTCCCTTGAGGGTTATCTCGAGCGGAGGGCGTGCGGTCGCACCGAAGGTACTTATCCGGGCGAGCACCAGTTGGGAATCGAGGCCAACTGACGAAAGATCAACGGGCAGTGGCCCGGTGGGCATCAGACGGACTAGACGCTTCAGATAGATCGTAGCGCTGTCCGGTATGCGGGCAGAGGGCTCCTCGGGAAAGAATGCCGCAGAGGCGACCTGAAGCACAGCGATCTCCTGACTGCGCTTTAGACGCCCAAGGGCAAGCACTTCGCGGACCGAGTTTCGCGCCTGTTCGTACTGAAGGTTGTTCAGGGCATCCTTGGACCGTTGAATCATGTCCGTGATCGGCGAGGCCTGCTGGACTGCGGGCCTGTCCTGAGCAGTCGCAGTACCGGCGATCGTTACAAACAGCAGGAGAGCGGTACGATAACCCATAGTAGCGACTCCGGGGTTGCGGGCGAAAAAAATGGATGCTGGGAGGAGACGTTGCCGCAACGCGGTGCCGATGACAGCAGCGCGGTGCGCTTGCTACCTAATGCAGGTTGGAGATCTATAGTTTATTCTGGCCGTATCAGCCGACATGACAACCACAGTCGTGTCATAGCTGATGCAATCCTCCGCTCTTATTTCCAGGTGAATCTGGCCTGGCTTGTGTGTGAATGTGCGCAGGCCGTTGATCAAACCCGCGAACACGCCATCCACGTACAAGCCGGCCCTCGGTATTCTGGTCCCGATCCTCACCGCAGCAAGACTGGGTAGGACCGGTATGGTCTCAGCCGAGTCGGATGTTGTGACCGTTTGGAGTGCGACCGGCGACAGGATCGGGTTATTAACCGCCGAAGATTGGGAAGCCGGCTGGACTTCGGGTCGAGTTGAGCTAACTGGCTCTTTCTTGGGTTTTGCCCGTGCCGTCACTGCATCCGTCGCAGACGGACGCCCACGATCCTGCTGCGGCTTTGCGAGCGATGGCGCGGGCGGCGCGGGCGGCGCGGGCGGCGCGTCGAGTTGCTTCGCCCCATCGATCGCCGGTGGCGATCCCGAATCAGCCGCCGCAGCTGTCTGACTCGTCGCAGCGCTCGCGACCCGCTGGGAATCCAACGGAGAGGCAGTTCCCCCGAGGGCCAGCGAACTATCGACCGGACGCAAATGTCGACCGTCGAGCAACAGACTGGCGGACGCAATGAGAACAACCAGTCCCACCGTACCCGAGAGCAATGGCCGGCGCTGAACCCAGGCCGCGCCACGTCCAAACGGTGCCAACGACCGCTGCAGCACTCGCGCCTGCTGTCGCGTTGGCTGTGTCGATGGTCGAGAGACTGGTGTCGGGCTTGTTGGCTGACTGATTCGTGGCCGCGACAGGCTCGCAGTGCGGGCGAGCGACATCATCTGCTCGCGCACCTTGTCTACATCCAGACTGGGCAGCGATCCGAGAAGTGTGGGAAGCGCTTCCAGAGTGGGAAAGCGGTCTTCCGGAGACTTGCAGAGCATACGATTCACCGCCATCGCCAGCGGCTCAGGACAATCGGGGCGCAAGTCGCGCACGTTCGGTGGGTTATCGAGCAGGTGACCGCGAAGGATTTGGCCGATCGACTCACCGGTGAAAGGCCGCCTTCCCGTCAACAGCTCAAACGCAACGACACCAAGCGAATACTGATCAGAGCGCCCATCCAGTTCTTTGTCGGAAAACTGCTCGGGACTCATGTAGTAGGGGGTACCAACCATCGTCCCTGAAGTCGTAAGGGCGGTGACGTCATGAACCTTGGCAATGCCGAAATCCATGACGATCGCGAAGCCTTCGGCATCCAGCATTATGTTCGCTGGCTTCACGTCACGATGAACCACTCCGCGACGATGCGCGTACGCGAGGGCGCTCGCCACCTGGGCGAGGATCGTCCTGACGAGCGAAAGCGAGAGCCTCCCCTCCGTCTTGAGCACTGCGTCGAGTGAGCCGCCCTCGACATACTTCATGACAAAGAAGTGCAGATTCGACACCGATCGCACGGCGTAGATGGGTATTACGTGCGGATGGCTCAACGACGCTGCCGTGCGCGCCTCGAGCCAGAAGCGCTCTACCAAAGTCCCGCTGGTGAGTGCCGAAGGGGAGATGACCTTTATCGCGACGGAACGGTTGAGGGAGAGCTCGAGGGCGAGATATACGGTCGCCATTCCGCCCCGACCTAGCTCGGAGTAAATGTCGTACTCACCTAGGGTTGCAAGTCGCAGCGCTTCGAACAGTTCGCGCTGCTGGGGTTCCATCTGATCGAGCTCGACTACGCCAGCTTGCCGCGCGTCCATCGTCGGATGTTATCCCCCGTGTGGGAGACGGCAAGTATACGCCATTTGTGACCCGCACGCGAGGCCGAGGAGACGGGCCGTGGAGACGGACCCTACTGCGGAGTGGCAAGCCTCTGCGGAGATCCTCGGAAGGCCGCATCGAGCGTGTTCCCGAGTGCGCCGAAGATGTTCGATCCCCAGCAGTAGGCGTTGCCATCGCTGCCGATTGCACAGGTGTGATGGGCGCCAGCGATCACCGCCGCATTGGATCTTCGCTCGTGACGCTGACGATGCTCGGGGCGGGGATCGAACCCGCATGGGGTTTCCCCCAAGGGATTTTAAGTCCCTTGCGTCTACCGGTTTCGCCACCCGAGCTACTGTACACGAAAAAGCTATGACCCCGTAGCCCGCGCTTCAACAGCAGGAGTCAACCGGCCGGCGGGTGCCGCCGAGTATCAGGACTTCAGCCACTCCCGGCGTCCCGAACCGCTATTTCCTGAACACTATCTGAACTGTCGCCTCGGCGGTGATGGTAATCGTGTTCGCACCGTCCCACGTTCCCGTGATCACGCCGTGGCAGTCGGTGGAAGGCGCTCCGGTGAACGTGATACTGTTCCCGCTTACCGTATAGGTACCCGCACAGGTTTCAGCGACAGTCGTTGTTTGACCTGCCTGGGTCGCCTGACCGGTGCCCGAAGCGCTGAAGGTATTGTTGGAGCTCAGCGTAACGTTGCCAGCCGTAACTCGGAATTCGACCGACTCGTCCTTGTAGATGGTCACCGGCAGCCCGGAGCCGTTTATCCCGTTTATCGCGATCAAGGCATAGTTTCCGGTCACTGAGTTCGGCCCGGAAGAATCGCTGCAGGCGGTGACGAATGTAACGGCTGCAAGAGCGAGCAACCCTCGGATGGTCCGATGCATGAGATCTCCTTGCTGCCAGGTTGATTGTTTGGCCGAGCACTGATGGTGAAGGGCAAAAGCTGGGCGGGTTTCGCGGCGGCGGAAATACGTAAGTTGACGTAGAGAGCTTCGGAGCAGGCCAACATCGCATGGGCACCGGGTTGCCGCCGTACCTTCCGAACTACTGCATCACGGTCACTTAGAGCTTCGCTCCGAGCGCGTTGACGGCGTACCAGGCCAGATACGCCACCATTCCGGAAAGTGCGGCGTCGCCTCCATTTCCCAGCGCGCGCCCGCTGTCGTCCACGAGCTCGGCCGCGACGCCATTGTCAAGCGGCGCGCGCCTCAGCCAGTCGAGCACCTCCGACGTGTTGGGTCCGATGAGACGGGCACAGCGCTCGACGAGCTGGTTGGAGGGCGAGCCCTCCCATTGCTTCACCGTTCGGCGGTAGAGCGAGTCGTCGCGGCCCACGAGATGATAATATGGGAGCCCATACACTGACGCAGCGGGATCGTCTGCCGCGGCTTGGTTCCCTGTGAGGTCGGACGAGCTGATGAACCGGGCCCGCCCGTCGCTTCCCTCCACCGAGAAATGCCGTAGCGCCGACGCACGCACCGATTCCGCATCCTCCACCGTCTCGGCGGTCTTCTCGTCGAGCGTCCGGGAGAATACCTCGAGCGCGAAGGCCACCACCGCGTTTCCGTGAACGGTGTACGGATGCGCCGGGATTCCTCCTCCGGGATTCAGCTCAGTCGAGTAGAGCGGGATCTTTGCGTGGCGGCGCTTCTCGACATCCTCGTGCGCCCCATA
>JBGPLS010000172.1:0-6922 GCA_041486565.1 Gemmatimonadaceae bacterium
TAGATCTGGTGCACCTTGTCGTCGCGGATCAGCGCGCGGATCGCCGGTGTGACGACCAGAACCTCCGCGGCCATCGCGCGGCCGTGCCCGCTGGCTTTCTGCACCAGCGTCTGCGTCACAATCCCCTCCAGCACGAACGCCAGCTGCGCACGCACCTGCGACTGCTGGTGCGGAGGAAACACGTCGATGATGCGGTTGATCGCCTCGGCGGCCGAATTCGTGTGCAGCGTCGCGAAGGCCAGGTGACCGGTCTCGGCGATTGTGAGCGCTGCCTGGATCGTCTCCAGGTCGCGCATCTCACCGATCAGAATGACATCCGGATCCTCTCTGAGCGCGTACTTGAGAGCATTGGCGAACGACTTGGTGTCCGTCCCCACTTCTCGCTGATTGATGAGGCAGCCCTGATGCTTGTGGATGAACTCGATCGGGTCTTCAACGGTGATGATGTGTCCCTTCCGCTCGCGATTGATCTTGTCGATCACCGCCGCGAGAGTCGTCGTCTTTCCGGAGCCTGTCGGACCCGTCACGAGGACCAGCCCACGGGGCTTCTCGGCCATCTTCGAGATGGCCGAAGGAAGCCCCAGCTCCTGAAAGGTCTTGATGCGGAAGGGGATCTGGCGGATGACCATCGACACACAGCCGCGCTGGCGGAAGCAGTTGCCGCGGAAGCGCGCGAGATTGGCGATGCCGAAGGAGAAATCGAGCTCGTCCTCCTGCTCGAAGCGCTTCTTCTGATTCTCGGTGAGCACCGAGTACGCGAGCTGCAGCGTGTCCTTGGTGCCCAGGATATTGGGGCTGGAAGCGCTCGTCATCTCACCGTCGATGCGGAGCTTGGGTCGCTCGCCGGCCACGATGTGGAGATCGGACGCATTCGTCGCCACCATCTCGTCGAGAAGCGTGCGGAGGTTGAGCACGATAGCCGGCGGCGCCCGGCCGACCATCGGGTGCGGTGGCGGCGGCTCCGGATTTGCCAGGTCGGTGGACGAGTCCACCGGCGCGGCAGACGCCAGCGTTTCGGTCATGGTCTGATCTCCAGTCGGCTGAGAAAGTCCCCGGTGAGGGACGATTTCCTCCACCGTTCGGTAAGCAAGGGCAACAAAAACTGCGGACTGCGGACTAACTGCGGACTACGGACCAACCGCCCGGGCTGGCACGGTCCTGTCGGCATCAGACGCTCGTCTCGCGGACGACCTGATCGAGGGTGGTGATCCCCTTGATCACCTTGAGCCAGCCGTCCATCCGCAGGGTGAGCATTCCCTCGGCGATAGCGAGCTTGGCGATCTCCGACGCGCCGGCGTTGTGCATGATCAGCTTCCGCAGCGGCTGGGTCATGTTCATCGTCTCGTAGAGCCCCTGCCGGCCCTTGAGGCCGGTGCCCTGGCAGCTGTCGCAGCCCGTGCCTCGAAAGAACGGCATCTCATTGATGGGCGTGTCGAGGGTGACCTTATGAAGAAAGGGCGCAGCGAGGCGGGTCGCGCGGGGTTTGGCTTCGGCGAGCGCCACATCACTGAACTGGAGCTCGCGGAGCGTCGTGCGCGGTCCGACCTTGGCCACAGCAAGCTCGGCGTCGTCGGGGACATACTTCTCGGCGCAGTTGAGGCAGACGCGCGGCACCAGCCGCTGGGCGACGATGAGGTTGATCGCGGATGCGACGTTGAAGCCCTCCATCCCCATGTCCATCAGCCGGGTGACCGTTTCGGGGGCGGAGTTGGTGTGCAGCGTCGACAGCACAAGGTGACCGGTGAGCGCGGCCTTGATGGCGATGCTCGCCGTCTCCAGATCGCGGATCTCGCCGACCATGATGATGTTCGGATCCTGCCGCAGAAATGCCCTCAGCGCGGCGGCGAAGGTCATGCCGACATCGGAGCGGACCAGCACCTGGTTGATGCCGAAGAGATTGTACTCGACCGGATCTTCGGCGGTCATGATGTTGACGTGGATGCTGTTGACCTTGGAGAGCGCGGAGTAGAGGGTGGTCGTCTTGCCCGAGCCCGTTGGGCCGGTGACGAGCATCATCCCGTAGGGATTGGCGATGGCGTCCATGATCTCGCGCTCGGCGCGCGGCTCGATGCCAAAAGTCGTGAGGTCGAGGTTGAGGTTCCCCTTGTCGAGAATTCGCAGCACTACCTTCTCTCCGAAGAGAGT
This sequence comes from Gemmatimonadaceae bacterium, assembly GCA_041486565.1. Classification (GTDB taxonomy): domain Bacteria; phylum Gemmatimonadota; class Gemmatimonadetes; order Gemmatimonadales; family Gemmatimonadaceae; genus UBA4720. The sequence continues at coordinate 2,146 of JBGPLS010000172.1, forward strand.
CGGCAGTGTCGAGACGCGGTAGTCGATGACGCGATTCATGATCTTGAGCTTGATGCGTCCGTCCTGGGGGACGCGCCGCTCGGAGATGTTGAGGTTCGCCATGATCTTGAAGCGCGAGATGAGCGCCGACCGGAGCTTGAGGGGCGGCTTCATGATCTCCTGGAGCACTCCGTCGATGCGGTACCGTACGCGGAGCTCGTGCTCGAAGCACTCGAAGTGAATGTCCGACGCGCCCCGGGCGACGGCGTCGGTGAGGAGCGCATTGATGAGCTTGACGACCGGAGCTTCCTGGACGGCGATCGACAGCGCCGCCGCCGTCATGTCCTCTTCGATCTGCTCGACCAGCTCGATGTCGGTATCGCCGAACTTGGCGATGTCCTTGAGCAGGTTCTCCATCTGCGCTTCGTTCGACTCGTAATAGCGCTCGATGGCGTTCTTGATCGTGTACTCGCCGGCGATGACGGGGAAGATGTCGCAGCGGGTGATGAACTTGAGATCGTCGAGGACGCCCGTGCTGGTGGGGTCGGCCATCGCGACGGTGAGGGTGAGACCGTCGCGCTTGAGGGGAAGGACGAGGTGCTTCGACGCCATCTCGCTGGGAATGAGCCGGGCGATCCGCGGATCGATCTCGAAGTTGGTGAGATCGACGGCAGGCATGTGGTACTGGCGGGCGAGCATCTTCGTCAGGTCAGTTTCCTTGACGAACCCGAGCGCGACGAGGTTGTAGCCTACGCGGGTGCCACTCTCCTTCTGTTCATGGAGAGCGAGATCGAGCTGGTCACGCGTGATGAGCCCTTCCCGAACGAGCAGATCACCGATCCGTTCGGAAATGGCAGCTGGAGCTGTCAACTGTGCGAATCCCCCCGGCGAGATTTCCGTCTGCCCCTGGGTGGTGCGGACGTCCCGTCGCCTGCACGGGGATGACGCGGAAGAAGCGAAAAGGTTACCTGCGAAGCGATTTTCGCCGCGAGCCGGGCGCCGATTCCGCGGACCCGCTGGAGCTCGTCGGTGCTGCCAAAGGGACCGAGCGAGTCGCGGTCGGCGACAATGCGCGCGGCGAGCCCGGGACCCACCCCGCGGAGGGTTTCGATCTCTGCAGCGGTGGCGATGTCGAGGTCGATGATCGGGGGGATGATTGGCTCGGCAGGGGAGCCCGGCTCGACGAGATGAATAGCGCCGCGCCTGCCCTTCCCCTTCTTTTTCGCCCTGCCGCGATGACGGGCGGAGTCCACGGCCTCGATCTGCGCATCGAGCGCGCGCCGTGCCGCCGCGTCGACGGGTGCCTGGCTATTAAGCACTGCGACGCCGCGCGCTCCCGCGCCAAGGACGACAACTGCGCCGAAGAACAACAGCGCCTTTCGCTCGCCCGGGGTCGGCATGAATCACGATACCGTCGGGGAGTAAAGGGGACTACATCATCGGTCCGCGAGCGTCATCATTTTTTGGTTCATCCGGAATTCCGGGAATCCTGTGTCAGAGAGGATCAGACCCATCCTGTATGCGCGTCATGAGTTCCCCGTTGACCTGTTGTCCGTTGTTCCGTAATGACTGAATGCGATGAATACGGAAAAAACGGTGGCGTGGTCTGGTTACCGGAGCAGCGCCTCCGCGACATCGCCGACGATCGACAGCGAGCGAGCCGAGATCTTGTCGATCGTATCGTTAGGCCGATGATGATACGGGTACTCGAGATCTATCACGTCGATCACGCGAAGCCCGGCACTCAGCAGGGGGATGTGATCATCGGTGATGGGGTACGCCGTCTGCTGTTCCACGAACACGTCGTCGTGCCCCAGCTCCGCCGCCTGCTGCCACACGCGCCGCACAACTTCCGGCGCCTGCGTCACGGAATTCTGCTCCTGCCTGATGGAAAGATCGCGGTCGCCGATCATGTCCCACAGCACTCCGAAAAGCGGGCGATACCCCGGACTCGGCAGATGCGCGGCAAACCAGGTCGAGCCCATCAGCACATCCTTCATCGTCCCGAAATCGCCGTAGTCCTCTCCGTCAACGAACAGCAGGTCAACGCCCACTCCGGGCGGCGTCTTCTTGAGCGCGTCGCCGAGCGCGATGAGCAGTCCGACGCCCGACGCGCCATCGTTCGCGCCGGGCATCGGCAGCTTGCGCTCGGCCGGATCGCCGGCTTCATCGCTGACAGGACGCGTGTCCCAGTGGGTCACGTACAGAACGCGGTCGGGCAGATCGGGGCGGAACCGCGCGAGGATGTTGCGCAGTGGAAGCTGACGCCCGTCGGAGAGGGTCTGCGTCCAGCTCTGAACCACCACCGAATCGGCGCGCTCGCGCATCCGCGCAACGATCCAGTCGCCGGCGCGCTGCGCGCCCGCTGTCCCGGGAATGCGCGTGCCGAATTCCACCTGTGATCTGGCGTAGCGAAGAGCGGACTCGCCGTCGAATTTTCCGGGGCGCGGACCGCCTCCGCGCTCGCAAGCCGACGTCGCGATCACTAAAAAAACAAATCCCAATGAGTGGCGCGTTCCGAGTTTACGGTTATTCCGTTTTGCGTTTATCAGTGCAACACCTCGCTGGCCGTAACGGATAAACGGGCAACTGGATAACGGTGAACTCATAACGCGCCACTGACCGGGGTTATTCCTTTCCTGACCATCATCTCATTTCTCCGGCGTAGAACTGGAGGTGCAGCACGGCGCTGATGACGGTCTGCGTGAAGCGGCGATTGAGATTCCTGTCGAAGCTCTCGACGCGTGATACGACGAAGCTCGAGGAGAAGTTTTCGGCAACGTCGGTGTCGGCGCTGAAGCTAATCGCCCGGCGGCCGTTGTCGCTGAGCCGGCTCTCCAGGCTCAGCGCCAGGGGATTGAGGACGAAGTTGTCGCCGGTCCTGTCCTGATAGCTGAGCCGGGTGCGGAGGTCGCTGCGCGGCTTCCACGCCGGCGGCAGCGCCCAGGGCTTTGCGATCTCGACATTCACGTCCGAGTCACCGCTCCTGGCGCTCAGTCCCGGTCGCGTCTCGTGACGCCGTGAGAGAGCGTAGCCGACCGTCGACGAGAGAGGCCGCGCGCCGGCGAAGACGATCGACAGACTTGCCGGATAGCTCGTCACGACGGTTTCGCCACGATCCACACCAAATGCCGCGCCCGGAAGAGTGGACGCCAGCGATGGGACTGTCTCTTCGATCTCCGGCTGCGTCGAGTTGATCTGCCGGGTCTGCACCGCTCGGGCGGTCCCGCCTACGCTGGCAATCAGATTCCGCAGGCGGTCGGGCTTCATGCTCCAGCGGAGAGAAACATCGGGAAAGACAAGTTGCGTCCCGTCGGTGATGGCCCGCCTGTCGTCCGATCGCCGCGTCCAGTTGCGAGCACTTATCATCTGGTAGCGGTTGGAGATGCTGGCGCCGAATGGCAGCAGGATGGAATGCGTCGCCGAGATCTGGTGGATGAGTCCGGCGCTCGTTGCCGGCCGCCCCCGGAGCTCGCGGAAGCTTCCGATGCTGCCGAAGGCCAGCTGATATGATAGCGGCGGCGACTCCGGCGTGCCTTCGAACACCGACACGATACTTCTATTGTAGTTGATGTCGATCGGCTGGATGGCGGTGAAGAGACGGTGGAGGATGCTGCTGCTGTCGAAGTGCAGCTTCGCCGCGCGGGGAAGGTCGATCGTCACACCGGCGCTGGTCGTCTGCGAGCCGCCCAGCCGGAGCGGGAGCCGGAGTGCCTGAGTGGTGTCGCTCGCCCGCTCGAAGCCGAGGGTGTTGGGATCACGGAGCATGTTGTACGTGCTGCCGATGTCGAAGCGTGGCTTGATCCACGACGATATGCTGGGCGTGAAGTTGAACCCGGCCTGGAGATCGCGCTCTCGCTCGAGGCCTGCATCCGTGCCGAGAATCCGGTCGCGGTCCGATTCGGCGATGATGCCGAGCGGCGAATTCAGTCCGTAGCCACGGAGGTCGCGCACGGAGCTGAAATCGAGTCGTCCGCTCAAAGTTTTCGAGGGGCGCAGCTGGAACGACGTCCCGTTCCGCCAGCTGTTGGTTACGCCGTTGATCTCCCGCGGGATATCGTCACGGGCGAACGCCGGCTTGAGGAATGCCACGCGTCTGTCGGAACCCCTCGTGTACACGCTCGTCAGGTGGAGCTCGGCGGGTGTCCATCGGGAGATCCCCGGCAGCAGCGCCTGAGACAGATTGTAATCTAACCCGACCGTGAAGTTGTGAGCCTGGCCATCTTCGTACTCGCTTCGCGCCCCAGCCGACGTGTAGGTGCTCGACAGACTGAGGTTGTTCCAGAGTGCGGCGAGCCGCGAATCCTTGAGCGGTGTCGCCCGCGCCAGCTGGAAAGTGAATGACGTCGCCGTCGTGCGGGGTGTCCGCAGACCGTCGACGATGTCTCCCTCGACGTCGGACTGCGACACAAAGAGAGGATCGATCGACGCCAGTGTGTAGTTGACAGTGAAGGGCATTGCCAGCCCCAAAGATCGCGGCAGCAGTTTCTCGAGGTGAAATGCCGAAGAAACATTGACGCTGTTGTCGGTGAGAAATGTCGGCTGCTCGGCGAGCTGCCTGAAGTTGGGATCACGCCGGCTCACGTTCAGCCGGATATCGGCAAAATCGCTTGCCAGGACCGAGATTCCCATCTGTCCGGCGAAGCCTGCGGCATCCACGACTCCGCCAAGGCGGATGTCGTCCACCCAGAGCTCGAGCGTGTCGCCCGGGGCGATCGGATGCGCCGAGGCGCCGATGCCGGTTCGTATCATTCCCACCGACAGCTCCTGAACCGACGCCAGGTTGGGCGGGGTCACA
>JBGPLS010000173.1:0-6837 GCA_041486565.1 Gemmatimonadaceae bacterium
ATGTAGATGCTGAAGACGATTACAATCTTCACCAGCGTGGCGAAGACGAACACGCCATTTTCCAGTGGCGGAATCTGTGGATTCACTATCTGAAGCAGAGCGGCTGCATGGATCATCGAGCAGCCCCGGCTGTCTCGGAGTCGAGGACTGGAAGTCCGCGCATCCCCAGTGATTCGTACGACAGTCCCGAGAACGCCGGATACGAGCTGGCAATCCTGGCGAACACATCGGACGGCAGATAGAAGCTGTCCTGCTCGCCGAGGGCACCGAGAAGGTCGCCGAGCACCAGCCAGCTCGGCCGCGCGAGACCCGGCGCCGGCCTCGCCTGCATGAACCGCTGAACCCGTCCGCGAAGATTCGTGAAGGTGCCCTCCTCCTCCGAGAAGTTGGCGATTGGAAGGAGGACTGAAGCGCCGCTGGCCGCGTCGGGAAGCGTAGTCCCGATCACGATCACCTGGCTGGCGCGCGCGAGCTCGTCGGCGCCGATTCCGGTTAGATCGTCATCGGCGATGACGAGCACGTCGCCGTCGCGCATGCTTTCGAGCGGACGCTCCGAGCGCTGGAAGCCGAACATCTGCGCTCCATTGACGTTGGCGGCCCGGTCGCGCCGCAGCGCGAGATCTTCCACTCCCGCCAGCGGCGCTTCTTCTCCGGTGGCGACGCGGAACGCACCCGCTCCTCCATTGCGCTGCATGATCCTGGACAGGAGATGCAGCGCCTCATTGGACAGCATCGGCGAAGCGAGAACGAAGGTGCGCGCATCGTGAAGGAGTGAAGCAGCGGCGTGAATCGCTACATCCCAGTCGATACTGCGTAGCACCCCTTCCGTTCTGACGAGCGGAAGCTCGGCGCGGTCGGTGCGGTTCATCCACCTGTAATTGAGCCGGCCGTAGTCGCACATGAAGAACTTGTTGACGTCCTCGTTGGGGCGCGGCTTGAGACGAGCCACCTGCGAGTCGCGCGTCTCGATGGTGATGTTGCACCCCTGACTGCAGCTCGGACAGATCGACGCCACGCGGTCAAGCTCCCACGCCCGTGCCTTGTTGAGGAAGTCCTTCGACAGGAGCGCACCAACGGGACAGAGATCGACGACGTTGCCCGACCACGGATGGGTCAGGTCCTTGCCCTCGAATTTTCCGATCAGCGCGCGGTCACCGCGCTCACTGACGTTCAACACCGTCTCGTGGGCGACGTCATCCATGAAGCGAACACAGCGCGTGCAGAGGATGCATCGGTTCGGAACGTAGAGAACGTCGCCACCAAAATCCTCGACCGGATTGAAGCGCTTGGGATCGCGATACCGCGAATCGGCGCGGCCTTCCTGGTAAGTATAGTCCTGCAGCTCACACTCTCCCGACTGATCGCAGATGGGGCAGTCGAGAGGATGGTTGATCAGCAGGAACTCGAGGACTCCCTTCCGCGCTTCGAGCGCGCGCTCGCTGTGGACGTGGACCACCTGGCCCTCGGCCACCGAGGTCGCACACGAGGCCGCGAGCTTGGGAGCCTTCTCCACTTCCACCAGGCACATCCGGCACACACCGGCGACGGGCAGGCCTGGGTGATAGCAATAGTGGGGAATCAGAATGCCGGCCACCTTCGCCGCCTCGAGGATCGACGTGCCGTCGGGCACCGTGACCGGCCGTCCCTCTATCGTCAGGCTCACCATCTTCTTCTCAGCCATCACGCCACCGCTGAGAGGACAGAGTGGACCCGCTTGCCGTGAATCAGCGATTCGAACTCCGAACGGAACTTCCTGATTCCGGACATGACTGGCACGGCGCACGAGTCACTCAGAACGCAGATCGTGGTTCCGGTCATGTTCTCGCCGATCTCCACCAGTGTATCGAGATCTTCCATCGTCCCATAACCATCGCGGATTCGCTCAACGATCTTCGTCGTCCAGGCAGTGCCTTCGCGGCACTGCGTACACTGGCCGCAGCTCTCGTGGGCAAAGAATCGCGCCAGACGCGCGATCACAGCGACCATCGACTGGGCGTCATCGATCACGATCACTCCGCCCGAGCCGAGCATCGATCCCTGGGCGACGAAGCCCTCGTAGTCCATCAGCGTCGCCTCCGCCTCCTCCATCGTCTGGATCGGCACCGACGCGCCTCCGGGAATGACCGCCTTGAGTTTCCTCCCATCGAGCGCTCCCCCGCACACCTCGTGAAGGAAATCCTTGAACGGAAATCCCATCACGACCTCGTAGGTGCCCGGACGGCGAATGTTGCCGCATACCGAGTAGAGCTTCGTGCCGGTGCTCTTTGGATTCGACAGCGACATCGCCTTGTACCAGGCAGCACCCTTCATCAGGATCTCAGGCACAGCGGCGAGGGTCTCGACGTTGTTGATCGTCGTCGGCTGGCCGAAGACGCCTGATACGGCGGGAAAGGGCGGCTTGATGCGTGGATTGCCGCGACGCCCTTCCAGCGATTCCATGAGCGCCGTTTCTTCGCCGCAGATGTAGGCGCCCGCTCCCTTGTGGACGTGGATGTCGATTCGCTTTCCGGTGCCCATCGCGTTCGCGCCGAGTATCCCCGCATCGTAGGCTTCGCGTACCGCGCGGTCCATCCGCAGCAGCGGCTCGGTGAACTCTCCGCGGATGTAGATGTACGTCGTCTCCGCACCGATGGCGTAGGCGCCTATGGCACAACCCTCGACGAGCCCGTGCGGAGTCCACCGCATCACTTCGCGGTCCTTGAACGTGCCCGGCTCGGATTCGTCCGCGTTGCAGCAGAGGTAATGCGGCTTGCCGTCTCCGGGCTTCATGAATGACCACTTCAGCCCGGTCGGGAAGCCCGCCCCTCCCCTGCCCCTCAAACCGGACTCCTTGACGATGTCGACTATTTCCGCGGGCTTCATCGCGAGCGCCTTCTCCAGCGCCTGATAGCCGCCGCGCTTCTTCCAGCCGTCGAGCGTCCGCGCTTCGGGCTCGCCAAAGTGGCGCGTCAGGAGCGGAGTCTCGCGCGGATGAGATGGATGAGGAAATCCCACTATGCAAGGTCCTTCAGAATGCCGGGCACCTTCTCTGGTGTGACCGACTCGATGAACTCCTCGTTGATCATCACCGGCGTCGCGAAGCCGCACGCGCCAAGACATTCAACCTCGATCACGGTGAATCTGCCGTCGTGCGAAGTGAGGCCCAGATCAGCGGCCCCCGTGTGCCGGAGAAATGCCTTCACCACTTCCTCGGCACCACAGACGCCGCACGGCGAGGTGGTGCAAACCTGAATGAAATATTTTCCGACAGGATGTTGATGGTACATCGTGTAGAAGGTCACGACGCCCTTCACGTACGCGGGCGTCAGCTCGAGCAGGCCGGCCACCTCTGCCATCGAGTCTTCGCTCACCCAGCCGCGCTCCCGCTGGACGATCCAGAGCGCCGGAAGGAGCGCCGCCATCCTGGTTGGGTAGCGCGTCAGCAGATCGTCGAGCTCCTTTCGCACCGCGCCGGCAAAGACCGGCACGTGAGGCGCGCTCTCGTGCGCGGTGGCATCGTGAGACGCCAGATCGGGCGACTCAACGCCGCCCATCAGCGGATTGCTCATCGGTCGATCTCTCCCATCACGATGTCGATGCTCGCATTGATGGCGATCACGTCCGACAGCAGGTGACCCTCGACCATCTTGGGGATGGCTGCGAGGTTGAGGAACGAGGGCGGGCGGATGCGCCAGCGCACAGGCTTCGAGGTACCGTCCGAGACCATATAGTAGCCCTTCTCTCCCTTCGGGCTCTCGACCGCCACGTACGATTCGCCGATCGGCGGCCGCGGGCCCTCCATGACCTGCTTGAAGTGATGGATCATCGATTCCATCTCGCTCGTCGCCTTCGATTTCGGCGGCAGGATGACGCGCGGATCATCGACATTCACCGGACCGTCGCGGAGCCTGGCACTGGCCTGCTGAAGGATGCGCACCGACTGTCGGAGCTCCTCCAGGCGAACGAGATAGCGATCGTACACATCGCCGTTCGTCCCGACGGGGACATCGAAATCGTAGGTCTCGTAGTCGAGATACGGGAAGTCCCGGCGGACATCGTACGCAACTCCGGAGGCGCGAAGCATCGGCCCGGAGAGTCCCCAGTTGATGGCTTCGTCCGGCGTCATGATCCCAAGGCCGACCGTGCGTCCCACCCAGATCGCATTCTTCGTCAGCATACGATCGACCTCGTCGATCGTGCTCGGGAAGGTGCGCAGAAAATTCCTGAGTCCGTCCATCCACCCAGCCGGGATATCGGCCGCCATCCCGCCGACGCGCGTCGCCGAAGTCGTGAGCCTCGCTCCCACCCACGCCTCGAGGAGATTGTACACGTTCTCCCGCTCCTGGAACGCCCAGAGGAAAGGCGTGAACGCGCCGATGTCGATGCAGGTCGTCCCCAGCCAGACGAGGTGCGAGATGACCCTCGACAGCTCCGACGCGATGACCCGAAGCACCGTGCACCGCTCCGTGATGTCGATGCCCCAAAGTCGCTCGGCGCCGAGGGCGAAGGCGACGTTGTTTCCGATAGAGTTGAGGTAATCTTCGCGATCGGTCCAGGGAATGATCTGGTTGTACTGGCGATACTCTCCGATTTTCTCGAACCCGCAGTGCAGATAGCCGATGTGCGGGACGCAGCGGACCACCGTTTCTCCGTCGAGCTCGAGAACGAGGCGCAGCACACCATGGGTAGCTGGGTGCTGAGGCCCGAGGTTGATCAGCATGTGCTCGGCGGAGAGCTCTGGTTCTATCGAAAGCGGTGGGGCGACGTTGACGTCGTCGCGGCCGTCGCCAGTGACGAGCGGCACGCGCTGCGGCCGGCCCTGAGCATCGAGCCCCGTGGTCGAGAGCTCTACCTCGATGGTTCGAGTGTTCGACGACATTCTACTCGCCTGTCCTCTCGCCGGTCCCAAGTCGCTTTCGCATGTCCGCAGGGAGATCCTCGAAAGCGTCCGCCACGGAGAGCTCTTCCATCGAGTAGCGCGTTTCCGGATTCTGGGCGAGCGCCTGCCTGAGCTGCTCGGCGCGGCTGAAGCGGCCGCGCAGCGGAAAATCCTTTCGCAGCGGATACCCCTCGCGATATTGCTCCCACATCAGGATTCGCCGCAGGTCGGGATGACCGGTGAACCTTATTCCGAACATGTCGTAGCACTCGCGCTCGAGCCAATCGGCCGATTTCCAGAGAGGCCAGACGCTCGCGATCTCGAGCGGTCCCTTCTTTGGGAGCTGCGCCTTGACGCGCAGAAATCGGCGGTACGGGAGCGAGCGAAGGTGCCAGACGACCTCGATCGGCTGCTCGAAGTCGCGGTATTCGACCGCGGTGACGTCGCTCAGGAAGTCATACTGCTGCGCCGGATCGTCACGGAGCCATTGCATCGCCTCGAAAACCGCGGCGGGCTTCACGAAGACGACGGTTTCTCCCCAGATGACCACGACCCGCTCTACCGCGCCAGGAAACCGCCCGGCAAGGGCGGCTGCGCTCGGATTCGGCAGTCCGCCCAGGTGACTCACATTTTTCGGGGTGGCCGGTGCCGGCGAGTCAGTGACAGCGCTGCCGGCGGCGACAATCTCAAAGCGTCCCGTCATGGAGCGCTGCGATTCTGATGGACCGAGTTGCCGAACGGCTCGCCGAGCTCGTTGATAGCCGAAGGCGGAATGTAGAGCTCGCTCGATGGATCGGGATTGATCTCCTCTCGAATCCGATTGTCGGCGCGCCGCTCGTTCATCACCTTCTCCTGCAGCAGCCGGATGCCGTGGATCAGTCCCTCCGGTCGCGGCGGGCAGCCCGGGACGTACACGTCGACGGGAATGATCGTGTCGATCCCCTGCACCACCGCGTAGTTGTCGAACATCCCACCGCTCGACGCGCACGCGCCCATCGAGATGCACCATTTCGGCTGAGGCATCTGCTGCCATATGCGGCGGATGATGGGAGCAAGCTTGAAAGGAACTCTGCCGGCGCAGATGAGGACATCTGCCTGCCGGGGAGAGAAGCTCATTCTCTCCATTCCGAACCGGGCCAGATCGAAGCGGCTCGCTGCCGTGGCCATGAACTCGATTGCACAGCAGGCGGTGCCGAAAGGCATTGGCCAGAGTGAATTCGCCCGGCTCCAGTTGACCAGGAAATCGAGGCGCGTCGCGACCCAACCTTCCTGTGACTTGGGATCGTACGAGACGATGTCGGCCCCGGAAGGCGCAATCAATCCCATTGCAGCGCTCCCTTCTTCCAGACGTAAACCAGGCCGACGAAGAGAATCACCATGAAGACAAGCATCTCACCGAGGCCGAAGAAAGAGACATTCCCGGGGGGACAGATGCCGCGGGCGAGGGGCGCCGTGCACGACAACTGCCGATAGTACACGCCCCAGGGGATCATGAAGACAGTTTCTATGTCGAAGATGATGAACAGAATCGCGATCAGGTAGAACTTGACCGAAAAGCGTTCCCGGGCGTCGCCCAATGTCGGCATCCCGGACTCATATGGATTCTGTTTTACGGGAGTGGGACGAGAGCGCATCGTGAGCGCCGACATCGCCACGATAAGGATGGCGTTCGTGACCACGAATCCAAGCAACATCAGGACAGGCAAATACGCGCGACTCATCGAGTTCCCGACTTCGTGAAAAATTTCACTAGCTGCGATTGTGAAAATCTATCGTGCCCTGGTGCGGCCGCGAAAGGGGCGCTGCAAGTGGCACGAAATCAATTGCGCCGATACATTCCCGACCTTGCAACCAGCGTCTTTCCCGGCGCATCCCTCCGCAAAATCCTATCCACATAATGTCAATCCAAGCCGACCGATGGATCACGCAGATGGCGCTCGAGCACCGCATGATCGAGCCCTTCGAGAACAGCCAGGTGC
>JBGPLS010000174.1:0-6774 GCA_041486565.1 Gemmatimonadaceae bacterium
CCGCCCCACGAGGGCGGGTTCCTCGTCGCGCTGCGCGACACGAATAACGACGGCCGCGCAGATGTGATCACGCGCTTCGGCCGGACGTTCGCTCCTGCCACTGAAGCGCCGGCCAGCCCCGTTGGCTCGGCTGGCCCTGCCGCTGAAAAGAGGGGAGCCGGCGGCACGGGCATCGCGCTGTACAAGAACTATCTCTACGCCGAGGAGGGCTCGACAATCGTCCGCTATGCACTGAGCAACGACGGTCTCTCGCTCTCACCAAAAGCAGAGGTGGTCGTTAGCGGGCTGCCGCTCTCCGGAGAGCACCCGATGCATCCATTCGTGATCGACTCGAACGGAAATCTTTTCATGAGTTCCGGCTCGGCGACCAACTCGTGCCAGGCAAAGGACCACGGCCTCGAGTCGCCGGGCCAGAAGCCCTGCACCGAGCTCCAGACGCGCGGCGGCATCTGGCGCTTCGATGCGAACAAGCTGAGCCAGACGTTCTCACCGTCTAACCGCTACGCGACTGGCATCAGGAACACCGTCGGCATCGCCCTCGCGCCCGATGGCTCCCTTTACTCCATGCAGCATGGCCGCGATGTGCTATTCGAGACTTGGCCCAGGCTCTATTCGGCGGAGCAGGGACAGAATCTCCCGGCCGAAGAGCTGCTGCACATTCAGCAAGGCGCCGATTACGGGTGGCCGACGTGTTACTTCGACTACACCCAGCAGAAGCTCGTGCTTGCGCCGGAATACGGCGGCGATGGCGGCAAGGCGGTGGGTGATTGCGCGTCGAAAACAGGGCCCGTTGCATTCTTCCCAGCACACTGGGCGCCTGACGGTTTGCTGTTTTATACAGGCACCGCGTTCCCCGAGCGATATCGCGGCGGCGCGTTCATCGCGTTTCACGGATCATGGAACCGCGCGCCCGGCCCGCAGGGTGGGTATCAGGTGGCGTTCGTTCCCTTCTCAGGGGGAAAGCCGACGAGCGCCAGCGGTTTCGAGAAGTTCGCGGACGGATTCGCCGAGGGAAAGATGCAGCCGGACGCGGCGGCGCATCGCCCCGTTGGACTCGCGCAGGGGCCCGACGGATCGCTGTACATCACCGACGACAAGGCAGGAAGAGTGTGGCGCGTGACGTTTGGAGGAATGAAGCGCTGAACGTCATCGGCCGACACGGTCATCGAAGCGCTGGCAGGGGTGAAGATCCACGGACAGCGCGCGAGCGCTCCGCGCGAACGCTCCAATTAGTGGTTATTCGCGCGGATTTCCGGTACCGTTCCCGGAGGAGACAGGAGCTAGCATGCCAGATGAAATGGGCACCTTTCGAACTGACGTTGAAATCGCCAACCCGGCGCAGCCGCTCAAGCGCGAGTTGATCAGAACGGTCCTCGTTGACACCGGGGCGGAGCTCTCGTGGTTTCCCGCGCCGGTTCTTCGGTCACTCGGAATCACGAGACTGAAAGAATGGCATTTTCGTCAAGCCGACGGCACAGTCTTGGCCCGCTGGACCGGTGGGGCGATAGTTCACGCTGGAAGCAAGACAACCCTCGATGAAGTCGTGTTCGGCGAGCCGGGTGACCTGGTGCTGCTCGGCGCACGATCTCTCGAAGGCCTCAATCTTCGCGTCGATCCAGTGACCAAGCAGCTCATCGACGCGGGGCCCGCACCGGCAGCAACGGCAAACACCCTTGCAGAGGCTGCTGCGTGAGACGCGATCTTGTTCGTCAACTTCTTCCGCTTCTGATCGCAGCCACTGTCGCCGAAGCGTGCACGTCTCCCAGTGGGTTGATCTGCACCACCGAATACCGATTCGGACTTGCGATAACGGTCGTCGACTCGGTGACCGCGTCACCTCCAGCCACAGCCATACTCATCGCGCGGAGTGGGACGTTCGTCGACTCGGTTGGGCCGATCGCGCCGTATTTAGTCGACGTCAACGCGGCCCCCGTACTCATCCTGTATAGCGCGGGGGAACGCGCGGGCACCTACGACGTGACGGTCCGTGCCCCCGGCTACAAAGACTGGACGCGCTCCGGAATCAACGTCTCGCGCGACGTGTGCCACGTTAGGCTCACTGCGATTACCGCGCGGGTCCAGCGGTAGCTTACTGACGCCGGTGCGCTCCGGCGGTTTTTTGATCGTCCCCGAGAATGAATGATGTTGCATTTCGGCTTTGTCGCGTGTATATCTATTGTAGATACCCACCCCGAACCCCACACAGCGGGGAGCGATATGGTGACATCTGTCCAGCGATGGGGCAACAGCCTCGCAATCCGAATTCCCAAGGCATTCGCGGCGCAGGCGCAGCTCAGCGAAAACAGCGATGTCGACATCTCGCTCGAAGGAGACCGCATCGTTGTCACTCCCACACGCCGGCAGTGGACCCTCCGCCAGCTCGTCGAGGGAATTACACCTGCAAACCGGCATCGCGAGACTCGCTGGGGCGATCGAACCGGCAAAGAGATCTGGTGAGTCCTCCTCCTCCGAAGTCACGCTCCTACGTCCCCGATCGCGGGGACGCGGTATGGCTCACCTTCGATCCCCAGGCAGGACACGAGCAAGCTGGACGACGACCTGCTGTCGTTTTGTCTCCCCGAGCCTACAACGGTCGAACCGGTCTGGCAATTCTCTGCCCCATAACGGGTCAGGTCAAAGGATATCCGTTCGAGGTAATACTTCCTGAAGGGTTACCTGTTGGTGGCGCGGTACTCGCCGATCAGGTGCGAAGCCTCGACTGGCGCGCACGTCGCGCGGCGCGAATCTGCAAGCTGCCGGCTGAATCCACGGATGAAGTGTTGGGAAAGCTCGAGCCGTTGCTGCAGCGGCAATAGACGGAATCGCCCGCGCCTGAGACGTTGAGCTAGAGCTTTAACAGGACCCTTAGTATCTGCTCGACCTCCTCTATCCGTGAATATGTGAGGTCGCCGCGATAACGCAGCAGTCGTTCCTTCGAGACTGAGCGGACCGCCTCGACCATGATGTAACTGTCTGATTCCAGACCCGCCTCACCTTTCGGAACAAAGACGTGCGACGCAATCTGTCGCTGGGTGCGCGTGATCGGGATAGCGATGACAAGTTCCGCTGGGCCGTGATTGAACTTGTCCACGGAAATGATCATCGCCGGCCGGGAGCCTTCCTGCTCACGGCCCCGGGTAGGGCTGAACTGGACTTGCCACACGTCACCCCGTGAAGGTTGCTGACTCGGCGTGGCTGGGATTTTCAATCGCCCAATCCGTCAGTCCCCGCCTCTCCCAGCAAACGTCGCTCGCTCTTCAACGCCGCCCACGACTTCTTGTCAGCACGCAGCCGGCTATAACCTGCATTGATCTCATCGAGGAGGCGGTCCCGTTGATACGTGTCGAGGGCTTCGTGGATGATCTCCTGATGTTGCTTCCCGGTCTTTGACGCCAGATTCTGCAACACGCGATGATCAGTATCAGATATTCTTGTGGTCGGCATTAGCTCACTCCCGTTACGCTACAGTCTACAGCTTTGTAGACGGATCTGTCAACAGAATTGTAACCAACCATCCGAAAATGGGAGCCGCTATCTCACGCCCGCAGCAGCTCTAACTTGGTTGCATAGATTGGGAATCAACCCCTCGCCCCCGGCGCTCTTCACACCTCACCACGGCCCCCGGCATGAATGACGTCACTGATTCGATCCATCCGCGCCGACGATTCGTTGGCCGCGCTGCGGCAGCGTTGGCCGCGCTCACCGGCCTTCCCGCAATCGCCCAAGCCGATACTCTTTCGACCACCTTCGCCGACGATTCCCCGCATGACGCCTGGATGCGTCAACTCAAGGGAAAGCATCGCCAGTTCTTCCACGCGGTCGATCTGAACGACAGGGCAATGCTGATGGCGAGCAATTATCTCGACGCCTACGAGCACGACTTCGCAGCGAAGCCCGGCGAAGCGAACGCGGTGATAGGCGTCCACGGACCCGCGCTCAACATCGGCTTCACCGACGCGGCGTGGGCAAAGTACGGGTTCGGAAAATCCGCCAACCTCACCGATCCGATAACCAAAGACCCCGTGATCCGAAACATTTTCGCAACGGGCGGAGAGCTGACCGTCGACACTCTCCAGAAGCGCGGCGTCCTGTTCCTCATGTGCAACACCGCGCTCCGCCTGCGGTCCCGGGCCATCGCGAAGGAGCGGGGCGAGACGTATGAGACGGTCTACAAGGACCTCGAGGCGTCGCGGCTTCCCGGCACCATTCTCGTTCCGGCAATGGTCGTCGCCATCAACCGCGCGCAGGAGAAAGGGATCACTTACCTGCGGGTGTAATCATCGCTCGTTCAGTCCCACGCGCCGCAACAACGCATCGAAGCGCGGATCGGAACGCAATGGATCCAGCCGCGGCTCGATCTTGAGATAACGCACCGAGCCGGAGCGCTCCGTAACCGCTCTGTTCAGCCACTGAAAGGCTTCGTCCTTTCCCCCGAGCGCGGTATAAACAAGGGCGATGAAGAACGGCGACACGGGCTCGGGTGATTTCAACAGCCCATCCAGCACTCGCCGGGCATCGGAAGTCTTTCCAGCCAACGCCTCGCTTCGCGCCAGCGACGCGAGGTAGTTGGGATTTCGCGGGCGCAACGTGAGGGCGTGTTGGTAAGCGGCCGTGGCGTCCGCCAGCGACCCTTTTTGCTCGTAAGCCATCCCCATTATCCAATATGAAGTCGCGAACCCCGGCTCGAGACGCAGTGTCTTCCGTTCCTGCTGAATTGCGAGGTCGTACTGACGCGCGCCGTAGTAGGCCATCCCCATGTCCGCGCTCATCCGCGCCGATAACGGGTCGAGCTCCTCCGCACGCTTCATGGTGGCTACCGCCTGATCCAGCATTCCGACGGCTGTCAGCGCCAGCGCGTACCAGTGGTAAGTTGCGGCCTGCATGGGGTCGAGCTCCAAAGCGTGCCTGAACTCCGCCTCCGACTCATCCCACTTCCATTCATGCAGCAGCACATGCGCCAGCGAAGTGTGCGCCTCGGCCAGCGAAGAATCGAGCGCCAGCGCCCGCATCGCAGCCATTCTTGCCCGCGGGTTAGCCTCAGCCGCGGGAAGAATGTCGTAGTCGAACAGGCTGATGAATGCATCCGCCATTCCTGAATACGCGTCCGCGTAGGTCGAATCCCGGCGGATTGCTTCCTCGAAATAGCTGATCGATTCCTTGAGGCCATCGGGCGTGCGCTTGTTCCAGGCATAGCGGCCGCGCAGGTACAGATCGTATGCCTCGATATCGGACGTGCCGTGATGCGCTCCCGCAACCTGGGCGGACCGTGGGTCCAGTTTGACGCGGAGCGCTCCGACTATCGCGCGGGTTATGTCGTCCTGAACCGTGAAGACATCTCGCACTTCCCGCTCGTAGCTGTCGCTCCAGCGCACCAGCCCGTCGTTCGCGCTGGTGAGCTGGGCGCTCACGCGCAGACGGCTGCCGGCCCTGCGGACGGTTCCCTCGGGGGACCGCGCCGACATTGAGCGCGCGCCCCACCTCGCGCACGTCGATGCGCTTGCCCTGAAACGTGAACGCCGAGCTGCGCGAAGCCACACGGATGGCGGGAATCTTCGCCAGCGCATTCGTCAGCTCGTCCGCCATCCCGTCAGCGAAGTATGCGTTCGCCGTATCACCACCGACGTTCTCGAAGGGAAGGACGGCCACAGATTCCACCCGACCAGCGCCATTTCGCGCTGTCATACCAACGCGACCGCGAAGCGCGACACCAAACGCGATCGCCAGGGCCACGACTGCAATGGTGCCGACAATAAGCAGGCGCTTGCGAGCGGCCGTGCGGGTCGGGAAAGTTTTTTGTCCAGAGGACGTATCGACCGATTCGAGTCGCTCGACGATTTCGCGCGCGGACTGGGGCCGCTCGTCCGGATTTTTCGCGAGGCATTGCATTACGAGCGCGGTAAGAGGCTCAGGCACGCCGGAGTTTCTCGATTCCAGCGGCGGGGGAGTCTCCATCGCATGCGCGATTACGAGCTGATGCGACGGCCGGTCAGCGAAAGGAGGTT
Organism: Gemmatimonadaceae bacterium; assembly: GCA_041486565.1. Taxonomy (GTDB): domain Bacteria; phylum Gemmatimonadota; class Gemmatimonadetes; order Gemmatimonadales; family Gemmatimonadaceae; genus UBA4720. The sequence continues at coordinate 6,003 of JBGPLS010000174.1, forward strand.
TTCCCGTGAGCAGCTCGTACGCGAGGCAGCCGAATGAGTAGATGTCTGCCCGCCGGTCGGTTGCGGGGTCGCCGAAAGCCTGCTCGGGTGCCATGTATGCCGGTGTGCCGAGCCCGATGCCGGCGCTCGTCAGCGTACCAGTCGAGCCCAGGGTCTTTGCCGCGCTCACAGCCTTGGCGATCCCGAAGTCCGTCACGACCGCGGCGTCGCCCGAGAGCAGAACATTCTCCGGCTTGATGTCGCGGTGGACGACTCCCTGCTCGTGCGCGTAAGACAGGGCGCGGGCCACGTCGCGCAGGATGCGAACGCATTCGGGAGTTGAGAGCGGGCCGCCGCTCGCAATGCGCGAGCGGAGCGACAATCCCTCCACGAACGGCATCGTGTAATACGGCAGTCCCCCGGCGTCCCCTGCCGCGTGCAGCGGTACGATGTTCGGGTGTTGCAGCTGGGCGGCGAGACGGATCTCGCGAGCAAAGCGTTCCGCGCTGACACCCGCGGCCAGCTCGGGCGCGAGAACCTTGATGACCACCTTGCGGCCGAGCGCGGTGTCGACAGCGACGAACACCCGCGACATGCCACCGCCGCCCAGCTCGCGCTCGAGGGTATACGTGTCGCCAAGCGCGGCTTGTAGCTGATCGCGCAGCTCGAGACTCACATCTTACCCGGTTGGCTCATTCAGAAAAACCTCCGGGGCGATTGCCACTCGCGGGAACGCCCGCAACACTGCTTTATCCGACGTAACGAGCACAACATCGAGCGAGACTGCTAGCGC
>JBGPLS010000175.1:0-6621 GCA_041486565.1 Gemmatimonadaceae bacterium
AGCGTCGGATAGACCGTTCCCGGACTCGGTGAATACATCCCGCCGAAGCGGTCTTCGATCTCCTTGATGATCTCGTAGCCGTGCCGCGGCTTTTCCGCGAGGAGTCGAAGGATTACGAACTTGAGATGTCCCTGGTCGAACATCCTCCCGCCGCCAAAGGGCCCACCTCTCGATTTCCCCCGCCCCGACCAGAACGCGCCGGCGTCGAATCCCAGATTCTCCGGCCGCATCGCGAACGCCCAGCCGTATCCTGTTCCGCAGTGTCCTTGTCGCATTTTCCCGCCCTCGAGCCAAAATTGAGTTATCGAGCCAGCGAGGCGCTTAACTGCACCTAGATACTACTGGCGATATATCTTATTGTGGCAAAGTTATATCTGACGATATAACGGCGCAAGAGGATAACGGGGCAACGGCGCCACACGCCCGCCTCCGTCAATGCGGCCGAGACCCGCTCAAAGGCACGACCCGCGCCGCCGCCGCTACCGTCGCCGGCAAAGACTTGAGTGGCGCCGCTTCCAATCGCAGGAATGATGTGATTTCCCTGACGATATCCTCCTGGTGCCCGGCCCAGATGTGGCCGCCTGTCGCGTATCCGACAAAGCGTGCATTCGGAATGTACCGCGCCGAATATCGCGCTGCGACGAACGTTCCGAACTGGTCGTCGGCAACGCTGATACAGAGTGTCGGAGCGTTGATGCGTTCCAGGTCGTAACGCGGGAGCGATGCGGTGATCGAGGCATCGTTGAGGAGGCCGAGCCGCCGGGGGCTGACGGGGAGAATGCCATCGAGCATCCGGTCGACACGCGCCCGCTCGGCAAGGCTTACCTTGTCGAGATCTTCAGGCGGCGTTGCCAGGACTGCACGAACGAGTGTGTTCGGCGCCATGTGGCGAGCTGCCCAGAATACAAAGTCGGACTTGAGTGCCGTCGAAAAAAGAAATCGGGTTCCGCGTGGTGTCGTGACGGGTGGCGCATTTCCCGGGCGCGGCACATAGACCGCGGGGACAACGAGCACGAGTGCGGCGACGCGCTCGGGATGACGGATTGCCAGCTGCATCGCCGACGGCGCGCCCGCGGAAGCACCGATCACGCCCGCCTTCTCGATTCCAAGGGCATCGAGAAGACAGACATGCGCGTCAGCCTGGGCGGTTGCCGAAGCATCGGCCGGAATCGGAGTGCGCAGGTAACCAAATCTCGACATCGCGATCACGCGCAGTCCCTGACGCGTCAGCTCTTCTCCGAACGCTATGCCCTGGTCGAAACCTCCGCCCGCGCCATGCACGATGAGAACCGGCCGACCCTGGCCCATTTCGGCGTACTCGATGGGACCACACGGCGTCTTCGCGAGCAGGCTGCCCGACGAAACCCTGCCACGCGCGATGCCGATATCGCGGCGATAGTGCGATGTGATGACTGCGACGACCCCGGCGAAGCAAAGCCCGGCGATGATAGAGAGTTTGCCCGGCATGGCGATATCCCGTCTGAGCGCTGGAGAGAGAATCCGCTCCGAGCTCGGAGTGGTGCCGCATGATGTGAGGATCGGACCGCGACCGCAGTCAGGCGAAACGTGTGAGCCGAGTCAGGAAATCCCTTTGGTGCGGGAGACAAAAACCCGCTTGGTACGGATCCTCTTGCTAGTGGGGCTCGAGTCGTCCGTGACTGCGCGCGAACTGCGTGACCTGGTGCACGAAGGCCTCGAGTCGCGTCCTGATGTTCGTGATGCGTTGGCCGTCGAAGTTGACGTCGAGCCACGGCAGTTGCCCCAAATCCCGCCGCATCCGCGCCGAAATGCCGCTCACTACTATGCCGGGCATGCATGAGAAAGGCATCACGTTCACAATCCCGGAGACGCCGTGCTGCGCGTAGTCCACCACCTTGGCGATGGTGAGCAGCGTCTCCGTTCCAAGCAGTGGGTCGAAGTATGGGCGCGCCATCTCGAATAAGTCGCGCATCGGCGGATCGGCCGGGTGACACAGCAGCTGTTGCAGCCGCGCGAACATCTGGCGCTCGACGCGCTGCTGGTATGCGTTCAATGCCTTGGTGCCAAGCAGGCCAACCCACGAGCCGAAGAGGACGTCGCGGTCCATCTTCGTCTCGTCGGCGAAGTGGAACCATTCCGTGAGTGTGCCGGTGACGACCTCTGCACCCGCTGCCTCGAGTTGCAGTATGAGATCCTGATTGCTGTGGGCGTTCAGCATGACGTAGATCTCTCCGAGCATGGCCACCACCGGCCGCGGCGTGGAGCGGTCCACGTTGATTCTGGCGAAGTCGGCGGCAATGCGATCGAGCGCCTGCAAAAGCACCTTGCCGCCTCCCTGCGTCACTGCCCCCTCGATCACCTCCAGACCCCGCTGGTACGCCTCGTCGGTCGCTCCTTTGCGGAGTTCGTACGGCCGGTACTCATAGCGAAGCTTGAGCAGCAGGTCGGCGGCGACGACTCCTTCCCATACCAGCAGACGCAACGCTTGTGGATGTTTGCCAAAGCCGCGGTACGAGTTCTCCGAAGTCGGCGAGAGGATCTCGACGTCAGTAAAGCCTTCACGATCGAGCAGCACCCGCTGCAGGATACGGTACTGCCCGAAACGACAGGGCCCGGGGCTGGCGGGCATGATGAGCGCCGAGTTCGCCGGATCGATCATCCCGTTACGACAGGCACGGATGACGTCCCCGGTGGCCAGGAAGCACGGAAGGCACTCGCGCCCCCGACAGAGATCGAGGCCGATGGCGAGGGTCTCGTCGTCGGGCGGTGGGAGTACCTCGCATGTGATGTTGTGGTGGCGAAGCGCACCGCGGATGGCTACGACGTGGTCCGACATGAAGGGCAGGTACACGGTGCGGTTCACCGCTTTCCCTTGCACCACAGGCAGCTGGTCGCGAGTGGACACCGCGCTCATGCCATCCTCCGCAGGTTGAGGCTGTCGAGAAAAGCCTCGCAGCGTGTGATCATCCCCGCGTCGGCGGTGTGGTCGTCGACTTCGAGCTCGAGGAACGGCTTGCTGCCCAACGTCTCGCGGAAGAACGAGATCAGGAACGCGTCCGGTCCGCAGTTGAAGTTCGTCAGGTACACCGCCTGCAACCGCGGATCGTCGCGCACGATGGCACCTGCCCTCAGGATGTCCTGACCCGAGCGCCAGTACATGTCGTCGTACCGCTCGGGCACCTGCACCGATTCGATCGGCAGGAAGTCCATGGGGATGGGGAGTACGCCGAGGCGTCGCAACTTGTAGGGGAGGTCGAGGTTCGCCCCGGGATCGTTCGCGGTGTAGGGTCGTCCGACGACGGCGACCGCCGGCATCTCGCTGTCGAGGGCGTCGAGCGCCTCGCGGCCGCGAGTCCGGATCGCGACGGTGAAGCGCCGCAGCGCGTCCCATCCCGCCCGCGCCGCGTCATCGGCCGACGCCTTCGATGCGCCGGTCAGAGCGTGCGCAAGCGCGCGCAGCTCGCCCCGCGCAGCGCGTGCGTTCGCCAGGTGCAATGCCAGACTCACCACACGCGGCGAGCTAAGGCCTTCCGGCATGTTGGCCATCAGCAGGTGCGGCGTCGCCGAGATCAGCGGGCAGTAGTGGTTGTGCGGCTGCCCGGGCGCGGCATTTTCCCGCGACATCAGGCCGGGCAGGAAGAGCACATCGATATCGCGATCTGTCACGTCGAGGAGGTGCCCGAAGGCCAGCTTCACCGGGAAGCACGACTCGGCCACGGCGCTCTTCTGCGTGAGCTTGACCAGCTCGGGATTCGTCGGCGCGGACAAAACGACGTCGCATCCCAGCCGTTCCAGGAAAGCGCGCCAGAACGGGAAGAAGTCGAAGAACGTGAGGTTGCGCATGACACCGACGCGCAGCTTTCCGACCACGCGATCACGAGGGGGCGGTTCCGTCCAGCCGTCCAGCAGCAGGCGCTCCCGCTCCGCAAAGAGGTCGGGAATCTCGCGCCACGACGTGCTTACGCCGCGCCCGGCCTCCTCGAACTTGTCGCAGCGCGCTCCGTAGAAGAACGGAGTCTCGCCCTCGATGACGACCTTGTGCACTTCGCACAGGTTCGGGCACGCCTTGCACTCGAAGACCGAGCTCTCATATCGTCGCTGTGAGAGGTCGAAGCCGCGAAATCGTGTCGCTGCGGCACTGACGCTCTGGCGTCGCGCCATCTCCTCGCGCGCGAGGATCGCCACCCCGATGGCGCCGGTGACGTCGTGGTTTGGTGGCACCGTGATCGCGCGCCGCGTGATTGACGAGAACGCCGAGACCACCGCCGCATTCGAGGCGACGCCACCCTGGAAGAACACCCGCGACCCGATCGGTCGTCCGTTGACGACGCGATTCAGGTAGTTCTCTACGATGGAGTAGGCCAGGCCCGCGGTGAGATCCGGGACGCGCGCGCCCTGCTGCTGGTGGTGCACGATATCGGATTCCATGAAGACCGTGCACCGCTCGCCCAGGGCGGCCGGACACGCCGAGGAGAACGCGAGCTCACCGAACTGTTCCTCGATCCGGATCTTGAGGCGGTCGGCCTGCTCCTGCAGGAAGCTCCCCGTGCCCGCGGCGCAGGCGTTGTTCATCGTGAAGTCGGTCACCGCCCCGTTGTGCAGCCGTATGAACTTGCTGTCCTGTCCGCCGATCTCGAAGACGGTGTCGACGCCCGGATCGATCGAGACTGCCGCGCGTGCCTGGGCCGTGATCTCGTTGCGCACGACGTCGGCGCCGATGAAGTCACCGGTGAGATACCGTCCCGATCCGGTGGCGCCCACGCCACGCACGTTGACCCACGCCTCGGCGTCGGCCGCGACGAGGCGGAGTCCCTCGCGCACCGCCTCGAGCGGTCGGCCGGCCGTCATGAGGTAGCGGCGCGCCAGGACGCGATTCCTAGCGTCGATGAGGACAACGTTGGTGCTGACGGAGCCGACGTCGGCGCCGAGCCAGGCGTCGAGCTTCTCGCCCGGTGGCAGCCAAGCGACGTCCACGTGCAAATCGTCGCCGCTTGACGGGCGAACGAGGACCGGCAGGCTGGCACGATCTGACGATCCGGCTTGCATCGCCTCGCGCAGTCGATCAAACCCGACGAATGGCCGCGTCGCAGCACCCCGCTCGGCTTCGTCCATCGCAACGTAGGCGGCGCCGAGTGCGGCCATGATCGTGTGGTGCTCGGGAACGATGATCGATCCCTCGGGGACGCCGAGCACTGTTTCGAATGCCCGCTTCACGGCAGCGTTGTAGGCGACGCCGCCCTGGAAGAGGATCGGGGCGACGAATCGCTTTCCCTTGCCGATGACGGTGGTGAAGTTGCGCGCCATCGCGAGACAGACGCCCATGAGGATGTCCGACATCGGCGTCCCCACCTGCTGCAGGTGGATCATGTCGGACTTGGCGAAGACTGTGCACCGGCCGGCGATGCGCGCTGGGCTCCGGCTCTCCATGGCAATGCGGGCGAACTCACCATCGATGGCGATGCCGAGCCGCTCGGCCTGCTGGTCGAGAAAGGCCCCTGTCCCCGCTGCACAGAGGGCGTTCATCGAGAAATCCTCGAGCATCATCTGGCGGCTTCCCTCATCCCAACGCAGGGAGAGGAGCTTCGAGTCCTGCCCGCCGATCTCGATGATGGTTTGCGCTTCGGGATGGAATTGCCCGACGGCGCGGGTCTGCGCAACCAGCTCGTTCACGTGCACGCCGCCAATGACGTCGGCGATCGGACCACCTCCCGAACCGGAGAGACCGATCATGCGCACGCCCGAAGCGTCGACCTCCTTTCCGATCTCGGCGAGAGTCTCGAGCAGCGCCGCGCGAGGGCGGCCGCACGACCGCACGTATCGCCAGCCGACCAGTCTCTGGTTTTTATCGAGCGCGACTACCTTCACCGTCGTGGATCCGACGTCAATGCCAAGACAGACCGCTTCAATGCGACGCCTTCCGAGATGTGTCCCGAGACGGCGTATCGGCCTGGCTCGTAAGGGCGACGAGTGCGGACGCGAGGAGCGAGCTGGCACGCGAGACTCTCCGTGTATGGCGGGCGCGCTCGGGAGGCCGGCGAATGGGCGACGGGACCCCGGCGGCAATACCCGCATTCCACCTGCGAAAAGATCGACGCAATCGTCTGTTCCGGCCATACGTCATACGACGTAGGCGCGCGCTAGCCCACCCCGCGGCCGCAATCCTGCATAGGTAAACCAATGAGTTTACCAGAGGAGAGGATATATGAAGCGCTTGGCACTAATACTGGGAGCGGCGGCGATGGCGGCGATTTCGGTGCCGACTTCCGCGCGCGCTCAGACCGGATGTAGCTGGTGGGACCTGACCTGCAACGGCCTGGCGAGCGTAGTCAGCGATTATGCGTGGCACATCGCGGGACGCGATCAGCCCGGGAACGTCGTTTACCTGCGCCGTCGCGTAGACTCGAACGGGAACGTCATCATCGAGCAGGCGCGGCGCAACTACTTTGGGAGCTACCTGGTCGTGAACAACTATACGATCAGAAAGGGAACCGTCTACGGCCCCAACGGCGAGCTGTGCAAGTACAGCGAGAACAACAAGGGTTACAAGGAAGAGTGCAAGTACGCGAAGGTGAACAAAATCTCAAAGCCATCAGCGGTCTACACCACCAAGTACAAGCCGGCGAAGGTCAAGCCCGTGACGTA
>JBGPLS010000176.1:0-6572 GCA_041486565.1 Gemmatimonadaceae bacterium
CGAAGTTGCGATCCTCGCCATCGGTGATTCACAGCCGCGCCGCGACATCGTTCGCGAGTCCCTCAACCGCTTCGGCGGCGTACTTCGGGTGGATGACGTCGCTCAGGCGATCGATGCCGCCAGCCGTTTTGCACCCGAGCATCTGTTCGTTGCCACGAGGGAACCGAAGGCCGTTTCGGACCGCATCAGAAATGCTGGTGCCATCTTCCTCGGTGAGACGAGCTCGGTTTCTTTCGGCGACTACATCACCGGAGGTAATCACGTGCTGCCAACCGGCGGCCTCGCGAAGTCGTATTCCGGCCTCTCGACGGACGACTTCGTCAGGTGGACAATGGTGCAGGGCATCGACGCGTCAGCTGCCGCGAGACTCGCATCCGATACTGCGGTGTTCGCTGAGGCCGAAGGACTTCACGCCCACGCAGCGGCTGCCCGCGCCTGGGGAGGTGCGCCGTGAATCCCATCACGGAAAGTCGCGGGCCTTCGCGTGAGCTCGGACGAGCATTGTTTCGGCAGCTATCGCTGTATGAGCCGGCCGCTGAGCCGTGCCGCGTGGACCTCAGCGACAACACGAATCTGTGGGGCGCACCTCCGTCCGCTCGCACTGTATTCGAGAACGCCGAAACGTGGATGCTGAGCCGTTACCCGGCCCCGTATTCCCGTGAGCTCAACGGCGCGCTTGCCGCGTATCTCGGAGTGGATCCGGAGATGATTGTCTCGGGATGCGGGTCCGACGACATCCTCGATTCGGCGATCCGCGCATTCGCCGAACCGGGCGACCTGCTGGCCCTTCTCGATCCGACATTCGGAATGATGCGTGTGTTTTCCACCGTGAACGGCATTTCTACGATCGGCGTCTCGCGAAGTGATTCGTCGCCCGCCGACGCGCTGGTCAGCTCCGGCGCGCGGCTGATCTACCTCTGCTCGCCGAACAACCCGACAGGCGAGGTGCTGGATCCGTTGCTGATCGAGACCGTGGTTGCATCGGCGAGCGGCCTCGTGATCGTGGACGAGGCGTACGCGGAATTCGCCGGCGCGTCATCGGTGGGATTGCTTGCTCGCTACGACAACCTTCTCATCACGCGGACTCTTTCGAAGGCATTTGGACTGGCGGGCCTGCGGATTGGCTATGCCGCCGGCGTGCCACGGATTGTGGCCGAAGTCGAGAAATCGCGCGGACCGTACAAGGTGAGCTCGATCGGCGAGCGAGCGGCAATCGCCGCGCTCGCTCGTGATCGCGAGTGGGTGAATGAGAAAGTCGGCGCAGTGCTGGCCAATCGTGACTTGTTCCGCCGCCGGCTCGGAAACCTCGGGCTCACGCCTCTCGATAGCGGCGCCAACTTCCTTCTCGTGCCGGTAGCCGATGCCAGGCGGACTCGAGAGAGACTCGCGGCGAGCGGAGTTGCCGTGAGGGCTTTCGAGAATCTTGCCGAAATCGGCGATGCGCTGCGCATCACCATCGGCCCGTGGCCGATGATGGAAGAATGCCTCGCGGCACTCGCGACCGCGATTCAATGAAAGTCGCGATACTCGATTATGGCGCCGGCAATCTTCATTCGCTCGCCAAGGCGGTCGCCGCCGCCGGGGTGGAAGTTCGGATTGAATCCGATCCAGCGGCGGCAATTCGATCGGATGCGCTCCTTCTCCCGGGGGTTGGCGCCTTCGCAAGCGCGACGCGATCTCTTTCACCCCATCGCGAAGCGATCGCCTCGGCCATCGACCAGGGATTGCCGTGCCTCGGCATCTGTCTTGGCATGCAGCTTCTCTTCGACCACAGCGAGGAGGGACCGGGCGAGGGCCTGGGCGTGATACCGGGCCGAGTGCGAAAGCTGGATGCGCTGCGAATACCGCAGATCGGATGGAACGCCATCGAAGACCGCAACGATCGTCTCTTCGATGCCGCCCAGCTCGAGACGGCGTACTTCGCGAACAGCTATGTGTGCGAGCCGGAGAACGCCGATGCCGCGATCGCGTGGACGACTCACGAAAACGATCGCTTCGTCGCGGCGGTGCGACTGGGGAATGTTGTCGGCGTGCAGTTCCACCCCGAGAAAAGCTCCGGCGCCGGATGCAGCTTCATCTGGGCGTTTCTCGACGAGGTCCGCTCGTGATCGTGATTCCAGCGGTAGATCTGCGAGATGGGCGGTGCGTTCAACTCGTCGGCGGCTCCTATGACCACGAGATGGTCCGCGTCGAGGACCCTCTGGCGGCGGCCGCTCGGTGGGAGAGCGTGGGCTTCCGCCATCTACATGTCGTGGATCTCGACGCCGCCACCGGCCGCAGGTCAAACGCCGACGTCATTCGCAGACTGCTCGAGGCGAGTCGGAGCGAAACCCAGGTCGGCGGAGGAATCAGAACCGAGGCGAACGTGGATCAGCTTCTGTCAGCGGGTGCAGCGCGGGTAATCACCGGGACGCGAGCCCTGGAAAGGCCTGACTGGCTGGAGGAAATCGCGACGATGCATCCGGCACGGGTGATCGCCGCGGTGGATGTCCGCGGCGGGAATGTCGTAACGCGAGGGTGGACGAGCATTCACGACCGCTCCGTCGAGGACGTGGTTTCGGCGCTCAACGGCCTTCCACTCGCTGGTCTGATGGTTACGGCAGTCCACGCCGAAGGCCGGATGGAGGGCACGGATCTCCAATTGATGGAGAATGTGCTGAGGCGATCGGAGCTTCCAGTCCAGGCTTCCGGTGGCATCGGCTGCGTCGAGGATCTGCGCGCGCTGGCCGATCTCGGCGTGGCTGCGGCGATTGTCGGGATGGCGCTGTACACCGGTGCGCTCGACGCACAGGCAATCATGGAGGAGTTCTCACAATGACGACGGTTGAGCGAAAAACCCGCGAGACAAATATCCGGGCGCAGGTCACGGTTGGGGCAGGCATAGCCGCGGTCTCCACCGGCGTACCCTTTCTCGATCACATGATGACTACTCTGGCGCGATACTCCGGTCTCAATATCACGATCGAGGCCAGCGGTGATCTCAAGCATCACGTGATCGAGGACGTGGCGATCGCGACCGGCTCGGCGCTGAAGTCGGCAATTCCCGCCACCTGCGCCCGGTACGGCGACAGGACCGTCGCTATGGACGAGGCATTGGTGCAGGTGGTGATAGATACCGGCGGTCGCCCATTTTACGAGGGACCGCTGCCCAGCAGCCTCTACGACCACTGGATGCGTTCATTCGCGGACAACGCGAAGATCGCGATCCATTTGCGCGCGCTGCGCGGAAAGGACAGACATCACATCGTAGAGGCGGGATTCAAGGCGCTCGGCCTCGCGCTGCGTGACGCGCTCCGCGAAGGCGACACCGTGTTCAGCACCAAGGGAGAAGTCTCCATGGAGACGAAGTAATGTTGTCGCGGCGGCTGATCGTGTGCCTCGACGTCATCGGCGACCGCGTCGTCAAGGGAATTGCGTTCGAGTCCCTCCGCGACATCGGCGATCCGGCTCGGCTCGCTTCGTGGTACGAGTCCGAAGGAGCAGACGAGATTGTGTTTCTCGACATCGCCGCCGCGGCGGAAAAGCGGGGGACACTCCTTCAGGTTGTGCGGCGTACAGCCGAACGGCTCTTCATTCCGCTCACCGTCGGCGGCGGGATCCGCTCTGTCGAGGATGTTGCCCAGACACTTCGCGCCGGCGCCGACAAGGTCAGCATCAACTCTGCTGCTGTTGCTCGTCCGCCGCTCCTTGCCGAAGCGGCCGCACGATTCGGATCGCAGTGTGTCGTCGCCAGCATCGACGCCAGGAGGGAAGGGAAGAGTTGGCGCGTGTTCACGCACGGCGGTCGATCGCGGACGCCGCTCGACGCCGTGACCTGGGCCATTCAATGCGTCGAGCAGGGGGCGGGCGAAATCCTCTTGACGAGCATTGACCGCGACGGCACACAGTCGGGTTATGATCTCGAGCTCACACGAGCCGTCTCGGAAGCTGTTCACGTGCCGGTCGTTGCATCAGGCGGAGCGGGAAGTCCGGCAGACGTCGTGGATGTGATTCGCTCGGGAAGCGCGGACGCCGCGCTCGTCGCGGGGATTGTGCACACCGGCCGGTTCACCGTCGCGCAGCTGAAGGAAAGCATGGGCGAAGCAGGAATCAGGGTTCGAGCGGCTGCATGAGCGCCGAAGGATACATGCAGGCGGCGGCGGAGCTGGCGGGGATTGCCGGCGCGAACGCAATGCGCTTCTATCGCCGGCCGTTGAGTGTTGAAGCGAAAGCGGACGGCACGCCGGTGACGATCGCCGACAGGTCAACGGAGGAGATTGCGCGACAGTGGATCGAAACTCGCTTCCCGGCGGACGGGATACTCGGCGAGGAGTTTGGCTCGATTCGACCCTATGCGCGACGGCGGTGGCTCATCGATCCAATCGATGGCACCAAGTCGTTCGTTCGCGGCGTTCCGTTCTGGGGGACACTGGTCGCCGTGGTGGAGGGACAGAGTGTCCTCGCGGGTGCGGCCGCGTTCCCGGCGGTCGGCGAGACGCTATCGGCGGGAATCGGCGAGGGATGCTGGTGGAACGGAAACCGGTGCGCCGTCTCTCAGGTGAGAGACCTCTCGCGTGCAACTCTGCTCACATCAGACCTCGATTTCTCGAGCGACCCGACCCGTCGGTCGGCATGGGAGAGACTCAGCGGCGCGGCTGGCATGAGTCGCACGTGGGGCGATTGTTTCGGCTATCTCCTTGTGGCGACAGGAAGGGCAGAGGTCATGATCGATCCGGTGGTATCAGCCTGGGACGTGGCTGCATTTCTTCCGGCAATCGTCGAAGCCGGTGGTGTCTTCACCGACTGGAGCGGGGAACCGAGCGCGTTCAATTGCAGCGCGGTGGCGACAAATGCGGCGCTCGCTCGCGAGTCGCGGGACATCCTGCGCGGCTTCTCAGACACGGAGGGCTGATGGCGGCGATCGACTTCGACGCGGTGGATTTCGCGAAAGGCGGGGGACTTGTCACTGTCGTCACCCAGGACGCAACTACCGGTGCAGTGCTGATGGTGGCGTACGCCGACCGCGAAGCTCTTCAGAGAACTGTCGACTCCGGCCAAATGCATTACACGTCCCGCACGCGGGGACTCTGGCACAAGGGAGCGACGAGCGGAAATACACAGCGCGTCGTGTCGCTGGCACTGGATTGCGATGGCGATTCGATCCTTGCCCGGGTGGCTCCGGCAGGGCCAGCGTGTCACGAAGGAACGATTTCGTGTTTCGGGGAGCTCGCACTCGAGCCCGACGCGCTGGCGGCAGTGAGCGCGGTCATCGAGTCACGGGCTGCCTCTCTGGAGAGTTCGGGCGCGCCCAGCTACACGCAGCGTCTGTTGAGCGATCGCAATCTGCGCCTCAAGAAGCTCGGCGAAGAGGCGGCCGAGCTTGTCATCGCCTGCGCGGATGGCGAGCGCGCGCGGTCGGCCGAGGAAGGCGCCGATCTTTTCTACCATGCCCTCGTCGCGCTGAGAAGTGTCGGTGTTTCGCTCCGCGACCTCCAGCAGGTGCTGAGCGAGCGGTCATCTGCGACGGCCGGCAAAGGCTTGAACGAAGGTGTTGCCGACATCGCGCCAGGATAAATTACAAGGCGTGTTCTCGCCAACAGTAAACGTGCCGCCGGAGGTTCAAATGCTCGTCCGCAGATTCCGCAGATCGGCGCTGCTTGTTCCGGTCGCTGCATGCATCGCTGCCGCTGCTGCGCCGCTTGCAGTCGTCGAATATCAACTTCCGCGCGACAAGGCGTTTCCGCACGATCCGGCTGTCGGCCGAGATGGAATCGTCTGGTACACGGACCAGCAGAACAGCTTCATAGGACGGCTCGATCCGGCCACGGGGAAGATCACGGATTATCCGACGCCGACGCCGGGGTCCGCACCGCATGGAATCGTCGTCGCGCCCGATGGCGGCGTATGGTACACGGCACAACGTGCCAGCAAGCTGGGACGGCTCGATCCCGCGACTGGTCAAATCAAGGAGTACGCGCTTCCCGCAGAAGCGCGGGACCCGCACACACCGCTAGTGCGCAAAGGGCAGATCTGGTTCACCGTTCAGCAGAGCAACATGTACGGCAGGCTCGATCCCGCGACGGGCGCTGTGAAGGTATGGACTGCGCCGACCCCGAGGTCGCTGCCCTACGGAATCGTCAACGCGCCGGACGGTTCGATCTGGGTCGCCCTTTTTGGAACGAACAAACTTGGTCACATCGATGCCGCTACCGGCGCGATGAAGGAAATCACTCTTTCCGAAAACGGGGCCCGTCCGCGCCGGCTTGTCGTTGACGAAAGTGGAGTGGTCTGGTACAGCGACTTTGCGCGCGGGCGCCTCGGGTCTTATAACCCGAAGACCGGAGCGGCCAGAGAATGGCTTTCGCCAGGCGGTCAGGCGTCGGCTCCATACGGAATCGCGATTGCGCCCGATGGCCGGATCTTCTACAACGAAGCGAAAACGGGAAAGATGATCGCGTTCGACAGAAAGACCGGCAGGACTGAGACGATCAACATTCCCACGCGGGGCTCGGTTGTTCGGAACATCTCGGTGGATAGTACTCGCGCCCGGGTGTGGCTTGCGGAGAGCGGCATTGGGAGGCTTGGCAAGATCG
>JBGPLS010000177.1:0-6520 GCA_041486565.1 Gemmatimonadaceae bacterium
CGAAGTCGAGCGCGAGATCCGCGGCCAAATCGACCGTGCCATTGCGCTCGGAATTCGTCCCACACATGTCGATAGCCATATGGGCGCTCTTTTCTCCACGCCCGAGCTCATTGCCACATACGTCGCGGTGGCCCGCGACTATGGTCTCCCATTTCTTGCTCTCAGAGGCGACCCGCATGCCGCGCCTCAACCGCCGCTCTCGGAGAAAGACGTTTTGCTCGATGCGGTGATCGTCGCCGGCCCGGAGGTTCCTCGCGATCAGTGGAAGGCGTTCTACCTGAAGTCGATTGCCGGCCTCAAGCCCGGTCTCACCGAGATGATCGTCCATCTCGGCCATGACGACAGTGAGCTGCAAGCCGTGACCGTTAATCACGAAGACTACGGCTCCGCGTGGCGCCAACGCGATTACGACGTCGTGACCAGCCCCGAGTTCAAGAAGGCGCTGCAGGAGAACCACATCATTCTCGTCACTTGGAGAGAGCTACAGCAGCTCGTGCAACGGCCCTGAGTTTGTGCGCTGAGATATGTTCCTACGAGCGCTCTGCGCGGTTCTGCTACTCACTTCCTGTCATTCCTCGTCGAGGAATGCCGCGCCGGAGATCGATGCGCGTACCATCCTCGCGTCGCGCCTGACGCACGGTATGGGGGACGACATCCTTGACTCGCCGCTCGGCAACGACTCCACCAATGCCACCCTGATGGTGGCGCTGCGCCATGGGATGGACAGCACCACGCTGGCCGGCCGCCTCGGGACGATTCCGGACGGCTGGGCTCGGATCAATGGGCTGCGCACTGCTGGCTTGGTCGCACGTGATTCAGCCGGCTTTCACACGACATTCCCGATTGTCATTGGACCGGACCGGACCTGGTACGACTCCGTGACCCGTACCGTTGGGGCTCGCGCGCTGCGCCTGCATGAGCCACGGTTCCGGGCAATCCTCGCGGAGGTGGACCGCCGTGGATGGCACGCCTGGCAATACCATTTCATCTGGTCCCAAATCTTCGACTCGCAACATCTCTGGGCCGAGGTCAGTGACGCGGGCGTTGCACCACCGCTCGCGCCCGCCATCACCTGGGTGATCTATCCGCCGCATCCATTCAAGTCGGGCACCAACTATTACCCGGGACGCATAGATCCGCCGGCTTATCTCGCCGTAACCTGGACGCCCGCCGTCAGGTCACATCTGCTTGCCGTCGAGTTGGCCGCCGACGACTTCATGAGTCTGGTCGTTGGTCGACGGATCACAGACAACGCTCGCACGGCCCTCCGTGCAGCGGGACTCCTCTCGGATTCCCTGAAACCGACCGTTCCGGTCATCCTTGCAAACGATCCGCTCCTTGCGGACTTACGCGCCGTCTCGAGCGCCTATTTCAAGACACTCCGCAGCGAGATCGACGCGGATCTTCTCGCGCGGCGCCTGCATTGCTCACCGGGCGTCGCGTGGGCCATGGCATACCACGATATTAGCTGGAATGTCCTCCAAACTCTCGTCGACCGCGGCTTTGTGGCGCGGTTTGGGGTGTCGCTCTCCGGGCCGGCGAGACCGGTCCCGGCCGGCACGACGGCGCTCGTGCCCACCGACTCGGCGTTTACTCGCGTGCTCCGTGCGGTTGCCGGCACGGCGAAGTGACTGAACGGGCCCTGGACGGTGGCCTAACCGCATCTTCGGCCCGTTCTGCAGAAAGGAGCAGTCCCAATGGCTAGGGTTGTCGTTCGTTATTGCGCGTATTGACTGTCGGGTCTGCACGCCGTCCGTGTGGCGGCGAAGCTCCGACGTGACCTGGGGATCGATGTCGAGATGGTCCACGGACACTATGGCGAGTATAAAGTGCTCGTAGATGGCCAGACCGTGATCGACGGCGGCGCTCTCGTAGTACTAGGCGTCGTGCCGGCCAGCCGAAAGATTGTCAAGGCCGTTCGCGCCCATCTCTCGGGATAATGGTGGGGCATTGCGCGTGACAAGCGTCGAGCGCATCACACCATCGCTTTCGATCCGAGGTCAGGGTGGCCCGGAGAAAATCCGTGCAGTTGCCGGCACGGCGAAGTGACTGAATGGCCCTGGACTGACCAGCCGGCCACATAGGTGCGCGCTTCGCGCGCCGCGCGTCAGCGCGCCTGTCGCGTCGCGAACGTTCTGCGAAGGTAGATGAGCGACGGAATGAGCAGCACGGCGCCGGCAGCCAGCGCCCAGGCCACAATCACGAGCGTGATCCGCGGCGCGACGGTGTTCCGGATGGTCAGGCTCGGCGGCACCACATATGGAAACTGCGCAAGTGCCCACCCCCACAGGATGAGCGACACCTGCGCCGCGGCGGCCAGCCGGGCCACGCCGTAGCGCCGCCGCCACAATGCTCCGATCGCTGTGAGCGCCGCCACGCCCGTGGCGATCTGGAAGGGCAGGGCCCACGCCGAGCCCACGAGCCCGGCCCGCATCATCGGCGCTTCGCGGTGCGCGAAGGCGAGTGCGCCGAACGCGGCCACGAACACCGCCGCCGCCGCCGCGAGCGCGCGCCGCCGGAAGTCTTCGCGCAGCGCGTCGTCGCGCGTCTCGTAGGCGAGATAGACGGCGGCCAGCATCGCGAACAGCGCCAGCGCCAGCACGCCCACGGCGATCGGGAACGGCGACCACCAGGGCGCCACGTACACGTTCCGGAATGGCACCGTGCCAATCTGTGTCTGCGCGACGCCCACCGCGCCCGTGGATACGGCGCCGATCACGACGCCGAGCAGCAGCGGGGTGAGCGTGCTCGCCACCGCGAAGATGCGCCCCCAGTTGCGGCGTTGCTCCCGCGTGCGGCTGCCGTAGCTGCGGAACACGAACGCCGAGCCGCGCAGAACGATCCCCACCAGCAGCAACGCCAGCGGGACGTGCAGCACGGTGCCGAGCGTGGCGAACGCCGCCGGGAACGCCGTGAAGGTGAGCACGACGACGAGCACGAGCCACACGTGATTGGCTTCCCAGATGGGACCGATGGCGTGGGCGATGAGGTCGCGCTGCCGTTCGCGTCGCGGCCCCGTGATGAGCAGGTCCCACACGCCGCCGCCGAAATCGGCGCCCCCGGTGAGGACATATACGTTGAGCGCCACGACGATGATCCCGGCGAAAAACTCCGGTAGGCCAAAGGTGGCGAACATGCCGGTCACGCGCCCGCCTCGAGCGGCTCGCGCGCATCGCCGCCCGCCGGCTCGTCGGCAGTGTCGCGCACCATGGCGGCGATCGACGCGACCACCACCGCGCCCAGCACGAGGTAGAGGAGCGTGAACACGATGAAGGGCACGATGAGCCCGGGCATCGGCGTCACGGCGTCGGAGGTGCGAAGCAGTCCTTGCACCACCCACGGTTGGCGTCCGATTTCCGTGACCATCCAACCCAACTCGGTGGCGATGAACCCGAACGGCGCGACGACCACCAGCGCGCGCAACAGCCACGGCTGCTCGGCTATCTCGCGCTTGCGCCACCCCACCCACGCCGCCCACAGCGACACCAGCGCCATCGCCGTGCCGAGTGCAACCATGAGCTGAAAGCTCACGTGCACCGGCGCCAGCGGCGGCCAGTCGGAGCGGGGGAACGCGGTGAGGCCCTTCACCTCGGCGTTCCACTCGTGGTATGCGAGCAGCGATAGTCCCCGCGGAATCTCAAGCGCAAAGCGCGTGGTCGCTCGCTGCGCGTCGGGCCAGCCGCCGATGCGAAGCGGCGCACCGCGCTCGGTGGCGAACTGCCCCTCGAGGGCGGCCAGCTTCACGGGCTGGGTATCGGCGACAAGACGGGCGCTGATGTCGCCGGAGAGCGGCTGCAACAGGGCGGCCGGCGCGCCCACCCAGAGCGCCACGATGAGCGCCCTGCGGTGAAAGCCGCGCGCCGCCCGCCGCCGCAACATCCACGCGTGCACCCCCGCCACGGCGAGGCCCGTGGACGCATAGGCGGCGAGGACCATGTGCAGCGCCTGCGGGAACGCGGCCGGGCTCAGCATGCCGGCCACCGGATCCACCGCCACGATCGTTTCCCCGGCCATCGTCACGCCGGTGGGGGTGTTCATCCACGCATTGACCATGAGCACGAACACGGCCGACGCGGCGCCGCTCACCGCGACGGCGATCCCGGCCAGCAAGTGGGCGCGCCGCGAGAGCCGGTCCCACCCGTAGAGATAGATGCCGAGGAAGATCGCCTCGGTGAAGAAGGCAAACCCTTCGAGCGAGAACGGAACGCCGACGATCGGGCCGGCGAACTTCATGAACCTCGGCCAGAGGAGTCCGAGCTCGAACGAGAGCACCGTACCCGAAGCGGCGCCCACGGCGAACAGAATCGCCACCCCCTTCGCCCACCGCCGCGCCAGCTCCAGGTATTCGCGCTCTCCGGTGCGGAGCCACCGCCATTCGGCCAGCACCATCATCAGGGGCATGGCGACTCCGATCTCGGCGAACACGATGTGGAAGCCGAGGGACATCGCCATTTGCGAGCGGGCGGCGAGCAGATCGGTCATGCTGAACGTTCACCTGTTGGCGGCTGCGGGACAACTGAGGCCGCGGCATGCCTGTTCTCGCGCTGGCGACACTCCCGCCATCTGGATTGCTGCGAAAGACGCATTACATCATCGCTTTCGATCCGAGGTCAGGGTGAGCCCGGAGAAAATCGACGAGACGAGGCAGGTAATCACGAAGCGGCGGCACGCGTATCCCCACGGTAGCGAGATCGTGCCCGGCATTGGTCGTGTCGTAAGTGGTCGGGTGAGTCATGTAATCGACGGCCGGCGATGGGATTCGCATGATGCGATAGACTCCGGGCACATGATCGATGGCTGCTTTCGCCAGTGACGCCGTCATCGGGATGCGCAGGACGGTGCGCCGGGTCGCGGCCGCGACGGCGGTGATCAGCTCGTCAACGGTGAGCGGATTCGGGTCGGCGAGCTGGTAGACCTTCGAAGCCGAGGTGCTCAGGGAGCTGAGGTGCGCGATCGCTTTCACGATGAAGTCGCTCGGGACGACGTTGAAGTGATAGCGGCTCGACCGCCCCGTCACCGGAAGAGTCGCCAGGCGCGGCTGCCGCATCAGCCACTGCATCATGAAATAGGGCCCGTCAAATTTCTGAGTGACGCCGGTGACGCTGTCACCGACCACGATCGAGGGACGGTAGATCGTCGTCGGGAGGCCGGCTCGCATCGCCGCTTGAACGTCGACCTCAGCGAGATACTTCGTCTCCTCGTAGAAGTTATTGAAGGTCTGGCCGGCCTCGAGATCCGATTCCCTGAAGACTCCGGCGAAGCGTCCACTCACATAGCAGGTGCTGACGTAGTGCAGGCGGCGGAGCGCGGACTGAGCTTTTGCAAGCTCGAGAACGTTGCGCGTTCCCTCGACGTTCACGCGCATGCCGGCGGCCCGGGGAACGGCCAGATCGTAAACGGCGGCGAGATGGTAGATCTCCGAAATGTCGCGGCGCTCGTTTCGAAGCCCCAACCCCTGCGCGGTGACGTCGCCCTCGATGAGGCGGATACGGTTCGCGAGCTGCGGTCTGGCCGAAACGATGGCGGCGGCGCGTTCTCGCGCCACTGACAGAAACTTCGGTTGCACGAGGCACAGGGCTACGTCTTCAGCGGACCTCGAGAGGATGCGCGGCAGCAGCTCCGAACCGAGAAATCCTGGAAAACCGGTGAAGAGGATATCGGACACGGTGATCAGCCGCGCGGTGTAGTGTGCGGGACATGCGGATTTCCAGGGTCGTTCTTCGCATTTCTGACTTCAGTGCGTTCTCTCGACTCTGCTGCGGCGATTTCCAACCGATCTTCCCGAATCTCCAGGCGCAACCTGCCAAAAAAGCTCATGTAGATGTTGGCCAGCCATACCAGCGAGAAACCTGCGATGAGATAGCCTCGCCAGTCATCGAATAGCAGCTTGTAACGGGTGATGAACAGAAAGAGGCCGGTGATATAGTGACTGAAGCAATACTCGCACGTGAACAGGTAGAAGAACTTGCGCGAGTATAGGCGCCGGCACGATTTGCCTTTCGCAATGCACCAGTCGCGAGGCTCGCGAAACAGTTCTTCGTGCGTCACGGTCCACGCGATGGACGCAATCGGAATCGGGAGAACAAACAGCAAGACGAGCTGACGATCCAACGCCATCAGTTGCTCCTTACCGCTGCGCGGCGCCCTTTGCGTACCGGGCCAGATTCAGTCGCTCGAGAACGCGGGCGAATCGCGGAGTGCCCTGTACTGAGTCCCACATTTTGTCGTTCATCACCGAGAATGAGGTCAGCCCTATTTCGTGCTGGTCCACTGCTCGCTCGAGTGCCGTCATCGCCGCGTCCATGTCGCCGATTCCCAAGTGGGCAAGCGCAAATGGAAACGAGCCGATGTTCTCCGTGCGGGCACGCTCCGTCAGCTTCTTCAGTACCGCCCGCGCCCGGGCCTTGTCTCCGGTCGCCCCATAGACGAAGGCGAGCTGTCCCTGCCGAACGGCGAGTTTCGGCTCGATGCTGACGGCTGTCTCAATCTCGCGGATTGCCTGCGGATAATCGCCCTTGCC
>JBGPLS010000178.1:0-6356 GCA_041486565.1 Gemmatimonadaceae bacterium
CCTGGGGATTAACTCCAAGATTTCCTGGACTCAGGTCGAAACGGGGTCTGCGATTACCTGGAAGTACCCCAGTTGCATTCTTCAGGGGGATAACTCGATTGGCGAGTTTTATTCAGTGGCCCTTACCAATAACTATCAGCAAGCGGATACCGGTACCAAGATGATCCACATTGGAAAGAATACCCGCAGCAACATCGTTTCCAAGGGGATCTCTGCCGGACACGGGCAAAACACTTACCGGGGAGCAGTGAAGATCCTCAAGAATGCCTCAGGCGCGCGGAATTTCTCCCAGTGCGACTCCTTGTTGTTAGGTGACAAGTGTGGAGCCCATACTTTTCCTTACATTGAGGTCAAGAACCCCACTGCTCAGATGGAACATGAAGCCTCAACTTCGAAGATTGGTGAGGATCAGATCTTCTACTGCAAGTCGAGGGGGCTGAGTGCCGAGCACGCGGTATCGATGATCGTCAGCGGCTTCTGTCGCGAGGTTTTCCAGAATCTGCCGATGGAGTTTGCTGTCGAGGCCCAGCAGCTTTTGGGCATCACGCTCGAGGGGTCAGTCGGGTAGGTAGGCGGGATAGACCCATTCAGTGGCGCGTTTGGAGTTTCCAGTTGATCAGTCGCCCGTTATTCCGTGATGGAACGGAAGAACGGCCAACGGAATAACTGTAAACTCACGACGCGCCACTGAGTGGGTTTGAACTCTGCGTAACATGCTTGCGGATCGACCATTCCAAGGACTTCAGTGCTCGAGATCAAGAATCTACACGCATCCATAGCCGGAAAAGAAATACTTCGCGGCGTCGACCTGACGGTTAACGCCGGAGAGGTGCATGCGGTGATGGGCCCCAATGGATCGGGGAAGAGCACGCTGGCGCAGGTGCTGGCGGGCCACCCGGGCTACGAGGTCACCGAGGGGACAGTCACGTACGAGGGGCAGGATCTGCTCTCGATCGATCCCGAGGTGCGAGCGCAGCAGGGGATCTTCCTCGCATTCCAGTATCCGGTGGAGATCCCGGGGGTCACCAACGCGTACTTCCTCCGCTCGGCGTTCAACGAAATCCGGAAGGCGAAGGGACTGGAGGAGCTCGATCCGCTCGAGTTCCTCGACCTGATGGAAGAGAAGATGAAGCTCGTGGACATGGATCCGTCGATGCTCAATCGCTCGGTGAATACCGGCTTCTCGGGGGGCGAGAAGAAGCGCAACGAGATTCTCCAGATGGCCGTGCTCTCGCCCAAGCTGGCAATCCTCGATGAGACAGACTCCGGCCTCGACATCGACGCGCTCCGCATCGTCGCCGAGGGTGTGAACAAGCTCCGCCGTCCCGACAACGCGACGATCGTAGTCACCCACTACCAGCGGCTGCTCAACCACATCATTCCCGACCAGGTGCACGTTCTGTTCGCGGGAAGAATGGTGAAGTCGGGCGGCAAGGAGCTGGCGCTCGAGCTCGAGGAGAAAGGCTACGACTGGCTTGCCGGGGCCGCCGCGTGACCGAGGTCCTCGCCACCGCGGGTGAAGCTCCTCCCGAGCTGACTGCTCTCCCCCACGCGGCGGCGCGCGAAGCGTATCGCGCCGATTTTGGCCGTCTCGCCTCGTCGGTGTTCCGAGCCGAGCCGCAATGGCTCTCGCGCTTCCGCGGCAATGCGATGCAGAGCTTCGAGTCGCTCGGCTTCCCGACGATGAAGAACGAGGACTGGCACTTCACGAGTGTCGCGCCGATCGCGGATCGCACCTTTCACCCCGCTGAGCCGCCTTCCAGGCGACTCTCACCCGACAACGTGGCGCAGCTCGTCTTCGCGAAGCTGGCCGGACCGATGCTCGTCTTCGTCAACGGACGCTACGACAGCGAGCTCTCGTCGATTGAGAAGTCTGGCGCCGCGGCGACCGGCGTCTCGGTGCAGAGCATGGCGGAAGCGATCGCCGAGGATGCCGACGGCACCCTAAGCCACCAGCTGGGCAGCGTCGCCGGCCACGAAAGCTCCGCGTTCACGGCCCTCAACTCAGCTTTCTTCCGCGACGGCGCCGTGGTGCGCATCGGGGCAAACGTGGTCGCCGATGATCCGGTTCAGCTCGTCTTCATCGCCGCCGGCAGCGACGGTGCAGTGTCCCATCCCCGCAACATCATCATCGCCGGGCATCATTCGCAGACGACGGTGGTCGAGAGCTATCACTCGGTCGGCGACGGCGGCTACTTCACCAATGCGGTGACCGAGGTGATTCTCGGTGAAGGCGCGCGACTCAGCCACTACAAGCTTCAGAGCGAGGGCACTCGCGCGTTCCATGTCGAGACGATTCAGGCCCGCCAGTCGCGGAACAGCTACTACGAGTCGTTCTCCTTTGCGACAGGCGCCGATCTTTCGCGGACGAATGTCTACACCGTGCTCGAGGGAGATGCAGCCGAGTGCGTGCTGAACGGCCTTTATCTCGCCGACGGCACCCAGCACGTGGACCACCAGACTTTCGTCGAGCACATCGCGCCGAACTGCCCCAGCCACGAGCTCTACAAGGGTATTCTCGACGGCCACTCGCACGGAGTGTTCAACGGCAAGGTCTACGTGCATCCGGAGGCGCAGAAGACCGACGGCAAGCAGAGCAACAACAACCTCCTGTTGTCGGCGCACGCGCGAGTGGACACCAAGCCGCAGCTCGAGATCTTCGCCGATGACGTGAAGTGCACCCATGGCGCGACGGTCGGGCGGCTGGACGAGACGGCGCTCTTCTATCTGCGAAGCCGCGGAATCGGACTGTCGGTGGCGCGGCAGCTTCTCACCTACGCGTTTGCAGCCGACGTGCTGGAGCGCCTCGAGCTGGCTCCGCTGAAGGAAGCGCTCGAGACGAGGGTGCTCGCGCGCTTTACTGGTACTGCGTGAAGTACAGGTAGGTCGCGACGGCGGCCAGGAGCAGGAGAAAAATGACCATCGGCAGCCGGCCGCGACGCTCCTCCGGCCGGTGTCCGCTGCCGAGTATCGGATTGCTGATCGTGGTTCTCTTGCTCAGGATGTCGTCGAGCGGATGGCGCTCGACACGATCGACGATGGATACGCCGAGCGGAAGCTTGGACCGCCTGAATGTCAGCTCGACAGTTCCTATCTCGATGTGGTCACCGTCCTTGAGCTGTCGTGGAGTGGTGACCGCGTGTCCATTGAGACGCGTCCCCGTCGCGCCCGAAGTATGCAGGACATACTCGCCCGCCTCCGCTCGAACTTCGGCGTGAAACCTCGACACCGACGGCTCGCGGACGACAATTTGACTGCTCGCATCACGGCCGATGGCAAAGCCGGCGTCGGAGAGAGGATAGGCGCGGCGCTCGTATTCGTACACCAGATACGCCGGCGCTTTTTCCTGATCTGTTGCGTTCAGTTCCATCGGGTCTGGTGTTTCAGGGTGGCAATGGCTGGAAGATATTGCATCTTGTTGCAGGAATCGAACCCTTCAGCGGAGGCTGGACCATGCCGACAAAGCTCGAGAAGACACTCAAGCGCGAGATCGTGATCAACGGAGAGCCGCACATCGCGACCATTTCACCCGAAGGCGTAAAGGTGACGAAGAAGGGTTTCCGGAAGGGAAACGAGATCACCTGGCACGCGATCGCGAGCGGCGAAGCCACGCTGCGTCAGGATCTCAACGTGTCGGTGGAAGCCACCGAGCCCGGAGAGTAAGAGGCGGGGCTACCGGCTCGGCGCGTCGAGTCCGGGATGGCGGCACGTTGCCCGGCAGTCGGTGTACCATCTGTTGAGCCGCTGCATGCGACTGCCACAAGGGCGGCGTAGGGCTGTCCAATCCGCGGGAACGGGCTGTCACTCGCGGAGGACAGAGAAGGGACTTCAAGGCCAGTTCCAGAGGGAAAACGGGCTGGCGCAGCCGTTGCACCGATAGGCTTCAATTTCAGCAGGCAGGCTCGCATATCCGTGCGGGCCGTGCATTGCGATGGGGAGTGGGAAGGAGGACCTGTGCGGACGACTACCAGGATTGTTCTTATTGGGGCCGCCGGGCTGATCGCGGCGGCGTGCGGGAAGGACAAGGCGATGAGCGATGATCTCAAGAAGGATCTCGACCTTGCTTCGTCGACTGACGGGATCACGCTGGCGACGCCTTCGACGAAGGGCAGCCAGGTCGTGTCGGCTATCGAGCGGACCACTCCCCCCGCTCCAAAGCGCGTCGCTCAGTCGCAGCGGGTCGCGCGGCACAAGCCCGCGCCCACACCGCCGGCGCCGGTAGAGGCGCAGAAGGCGGACGTGAGCGAGGAAGTCGCTCCTCAGCCGGTAGCGGTCGCACCAGCTCCTGCAGATCCCGCTCCGACTACGTCGCAGCGCCCGCATCCGATTGACATGCCATCGGGAGCCGGCACGCAGGTTGGACGCGGTGGTGGCTCCGACGTTGGCCGAGTGCTCGGCGGAATCATCTCCGTCGTGCTTCGTGGCGGCGGCGTGGACGGCGACGAGTGCGATCCTCGCGCCGACGGTCGCAGACGAGTGCCGGTGTCGATCAACCAGCGCTTCCCCACGATTCCCACCACGTTCCCGGGATCGGGACGCATCGGCGGCCGCCGCTTCCCGTAAAGAACTTGAAGGCGCCGCGCGGAGATTGTCTCTGCGCGGCGCCTTCGCATTCCCAAGGCAATTTCGATGAGACTCGCAAAAACTGCGGTTCGAGCATCACTCCTGCTGGCCGCAGGCATTGCTCTCGGAGCATGCTCTGACAAGAAGAATGACGATGTGCTCGCACAGGACACCTCGCTGACGCGGGATCTTGCTCTCGCCAACCGCGACACCGCCTCGCAGCCGCAGCTGCAGGACGTTCCGGTGCAGCCCGAGCCGGCGCCTGTGGCGGCCGAGCCGGTACCGGCGCCGAGACCGCGCGCGCGAGCTGCGACTTCGCCCGTAGTCAGGCGTCTGGCACCGCGTCCCGCACCGGCACCGGCCGCGCCGGAAATCGGATCGAAGGCGGTGACCGCGAGTGGAAACACCGTCACCGCCGAAGCGCCCGGATCCGAACGGGCGCTGGGGACAGTCTCCGTCGGTTCTACGATGTCGTTCTATTCAGGCCAGAAGATCTGCACCAACACGAACGCCGTCGGTGACAGGTTCACCGCGCAGACCTCCGAGCCTGTGCAAGGCTCCAACGGAGTCGTGATTCCAGCGGGATCGAGCGCCGTCGTCGAGATCACGTCGCTCAAGCGAAGCCAGCGCGCCAACGACAACATCGAGATCGGTCTGCGCGTCGAGTCCATCACCTTCAATGGAAAGACATACCCGGTGACGTCGGAGGTCAGCTACGCGCAGGTGGAAAAGGTGCGCGGCGAGTCGAACACCGCGGGCGACGCGGTGAGGGGCGCCGCGATCGGCGCGATCCTCGGACAGATCCTGGGGCACAGGACGAAGTCCACGGTGATCGGTGCCGCCGGCGGGGCGGCAGCAGGGGCAGCGATCGGAGCTGCCAACGCGAAGGTGGACGGGTGCGTGCCGAGCGGAGGAAGGATTACCGTGAAGCTTACGCAGCCGCTTGTGGTTCAGGTTGGGTAATCCGTCATTTGAACGGCTTGTTTACGGATTCACGCAAGACGGATTAACTGGAAACACATCACGCGCAAACTGGCTTTTGCGTCCGGGCCCATCTGTCCACATCTTGTTGTCGTACCCCAACGGCAACTACCGATGCGCCCCAAGGTCCTGGTTCCGCTCGCGCTTTTCGTCTGTGCCTGCTCGAATCAGAGCGGACGCTCGGACGCTGCCCGATCCCCTGATTCTGGCGCGGCTGTGGCGGCCGATCCTCCGGCTGCGGTGACGCCCGCCGTGTTCGAGCCTGCCACCGCTCCGAAAGAACCTCCATCGGTACCAGGGAGCCAGCTCCATTGCGGTGTCGGGAATGCAACAGTCCTCAAGGATTCGGGCATCGGCGATCTCGTGATCGGTCGCACCGTGGGAGTCGTAAAGCGCTCATGCAATGTAGTTCGCGATGCGAGTGAGCTGGGAACCGAAGGAACGACGGAAAGAATTCTGACCGTCGTGCTCGGGGGAGCGACGGTTCGCGCGATGGTAGATGGCGAGCTGATAATGCGGATTGCCGTGGACGTTCCGCGATTCGCGACGCCGGACGGACTTCGCGTCGGGAGCTCCATGACTCGCCTCGTTTCCGAGAAGGGAGTGAAGCCGGCGGAGGGAGAGGACGGTCTCTATCTCGTCCTGCCGGCGCATTGCGGCCTGAGCTTTCGCTTCTCGATTCCATCACGGGCGCCGAATGGACAGCAGTGGACGCCGGAGCAGCTCGGACGGATTCGCGGCAACACAACGGTGGGTCGGATACTCGTGACGAAATGCGTCAAGTGATGTTCAGAACAAAATCAACCGAGAAC
>JBGPLS010000179.1:0-6354 GCA_041486565.1 Gemmatimonadaceae bacterium
CCGCGTTCTCCGTGGTTCCAAACGCTCTTGGATCTGGTATCTGTCCGGGGTCACGCCCTCGGAAGAGACGGATAATTCCCGCTCTTGATGTCGCGTGCGCCGACGGCGACTCCTGTCGCCACGCTCACCGCAAACGCGATGGCGGTCCCGACCTCAACCAGCGGAAGAAGCCAGACCACCGGCAGCGCAATGAGAAATGCGACTATGCCGGCGATGATCGGCGCTGTTCCTTTCTGGGCGCCGTCCACATAACGAAGGCGATCGCGGACGAACCGCCGCGCCCCGCCGTATCCAATCACTACCGCCGCAAGGGCGATGAGCAGCGTAATCAGGTTGAACATTGGTACCTCCTTTGAGATTCCCTACTGGCCGCCACGGCTGGAAGTTTCGCCGAAAGTTCGTAATCTCATTCATGGCCGGCAAGCAGACAGAAGCCAGATCGAGGGTAGTCACGCGCAACCGTAACGGGGGCATCCCGCCGGCCATTGACATCGACGCCGACATCTCTCGCGCATCCACCCTCCCCGCCGCAGCCTATTCCGACCCGGCGTACTACGATCTGCAGAAGGACGCCGTGTTCGCGCGGAGCTGGCAGTGGGCCGGCGACGCGGCGCGAGTGAAGGCCCCCGGTCACGTACTTCCCTTCACGCTTCTCGACGGCTGCCTCGATGAGCCGCTGTTCCTCTCGTCGGACGAGTCCGCCGAGCTGCGCTGCCTGTCGAACGTCTGCACGCATCGCGGCGCGCTGGTCGTCGAGGGCGAAGGACACCTTCGCACGCTCCGCTGTCGTTACCATGGACGTCGCTTCGCGATGGACGGCTCCTTCGTCTCGATGCCCGAGTTCGATGGCGCCGAGGGTTTCCCGAGTGCAGCCGACGATCTTCCGCGGCTCCCGCTTCACCGATGGGGTCCGCTGCTGTTCACCGGGCTCGACCCGGCAATCCCTTTCGAACAATGGATCGCTCCCGTGAAGGCCAGAGTCGGCTGGATGCCGCTCGATGAGTTCCGCCGCGACGCGAATGGCTCGCGTGACTACCTGATCAACGCAAACTGGGCGCTCTACTGCGACAACTACCTCGAGGAATTCCACATCCCGTATGTCCATCAGGGACTGTCGGAGCAGCTGGACTACAACGCCTACTACACCGAAACCTTTCCGTGCGGCAGTCTCCAGATGGGACTGGCCAAGCCGGGTGAAGTCGTGTTCGACCTCCCGTCCGGCCATCCGGATGAAGGCAAGCGTGTCGCGGCATTCTATTTCTGGCTCTTTCCAAACCTGATGCTGAACTTCTACCCGTGGGGGTTATCGCTCAATCTCGTCAGCCCGCTTGGTCCCGCGCGCTCGCGCATCTCGTTCATCTCGTACGTCTGGAACGAATCGCTTCGCGAGAAAGGCGTGGGCGCGGATCTCCACAAGGTGGAGATGGAGGACGAAGAAGTCGTCGAGTCGGTGCAGCGTGGAGTGAGCTCCAGGCTTTATGACCGCGGGAGATTCTCTCCGCGGCGCGAGGTCGGAACGCATCACTTTCACCACCTGCTGGCTCATTACATGAATGAAGGCCGTTCGGCCGATGCAAGGAGAACGAATGGAGAAGGACAAAGCGACTGAGACAGCCCGGCCCGCCACGGCGACGCCGCAGAGCGCAGACTCACCGTCAAAGATTGCGACTTTCGGAGCCGGTTGCTTCTGGGGAGTCGAGGCGGCTTACAGGCAGCTTCCCGGAGTACTCTCGACGAGAGTCGGATACCTTGGCGGGACGATGGCAAATCCCACGTATGCCGACGTCTGCAGCGGACGCACAGGCCACGCCGAGGTGGTCGAGGTCACCTACGATCCGGCGCGTCTCACCTACGACGATCTGTTGAGCGTGTTCTGGGAGAACCACGATCCCACAACGCTCAATCGGCAGGGCCCCGACGTTGGCGAGCAGTACAGGTCAGCGATCTTCTACCACGACCATGACCAGGAGATCGCGGCGCTGGCGTCGAAGGAAGGGCGCACCCTGAGCGGCAAGTATCACAGCCCGATCGTCACCGAGGTCACTCCGGCGTCGACTTTCTTCAAGGCGGAAGATTACCATCAGCAGTATCTCGAGAAGCGCGGGCTCGCCAACTGCCAAATCGGCTGATGCAGAGGCGCGACTTCGTTCGGAACGGCGCCCTCGGCGGCGCGGTACTTCTCGGCGCAGGGAATCCGGCGCGCCTCCAAACGACCGTCAGCTCCGCCCGCACCGTCGACTTCGATCTGGAGGAGGCGACGATCGTCCAGCTACAGCGAGAGATGGCAACGGGCAAGCGGACTGCGCGCTCGATCACCGAGCAGTACCTGGAGCGCATCGAGTCGCTCGACAGCCGCGGACCGACACTTCGGCATGTGCTCGAGACAAACCCCGAAGCGCTGGCGATCGCCGACGCCCTCGACCGTGAGCGCGCGACGCGCGGACAGCGCGGTCCGCTGCACGGCATTCCGATTCTTCTCAAGGACAACATCGGCACCGGCGACCGGATGACGACGACAGCGGGCTCGCTGGCGCTCGAGGGATCCATCGCACCTCGAGATGCGTTCATTGCGCGCCAGCTCCGTGACGCCGGCGCGATTCTCCTCGGCAAGACCAACCTCAGCGAATGGGCCAACTTCCGGTCCACGCATTCGTCCAGCGGATGGAGCGGCCGCGGCGGACAGGGGAAGAATCCGTACGTCCTCGACCGGAATCCCTGCGGATCGAGCTCGGGGTCGGGCGCCGGTGTGTCCGCCAATTACTCGACGGCCGCCATCGGAAGCGAGACCGACGGGTCAATAGTCTGCCCTTCTTCAGCGAATGGAATCGTCGGGATCAAGCCGACATTGGGCCTCCTCAGCCGGTCGGGGATAATCCCGATCGCACACAGCCAGGACACGGCCGGTCCGATGGCGCGCACGGTCGCCGACGCCGCCGTTCTGTTGACCGTTCTCGCCGGCATCGATCCATCGGACCCGGCGACGCTCGCCAGCCGGGGGCACACGAGAATCGATTACACGCGCTTCCTCGACGCAAATGGATTGCACGGGGCGAGAATCGGTGTCGCGCGGAAGAAGTTCTTCGGCTACAGCGATGCAGCCGACAAGCTGGTGAACGACGCTATCACCGTAATGAAGGCAAAGGGCGCCGTAATCGTTGATCCCGCCGACATTCCGACCGCTGGAACCTTCGACGACAGCGAGTTCGACGTTCTGCTCTACGAGTTCAAGGCGGATCTCAACAAGTATCTGGCCGGGCTCCAGCCGAACGTCCGCGTCCGCACGCTCAAGGACGTGATCGACTTCAACGAGCGCAACCGTGACCGCGAGATGCCCTTCTTCGGCCAGGAGATAATGCTGATGGCCGAAAAGAAGGGGCCATTGACCGAGAAGAAATACCGCGACGCTCTGGCGAAGAATCACCTCAAGGCGCGGACGCAGGGGCTAGACGCCGTGATGAAGAAGTACAAGCTCGACGCGATCGTCGCGCCGACCGGGGCTCCGGCGTGGACTACCGACGAGGTGAACGGCGATCATTTCACAGGCGCGAGCTCGACGCCGGCGGCCGTCGCCGGTTATCCGAACATCAATGTCCCGGCCGGCTTCGCGTTCGGTCTCCCCGTGGGGATCTCGTTCATGGGTGCCGCGTGGAGCGAGCCGACTCTGATTCGCCTCGCCTACGCATTCGAGCAGGCGACGCACCACCGCCAGCCGCCGCGATTTATTCCGACGCTCGGCTTGTCAGCACCGAAATCTTCATAGAGCGCGCAGACGAAAGTCCCGATTACAGGTGGACCGCCGAGGCCGGCCGCCCCGGCCAGTTGAGATCGACGGACGTGAGATAGACTCGTATCGCGTATGCATCTGCGGGGTCGCCGGTGAGGCTGTGAGGCGGTGAGAACTGCAACTAATTTTTGGGAACTGCACTCGTTGCCTGAAGTTCGGGCCGCAGTTGTAGTTGTAGTTGTAGTTGTCGTTGTAGTTGCGGTTAACCCAAAAAAAAGAGACTATCCTCCCGGGAAAGTCTTCAAGCGGCGACGTGATCCCCCGCTTTTCCTCACAGTCTCACCGCCTCACCGGCGGCCCCACAGATCCATCCGCGGATTGAGTCTGTCTCAGGGCCGCCCGACCGCCTTCCTCGTATACTCGGAGAGAACCAGTATTCCACTCATCTCGGCCCGTGACTCGAGGAGCGCGGGCCAGTCTTCGGTGTCCTGCCAGAAAACTGATTTGAGCCGAGCCATCGCGTCGGGATTGCTCGCAGTCAGGGTTGCGACGAGCTTCGCCAGCGACGCATCCATGGCCGGCACATCGTGGTGGACCTCGGCGTAGAGGCCGTGCCTCTCGCCCCAGTGAGCATCCCTCCAGTCCGCGTCAATCGCCATCGCGCTGAACGGACCCATTCCCATCTTTCTCTCGATCGCCGGACCAACGACGAAAGGCCCGAGCCCGATGGCCAGCTCGCTCAGGCGGACCGCCGCAGCGTCAGTCGCAATGACATAGTCGGACGCCCCGATGATTCCCACGCCGCCGCCGACTGCCTTTCCGTGGACGCGCGTAACGATGAGCTTCGGGCAGCGGATCATCGCGATGATGAGATTGACGAATCCCATGAAGAAGCGCTTCCCGCCCTCGGCGTCGCGTATCTCCTGGAGCTCGGCGAAGGATGCGCCGGCACAAAAAGCTCCTGTGCCTTCGCTCCGCAACACGATTACCGTAGTCGCGGCATCGCTGCCCGCCGCGCCGACAGCCTCGGTGAGCTCGGCCAGCAGGTGGCCGGGCAGCGAGTTGCTCTTCGGGTGCGAGAACGTGATCGTGGTGACTCCGTTCGCGGTCTCGGAGGTCACGCTGCCAGCTTCGATCGACAAGTCCGGGCCGTTGGAGTCCACTGACATCCTGTTCGGGGGGTGAGTGATATGCCCTGCACGAGAAACTTGCGGCGGGAACCGCTCTGCACCCGAAGTTTACACATTACAGGCGGTCGCGGCTAACTTTTGCCACCCTCCGCCGATACGTTTAGAAGGTACGCACGAATGGTTCCACAGCGGGGAACAGCGATGCAGCAAGACACACAAAAAACCGTGGACGATACCGTTCTGAACGCCCGGTTCGAGGCCCGGATCGCGGCCGATGAGACGATAGAGCCAAAGGACTGGATGCCGGAGCGTTATCGCACCCAGCTCATCCGTATGATGTCGCAGCATGCGCACTCCGAGATCGTCGGCATGCTGCCCGAGGGCAACTGGATCACCCGGGCACCGTCGCTCAGGCGGAAGATGTCGCTCATCGCCAAGGTCCAGGACGAAGCAGGGCATGGCCTGTACATCTACTGCGGCACCGAGACCCTCGGCGTGGACCGGGCGGAGCTGGTGGATCAGCTGCTCAGAGGTAAGGCGAAGTACTCGAGCATTTTCAACTACCCGACGCTCAGCTGGGCGGACATGGGTGTGATCGGCTGGTTCGTTGACGGCGCCGCGATCGTGAACCAGACGGTGTTGGCGAAGGCGTCGTATGGGCCGTACGCGCGGGCGATGGTCCGCATCTGCAAGGAAGAGAACTTCCACAAGAAGCAGGGCTACGAGATCATCGCCACTCTGGCGCGCGGCACTCCGGCGCAGAAGGCAATGGCGCAGGACGCGGTCAACCGCTGGTGGTGGCCATCGCTGATGATGCTCGGCCCGAGCGACGCTGATTCTCCGAACACCGCGGAGCTCATCAAGTGGCGGGTGAAGCGGAAGACGAACGACGAGCTGAGACAGCGTTTCATCGATCTCACGGTTCCTCAGGCGAAGGCGGTCGATCTCACGCTGCCTGACCCTGACCTCAAGTACAACGAGGAGACGGGACACTGGGAGCACGGACCGATCGACTGGGACGAGTTCTGGGCGGTCGTAAAAGGCAATGGCCCGTGCAATCGGGAGCGGCTCGACGCACGGCGTGATGCGCACCAGAAGGGAGCGTGGGTGCGCGAAGCCGCGGAGGCGTACGCGGCGAAGCATCAGCCGGCATCAGCCTCGAACGCCGCCTGACGGCCTGCGATGGCTCGGTCTACGAATGCGAGCAGCCCCGCTCCCGCAGCCGGCAAAGAAGCGGGCGGACCCGGGGCTGACGGCACCGGCGGATCAGCCGATGGCGCGAGCCAGTGGCCACTCTGGGAGGTCTTCGCGCAGGAAGCGCAGGGTGCGCCCCATGAGCATGTGGGAAGTCTTCACGCCGCGGACGCCGAGATGGCGCTTCAGAACGCGCGCGACGTCTATGCGAGGCGCGGATCGGTCGTGAGCCTGTGGGTCGTGCCATCGGCCGCGATCACTGCATCGCCCAGCGACGAGGCGGGACCTTTCTTCGATCCGGGGGCG
>JBGPLS010000180.1:0-6282 GCA_041486565.1 Gemmatimonadaceae bacterium
CGGCAGCCACGCTTCCCTGCCGTTACCGCCATTGAGCGTAGTTCGATAGAGGTAAAAGTTGTTTGGATCGCGGCCGATCTTTACGAAGAACTGGAGATCCCCATTGTCTCCCCAGCCATTCCGGATTCCGCGGGCCCAGAGCCGAAGCTCATTGTAGGCCATGAAATTCTTCTCGCCTTCGGGAAACCGGAAATAGGCTTCCGCGCGGTCGTACGGAGCGAGGTCGCCGGCGGTGAGTCGCAGCGAGTGCTCGTTGATCTGAATTCTGTTCGTCTGGAAATTCGATTGCTTGGTGTCGGGCTCGTCAACAACGCCCGGAGGGGAGTCGTAGCTGATTCCGTTGGCGAGCCCGCGATCCTGCGTGCCAATGACACCCGCGCTCACGAAGCCGGAGCCGGGCTGTTCGGCGCCGAGCCCACGGAGTCCGGTGTCGCGCCGCTTGATCCATGGTGCGCCGGTGAGTCGCAGGCGGGCGATTGCAACGCGACTGAACTCGTTGTCAGATAGCGCGTCAGACGAAAGCATCGTCAGCCGGATGGTTCGGATTCGGCGGAGAAGCGGCGAGCCGATGGAATCATCGGGAGCGCGGAAAGGAATGCGGAAGAGCACCCAGCAGACGGAGTCCTGCGGCGGTCCGACGACGACGCGCGGCGCTACTGTGCAGCGACCCACGCGATTGTACTTCGACGCGTCGGCGAGATTCACGATGTAGCGGCGGAGCGCCTCCTGCTCCCGTTCGGCACCGGTGAGGTTGAGCACCCCGTCGCCGTCGATGTCCTCGTCGTCGAGGCGATTGTTGCCGACCGTGCAGTCCACGCGCGAGTCGCCGAGGACCCGGACGAAGGCGTAGCCGCCCTTGCAGGTGGCGAGGGCGCGGACTGTCTTCGACACGGCGGGAACGCCGGGCAGAGTATCGACGACCGCGGTGATGATGCCGGCCACGTCTCCGGGGAGTCCGTTGTCGTTGACACCGACGTTGAATGCGCGCGAGAAGGGATCGCGCTCGCTGTCGAGACGGTCCAACCCCTGGATCTTCCGGCCGGTGTAAACGGTATCGCGTCCCGCGGACGTGCCCTCGGCGCGGCGAACTGTCACGGTATCAGGGGCGAAGGCGACGCTGTTCTCCGAGACATCGCCGAGGTCGATCATCAGCACGGGATTCCTGCTGCGTCTGGACGGCGCCACGCTGATCTGGGCCCAGAACTCTATGCTCTCGACGCGGGACAGATCGGATCCGCTGGTGCCGAGAGGCGTTCGGATGGAGCGCCATCGCCGGCCACTTGGCGTGTTGCCGACCGTCCATTGGAAGCTGCCATCGCCGCGCAATCCGCCGATGGCCAGCGGATACAACGTCATCCAGAGAATCGGCTCCGGGCCGGATATTCCGATTCCGGCAAGCGTCGTCAGCGGATCGATCTGCTCGATCGTGTAGCGAACGGCGCGGCTGGCGGCATCGAGCCCATCGCCCTGCCAGGCGAGCGTCGCCGCGCGACTCAGGTCGAGCGACGGCGCGCCGTAGCGCACTGCGAATTCGCGACCGAGCGCGGGCTGGCTGCTGTAGTACCATTGCGTATCGAGAAGCGGGACCTGGAGACCACCCTCTCCCTCGAACGACTCGATGTATGCCTGGCCCGCGGCGTTGGGCTCGGGGCGGCTCGCTGCAAACTCGCCCGACACGCTGATTCGCGACGGGACGGTTGTCTCCCCGTATGGAAGTCGCGACACGAGCGAGGTGAGCGGCGATGCGTCGAAGTTGAACAGCGCGGTGACGCCGGCGACGAGTGATGCGGCCGGCTCGAATCCGAGTGGAGGACGATTGAAGGTCGTCTTCTGCGTCTGCGAGATGGCGGTGAAGTTGATGCTTCCGCTGGCGAGCAGAATTTCGGCGGTCGCCCCGAAGATGGAGGTCGGGGTCTCGGCGAAGACGGGATTCTCCTCGAACTGGGCAGTGACCTGGCGCGGACCGCGAAAGAGCGTATCGGGACGCGCGAACGATACGCGACCGAGGTCGTAGTCCACCGTGTAATCGGTGCCGCGGACGAGAGGAATTCCATCCACCAGCAGCCGCTCGGAGTTGGGGCGCACCTGCACGGCGCCGAGCATCAAACTTCCTCCCTCTCCATTTCCTGCCGACTGGTATTGCACACGGATGTGGTAGACGGACTGCGGCCGCTGCGCTGATCTCACATACTCCGAGGGAGTCGTGTAGATCGTGTCGTTGCTCGGATTGAGCCGGCTGGCGAGGCCATTGGTGGCGAAAGGCCTGATCGACGGAAAAACGAGAAAGCGATCGCGGATGATCTGTGACGCAGAGGCACCGAGGCTGAGCTCGAAGTTCGGATCCGAGGGCCGAGGCCAGAGGCGGTTCTCGATGTCGAAAGTGGAGCTGTTCGTCTTTTGCGCGAGGCCGAAGAGCTGGAGAAATGTTTTTGCGACGCCTGTTTCGTCGACCGCTTTCTCCTGATCGGCTCCCGTGCCGGTGACGATCTTCAGCACGACGCTCTGGCGCTGGACCTCGGGCCCGCCGATGCGGTAGACGCTTCTGATTTCGCGCTCGAACGCCTGATCGCCGGGAGTGATCTGCGGGTCCCACAGCAGATTGGCAAACTGTTCTCTCTCCGAGTGGTACTCGAGGTCGGGCGTGCCACCGGTTGTCACGTGCACCGTGTCGCGGCCGTCGATGTTGACGCGGTAGGCGACGACGAGGCGCTCGCTGTTGAGCGAGAGCGGACGCACCAGCGCGATCCAGAGCTGCGATGGATCAACGTAGTAGTCCACGCCTTCGCGGAGGCGCTCGTACACCTGACCGCGGCGTGACCGCGGATCGCCGAGGATGCGAAACTGCGGGCCACTGGGATTGGGCGGCTGACCTCCGATCAGCAGGCGATAGAGAAAGATCTTCGTGGGGCGGAGCGTGTCGGGCAGCGATAGCGCGAGGGAAGTCATACGCCGGCTGTCGAGGAGGTCGATGTTGGGGTAGGCTGCCCCGAACAGCTTTGGCGAGACGGTGAAGAAGAATCTGCGGGGCTCGAACTGGTGATCCTCGATCCTCCGGTCCACCGCCTGGAGCGTCTGAGCGCCAACGGTGAAGACCCGATCGTTGACGATGTTTCCCTTCTGCTGCGCGAGGATGGTGCGCACGCGCGCCGGTCCGATGCGAGTGATGGCCTGGACGCCGTAGTTGCCACTTGGAATTCCGGCGGTGATGAAGCGTGACACGGGGGGCTGGAAGGTGACGTTGCCGATCTCGAGCCGCTGGAGGAACTCGTTCCCCTTCCCTTCGTAATTGACGGAGATGTTGTTGGATGCGTCGAACTCGCGCTGCGTGTCGTAGTCCACGTCGACGTGGACGCGGTCGGCGACGACGCCACCGGAGCGCGCGTTGAACTGGAAATCGAGCAGCGGCTCGAACGCGCTTCGGCAATTGAAGACCGGATCTATGAATCCGCCGGCAGCGCACTGCTCACTCTGGTTCTTCTCTCCGCGGACCTCCATCCGACCGTTGAGCTGGAGTCCCAGGTCGGTGTGATCGGAGATGATGTCTCCGGCGCGCGCCGCGACGGTCTTCGGTGGCTTGGGAGCCTCGCCGGCGAAAGGCGGCTGCGTTTCTGCAGTGGCGAAGCTAGAGGTCGCGACCTGGCCCCACACTGCCTGGATGATCGCCCGCATGTTCTGCTGAAAGGCCGTCGCTCGCGCCGCTTCGATCTGCGCAGCAGCCTGGCGGTAGGTCTCGCGCTCGGCGCGAGAGAGCACGGATGGCAGTCGGATCGCCAGCGAATCGCCTCCGAGCCTGATGCGGGGTCTGGGCGGCGGCAGCGGCAAACGCAATGACGTATCGGCTGGCGTGCGCGCGGTATCGGTCGGGGCGCGCACAGTATCCTTCGGCAGCCGCACCGTGTCCTTCACCGGCATAGTGTCCTTCGCCGGAATGCTCGTCCGTCGCGTTTGTTGCGCACCGGCGCTCATCGCGGCGAACGCGACCGCGAGCGAGAGGGAAAAGACCCAGCGGTGTACAGTCACCGCCGGGTCACAGTCCGACGAGCCCCCCGTATATTTCACCCCGTGAAGATACTCCACAAATACGTCCTCAAGGAGCACGTCGGACCGCTCGTGTTTGCGTTGACAGCGCTTACATCGCTGCTGTTGCTGCAATACATCGCCAAGCGCTTCGGTGAGCTCGTTGGGAAAGGACTGCCGTGGAGCGTCATTGCCGAGTTTCTCGGCCTTTCGATACCGCTGACGATAGCTCTGTCGATGCCGATGGCGGTGCTGGTCTCGACGCTGTACGCGTTCACCCGGCTCGCCTCCGAAAACGAGATCACGGCGATGAAGGCAGGTGGCACCTCGCTTCGGCGGGTGCTCGCGCCAGTGCTCGTTGCGGCGGTGGGCGTGACGTTGTTCATGCTTGCGTTCAACGATCAGGTCCTCCCGCGCGCCAATCACCGGCTGCGAACGCTTCAGGGCGACATCGCGCAGAAGAAACCGACCTTCGGACTGCGCGAGCAGGTCATCAATGAGGTGAGCCCGGGGAAGCTCTACCTCCGCGCCGGACATCTCAGCAAGGCATCGAACAGGATGCGGGAGGTGACGATCTACGACGTCGGCGACGCAACCCGCCGGCGCACGGTTTTCGCCGACAGCGGCGACATGCTGATGTCCCCCAATCAGGCCGACCTCCAGCTTACGCTATACAGCGGCAGCGTTCAGGAGGTTCCGACGATGACGCCCGACCAGCTCCAGCGCGTCTACTTCAGCACAGAGCTCATTCGGGTGAGAAACGTGGGGAACCAGTTCCAGAAGACGCAGAACGACAACTTCAAAGGTGAGCGCGAGATGTCGGTGTGCGAGATGGAGAGGAATGCGGACGTGGCTCGCCACACCCTCGCCGCCGCGCGGAAGGAGTTCCTCCAGAAGCTCGCGCTGGCGAAGCGACGGAGGGTGAAGCTCAGCAAGGACGTGCTGGGGACGAAAGTCGACGACCCGATCACCATCGGCCTGGGTCGGGCCTACTGTGCGCTCCTCGAACAGATCGGGGTCAAGACACTCGGCGCGCAGGTGCCTTTGCGGCCGGGGGCGAAGGGGACGACAAGAGGCGGCACGCCGGCCGATTCGGTTGGAAAACCAACCCAGGCCGTTGACACGACCACGATTCCCAGTTCCGCGCTGCCGCCGATGCTCGACGGACTCCGGCTTCGCGTTGACGACGCGCGAAGAAGCGAGAACGCATACGAGGTCGAGATCCAGAAGAAGTTCGCGCTGGCGGCGGCGTGCTTCGTATTCATCCTCCTCGGCGCGCCGATCGCGCTTCGTTTTCCGCGCGGCGGCGTCGGGTTGACCATCGGCGTCAGCCTCATCGTGTTCGCGCTGTACTATGTCGGTCTGATCGCCGGAGAATCACTCGCCAGACGAGGGATCATCCCGCCTTTCATCTCGATGTGGGGCGCCAATCTCATCTTCACCGCCCTCGCGCTCTTCCTGCTGTCGCGGATGGGCTATGAAAACACCAGCGGGCGGGGAGGCGATGTCCGCGAGGTTCTGCGCTCGGCACGGCAGCGGTTGAAACGCTCGCCCGACAGCCGTCGGCGCGCGGTCGCCACCTCCGGTCCCGGCACGTCGTGAGTCTGGTGAGGCCGCTGGACCGGTACGTCTTCTCCGAGTTCTGGAAGATTTTCATCGCCACGACGTTCGGCTTTCCGCTGCTGCTGATCATCTTCGACATCACCGACAACCTGGACAAGTATCTCGGTCAGAAGCTCCCGATATCGCATATCGCGCTGAGCTACGTCTACTCGCTGCCGGATTACATGTTCATGATTCTCCCCGCCGCGGTGCTGTTCGCGACGGTGTTCTCGATCGGGTCGCTGACGCGGCACTCGGAGATAACGGCCGCCAAGGCGTCGGGCGTGAGCTTCTACCGATGCATCGCGCCGATTTTCTTCGGAGCGATCCTGGCGACCGTCGCCGGACTCGTCCTCGGCGAGATCACGCCAATGGCCAACCGGCGCAAGCTGGAGCTGCTCGAGACGGAGAAGTTCCTGAAATCGAGTGAGCGGTATAACTTCGCGTACTCCGCGGATGCCGGGCGGGTCTACAAGATCCAGGCACTGCATGTCCTGCAGCAGGTGCTGGAAGGGCTTACCATCGAGCGCAAGGGCAACGGTCCCGCTTATCCGTCGTACATCATCTCGGCGGGAACCGCGAACTACGACCCGCATACCGGCTGGAAAATCGCCAAGGGTACGATGCACGTCCTGACCGATTCGACGCACAACATCACCTACA
>JBGPLS010000181.1:0-6206 GCA_041486565.1 Gemmatimonadaceae bacterium
CTTCCACTCGAACCAGAAGTCGAAGAGATCTCCATTGATTACGAGGGAGCCCGCGCGGCCGCGCAGCTCGCGCAGAAATCGAACGAATGAGCGCTCCACGTCGAGCGACGCGACGCCTATATGCGCATCGGAAACGAGGTAACATGGAGAGGCGAGCACATGGCAATTGTAGCGGGGCTTTCCATGCTTGACAAATCCGCGCACTCTTGCGGGTCAAACGAGAGAGACACAGCGTCCAGCTCACAGAGGCGCAGCAGTCGGCCACGAGCGAAGAACTGCCGGCGGTCCTGACCTGGTGTCTTGAACGCAGAGCTCGTCTCGCGATTTGTTCCAGCGTTCAGCTTGCTCATAGCTCGGTCATTCCATCCAGGTGCCTTCTTTGTTGTTTCGCTCGCGGCTGGCCGCCTACAACAACTGTCAGCTCGTCGCTGCGTTCCTCTCGGTTGATTATTTCTTCAATTCGACCCAAACCCACGTCCCCCCCAATCCAGTATCTTACGCCCATGGACGGCACCGCCTCAGGCCCCGGAGAAAGCACAATAGAGTTCAGGGTCCGGTACGCGGAGACCGACCAGATGGGCGTGGTGTACCACGCGAACTACCTCATCTGGTGCGAGATCGGGAGGACTGATCTCATTCGACAGCTCGGGACGTCGTACGCCGATCTGGAGCGCGGTGGCGTCTCGCTTGCGGTCGTCGATGCCTCGGTGCGGTATCACTCTGCCGCCCGGTACGATGATCTGATCCGGGTCCGCACGAGAGTGACCGATGTCCGCTCACGTACCGTTACATTCGACTACCGGATTGAGGATGCGACGACCGGACTGCGCCTTGCCTCAGCGACCACGACGCTCGCCTCGCTCAACAGCGAGGGGAAGCTTGCCGAACTGCCGGTTCAGATTCGGAGGGTCCTGGAAGATGCGCGCAGCTAGGATTGCTGTCGCGGCGGCGTTGATCGTGTCGGTCGCGGCCGACTCCCGGACTGTGCGGGCACAGGGCGCGCGGCAGGGGGCGTCACGACGCAACGTCGCGCTCTATGCGCGGCTGCTCGCGATGACCGACTCGCGGACATTCAATCGCGCGCTGGCTGACAGTGCCATCGCCAGCAGCTGGTCACCGTTACGCGCCGCTGCATCGCTGGCAATCGGCCAGGTCGGCGCGGCGCACGGAATGCCGGGCGCGCCTCTCCTCCGCGAGCTGCTCTCCGACCGCGATGTCGTCGTAGCTGCCAACGCCGCATATGCTCTCGGATTGCTGCGCGACTCTGCTTCGGTAATGCCGCTCGCCGCTGCACTCGGTGGCCCACCGCGGGTTGCCCGGGAGGCGGCGTGGGCTCTTGGAGAGATTGGAACCCCTGCTCGCAACGCGATCATCTTGGCGCTCGCCGCTCCCGTCACCGAACAGGCGCGGACGATCCAGCTTCTTCTCGCGGCGGCCAAGCTTCGGCCGCTGCCGGTGGTTGAGCTGCGGCGCTATCTGTCGCCCGGCAGCTCACCGTCGGTTGTCTGGGCCGCGACCTATGCGATTGCGCGGACCCGCGCCCCGTCGGGCGTGCGCGATCTCATCGCCCTTGCGGACAATCCTGAATTCGTTCGGGCCTCGCGCGCCGACAGCCGCGCTGGACGAGTCCAGTCACCGACCGTGACGCCACCTACTGCCGACGCCTACATATCGTCTTCCACGGCACGGCAGCGCGCCAGAGCGGAGATTGCCCGCGGTCTCGCCAGGAGCGCGGCTGGCGATTCGCTCGCCGATCGTGCCATCGGAGTGCTTTCACGCTTCGTGCTTGATCCACATCCTCATGTTCGCATCAACGCCCTCCGATCGCTCGCGACCTATGGCGCGCGGGGCCGGGCGCGGGTTGTCGCTGCCACTCGCGACGTTGACGCGAATGCCCGAATTGCGGCGGCGCAATCGCTCGGCACCGTGCTCGACTCTACAGTTGCGAGCTGGACGCCGCTTTGGACCGCCGACACGAGCTTGATGTATCGGGCGAGTGTTCTGGCGTCGGCCGCGCATGCGGGGGCGTTGTTGCCGCAGTTCGTCACCTGGCAGGGACATCCCGACTGGCACTATCGCGCCGCTACTCTCAATGCGGCCGGCGGCTCGCCCAACGCCCGGCTCGCGGCTCAGCTCGGCACGGAAATGATCGCCGACAAGGACCCGCGAGTGCGCGCTGAAGCGTATTCGGTGATCGCTGGATCAGATTCGCTCCTCCCGGCGCCGGCTCACATCGCGTTGCTTCGCGGACTGTCGGATCCCGATTACATGGTCCGGGCAACCGTGCTCGGACCGCTCGCGCGGCGCGCGAACGCAACCGACGCGCGGCAGGTGCTTGCCAGCTACGAGCGCGCAGCAGCGGATTCGTCGAACGACGCCAGGATCGCGGCGATTCGTTACCTCGCCGCTGCGTGGAAGCGTGACAGCGCTGCATTTTCTCCGGAGCTCCAGACGAGCCTCGCGCGACTCGAGCCGTCGTCTGATCCGTTCGTGAGAGCGGAAGCAGCCCATATCTCGGCATTTCACGGGTGGGAGTCCACGTCGGGGACCCCGCGGCCGATCGAGTGGTATCAGACACTGGTGAGATCCTACATACTTCCGGCACTCGGCGGCGAGAGACAGCGCGCGACAATTCGAACACCGCGCGGCGACATCGTGCTCGAGCTGTTCGGCGCCGACGCTCCGATCACCGTTGACAACTTCCTCACTCTCGCGCGCTCGGGCTACTATCGTGGAACGAGGTTTCATCGCGTTGTCCCCAACTTCGTCGCGCAGGATGGTGATCCGCGCGACGACGGTAACGGCGGTCCGGGCTACGCGATTCGCGACGAGATGAATCCGCGCCGCTACGACCGTGGCGCGCTGGGTATGGCTCTGTCCGGCCCCGACACCGGCGGGAGCCAGTACTTCATAGCGCATTCGCCTCAGCCGCACCTCGATGGGCACTACACCGTCTTCGGAAGGGTACTGCGTGGCTTCGGCGCGCTCGACGCGCTCGTCCAGGGCGACGCGGTTCTGGCGGTGCTGCCCCGATGAAGGGAAAGCTCCTCGCAATGACGGGCGCATTGTTGGCGTTGGCGGCGTGCGCGCCGCGAATGGCTCCGCTCACGGGCGCTCCCGCTCCCAACCGCGTGTTGCCAAGCATTCAGCTGGCGGGCGGCCACAGACGCGTCGTCTTCCGCTGGGATTACGAGGAGAACAGCCTCCTGACTCACGGTGAAGGGGCGATGCGCACTGCCGCTCCCGACACCGCGCGGGTCGATTTGTTTCTCGCCGGGGGAGTAGCCGCCGGTCATGCGGTGCTGATTGGAAACTCGTTTCGCGGTCCGAACAGGGATCAGGTTCAGCGCGTGCTTCCTCCGCCGGCGATGATGTGGGCGGCACTTGGGCGGCTTGCGATTCCGGCTCTTCCTGATACCGTAATAACGGAGGATGGCGAGACGCTGTACGCTGAAATCGGCCGGCCTGTCATGTGGCGGGTTACCATCAAGGGACGCCGGCTGATGCAGGTTGCGCGCCTGAACGGCGGCCGCATAGCGGAGGTGGTGACGCGTGACGACGGTGGCCGTCTTTTGTACGAGGTCCCGGGCAGGCGGAAGCTCTGGCTCGGGATCATCCGTGATGAGGAGGTTCCAGCTTTCGATGCGGCGATCTTTGGTTCTTAGCGTCGCACTGGCGCTAACTGGTTGCTTTTACGGATTCTCCGGCGGAGGACTGCCGTCGCACGTCCATACGGTCGCGATAATTCCGTTCGAGAACCTCACAGCCAATCCGGAGATTCAGCGAGAGCTCGTCGAATCACTCCGTGACCAGCTCCGCAATCGCCTCGGTCTTCGCGACGCCGCCGAAGCGCGCGCCAACGCGATCGTTCGCGGAACGATCCGGCGCTACGAGACCGACATTCCCGTCGGCTACAGCGCTACGAACAAGGAGACGACAACCGCCAGGCGCCAGCTGCAGATCTCCGTTGACATCGAGATGGTGGACCAGGTCAGCGGCAAGACACTGTGGGAGCGCAAGGGGCTGTCGGCCGACGGCCAATACGAGGAGCGAGGAGAGGCCGTTGGCCGCAAGCAGGCGATCGACCGCATCGTCGCCGACATAATCCAGGGTGCGCAGTCCCAATGGTGAATCGCTCAATGCACCGGGCAGCGCGCGGCACGAGCCGCCTCGGCTGTGTCATCCAGCTCGCCATTCTGGTGACGATCATTTACTTCGGCATGTACGCCGGGCAGGACCTGCTCGATTACTATCGTCTGCGCGACGCCATGAAGCAGGAGGCGCGTTTCGCGAAGCTCCGGACGGACACACAGATCAAGGACCGCCTGCGATCGTTCGCCGATTCCGTCGGTCTCCCTATGGAAGCGCAGGACGTCAACATTGTCCGCGACGAGAACATCATCCACATCTGGAGCGAGTACGATCAGCCGCTGAGACTGCCTTTCGATATCCAGAAGTCCGTGCACCTGCGGCCCTCTGTCGAGCAGCGTTTCTGACGCCGGCTGACCACCGCGTCACGCAGCTGCCGAAATGCAGAGCGCAGTGAGGCCGCCCGCCAGGAAGATTGCCGCGTCGTGGGACGACGCTCGCGCGCGGCGAGATCAGCTTCACGGGAAGGTGGTGTTCACGAATGGGGTGTTCGATCTGCTCCATCCCGGCCACGTCGACCTTCTGACCCAGGCACGCGCGCATGGGGACGCGCTGATCGTCGGACTCAACACCGACGCATCCGTGAAGCGGTTGAAGGGTCCGGAGCGCCCGGTTCGCAATCAGGCAGAGCGGGCGTACGTAGTCGCCGCGCTCGAGGCGGTGGACCTCGTCGTCCTGTTCGATGATGACACGCCGCTGGAGCTGGTGCGGACGCTCAGGCCCGACGTGATCGTCAAGGGTGGCGACTACACGGTGGACTCGATGGTCGGGGCGAGCGAAGTTCAGAGCTGGGGAGGAGAAGCGGTCGTCATCCCGCTCACTCCGGGGCACTCCACAACATCAATCATAGAGACCTTTGGTGACAAACAAGCGCGAGACGAGAACCGGTCGGGCTAACTCCGATCTGCGGCCGATCACACTCGAGCGGGGCGTTGCGCCGTACGCGGAGGGCTCGTGTCTGATCACATTCGGCGCAACGCGAGTGTTGTGCACGGCCTCGGTGGAGGAGAGCGTGCCGGTGTGGCGGCGCGGGAAAGGCGAGGGATGGCTCACCGCCGAATACGCGATGCTTCCCCGCGCCACTCGCACCCGAACCGCGCGCGAGCGGTCACAGCTCGGCGGCAGAACGCAGGAGATTCAGCG
Source organism: Gemmatimonadaceae bacterium (assembly GCA_041486565.1). Lineage (GTDB taxonomy): Bacteria > Gemmatimonadota > Gemmatimonadetes > Gemmatimonadales > Gemmatimonadaceae > UBA4720. Next base: position 5,293 of record JBGPLS010000181.1, read on the forward strand.
CCTCATCGGCCGCAGCGTGCGCGCAATGCTCGACGATTTCAAGTTCGGTGAGTTCACGATCAAGCTCGACTGCGACGTACTTGTCGCTGACGGGGGAACACGTACGGCGGCGATAACCGGTGCGTCGGTCGCGATCGTCGCCGCGTTCGACTGGATGGTCGAGGTCGGAAAGATCAAGACGAATCCGGTAAAGCGGCGAGTGGCGGCGATCAGCGTCGGAATCGTTGACGGCGAGCCGCGGCTCGATCTCGACTACGCCGAGGACGTTCGCGCCGAGGTGGACATGAACGTCGTCATGAGCTCGGCGGGACAATTCGTTGAGGTGCAGGGCACAGGCGAGCAGGGGACGTTCGATCGAGCGCAGCTCGATGGTCTGCTCGACCTGGCGATCGCCGGCATCCAGCGCCTCGACCGCGAGCAGCAGGCGGCGCTTGGCCGCTGAGCGCGGCCCGATTCTCCTCGCTACGCGGAGCAGCGGGAAGCTGCGCGAGTTGAGCGAGATTCTCCGCGATCTCGATCTCGAGACGACACACCCCGACGCCCTCGGGATTCCAGTCAGTGATGCCGAAGACGCGATCGAGAGCTATCCGACGTTCGAGGAGAATGCGGTTGCCAAGGCGCGATATTTTCACAACCTGACCGGTGGCATGCCGACGATTGCCGACGACTCGGGACTCGTCGTCGATGCGCTGGGTGGCGCGCCAGGTGTGCTCAGCAGGAGATACTCAGGGCGAACTGATCTGAGCGGTGTGGCGCTCGACGCGGCGAACAACGAGAAGCTGATGAGTGACCTGGCGCGCATCGATCGCGAGCGCCAGCTGCGCGGTGAGGGGCCGGCGGCGCGCACGGCTCGTTACGTCTGCGTCGCGGCTTATGTTGGGCCCGCGGGAGCGATGATGCGTGAGGGGAGAATC